>CAZSYU010000025.1:15040-48331 GCA_964611345.1 uncultured Pseudomonadales bacterium
TTGGGGAAGTGTTTGGGGGAGAGAAATCGCAGACTCCAATCGCACAGTGGGATGTGCCGTAATCAAAGCCTGCGTACATCGTGTTCTGGCCCAGCGGAAAGGGCCGCGCAGTTTACTCCGCTTCTGGGCCGACTAGTAGTAGCGAATCAGATGCCGTGAGCTGGGTACCACATAGGCGTAACCATCACCATCGAAGCACTGACGACCACCAATCAGAGCGGGACGATCGTTCCAGTAACCGCGCTTCGTCACCCGCCGACAGCTGCTGCCGGAAAAGCCCGAGCTGTAACCGCTTCGAAAACCTGAATTGCCGGAAATAAAATTTCGATTCGAGAAATTCAGCGTCAATCCTGAGCGGTTATTAAAGCCTCGGTTACTAAAACCGCGCCGATTGAAGCTGCGGTTGATGCCGCGATTAAACCGGCGGTTGGTAAAGCCCCGACTACGGAACGAACGACGATTGTTGTGGAAACCCACCGCCTGCAATCCAGGCGTATTCAAACCTACGTGCACTTGAGTGTTGGCACTGGCCGGTACGGCAAGCGCCCAACCCAGTCCAATAACAGCAACCAGTCCAATAATGCGTTTCATAAGAGCCTCCTCGGTCTGTGGGAATCGCTAGTCTTGGTGCCATATTACGCCATGCCACTGAACTCGGCCTGAACGCAAATTGTCGGACAAATGCCCCTGATCTACGCTCTAATGCGGGTCTCGGCGGGTCTTAGCGGCTCTCATGGGCGAGTTTGGCGTATCTATCCAACAGTGGCAGCACTGTGTCAGCGTCCGCCGATGGCAGACCAAAGAGCTGTCGATCAAACCCCAGGTCTCTCATGGCAGCGATCGCCGACCTCTTATCAGGCACGCCAAAGGCTGAAAAGTTCGGCTCGCCTTGCCGCCCCCGGTTCGCCCAGCAACGCCGTACCTCCGCCATGCCAGCCGCGTAATCCAACACCCCGGTGGCCGCCGCCCGCGACTGGTCCTGATATATAGGCATCCAGCCATCGGCGTATTCAGCAACGCGGTCATAGCTCCACTTCGATGCCGCACCCAGCAACAGGGGCGGTCCGCCGGCCTGGCGGGGCTTGGGGTAACTGAATACCGGATCAAAATTGACATGCTCGCCGTGAAACTCGGCCTGCTCCTCGCTCCACAATGCCTTCATTGCCAGCGCGCGTTCGCGCAACAAGGCCCAACGGGTTTTGTACACCGTGCCATGGTTGGCCATTTCTTCGACATTCCAGCCCGCACCGATGCCAAGCAGAGTGCGACCATTAGACACTTCATCAAGGCTCGCCACGGTTTTGGCCAGCACAATGGGGTCGTGCTGATTAATCAGGGTGATACCGGTGCCCAGCTTGATCTCGCTGGTAGTCATGGCGGCAGCCGTTAAGGCCACATAGGGATCGAGCGTATGAAAGTACTGTTTTGGCAACTCAGTACCCCCAGGCCAGGGCGTTTGCCGGTCAACCGGAATATGCGTGTGCTCGCACACAAACAGCGACTCAAAACCACGCTCTTCAACCGCCTGGGCAAGCTGACCCATTGGCATGCTGTAGGCGGTTGGAAAAATAAGAACCCCAAACACAGACATAGCTTACTCCACGCATGGCATACGCCATGCCAAACCAACAAACAAAGGTAGAGAGTAAGTTTACCGCGCAGGCTGGGCTAGAGCGCCTGCACCGTGACCTGATCGGCAGCTGCCGGCGGACTGAAGGCAACCACTTCCAGCGCCGCCTTCCAGCGACCAACCTTGGCCACATAACGGTCCCCGGCCTTGCGCTTGGTGCTGTAGGGGCCAATGTTGTAGGCCGCCAGCGCACAAGCTTCTGCGCCACAACGTTCTTTGTAGTAGGCAAGAATCTGCGCGCCACAGTAAATATTTTCTGCCGGATCGAGCAGGTCTTTAGTGCCACAAAACTGGGACCAGTAGTCAGGTCTGACCTGAGCCGGGCCTACCGCACCAACGGCCGACGTCACTTGCTTGCGAAACGAGCTTTCGGTGAGCACCAGGCCCGCGAGCAATTCGGGTGCCAGTTGCTGACGGCGCGACGCCTCCAGAATCCAGGGCGAAAACTCGAGCGCAACCGAGTGACGAACCCCAAAACCTGCCGCAATTCGACCGGCAAAAATCTCTACTTCTTTGCTCCAGGGTTGCACCGAGTCGTTCCATTCGGGCAACGCCATCGGAGCGCGAATACTGCCCTTGGCCGGCGCCATGGCACCCAATACAAAGGCGATTACAAAGGCGCAGCTCAAGACACAGAGTTGAATACGCACTACGAGCCGTTGTGTGGCCGCAGAATGCTCTGCAGAAGAGGCTTCCGCGCTCTCCGCGTCACGAGGTAACTCTCGTAATACCTGTGTATTCACCTGACCTGCTCCTGGCCGCTATGGCCTACGTCATCAGTCGTCTGTCGGTTGGTGCTCTGATTGACCTGCGCCAGTTTCGACCCGCAGCCGGTTAATCAGTTCAGCAACCCCTTCGATAAAGCACAGCATTCTAGAGCCCTAGTGCGGTGATCGAACAGCCGTATAATGTAAGACGTAGCCTAAGTTTGTTTGGGCGTTTTGTACACTATTTTGCCCATCTCGGAGCAAATTTAGGCCCTATGGGTTAACCGGCCCGTAGCGCGGCAATGATCGCCCCGCGTTGCTCCTCATCTGATACCGGAAAACTGGCCGATGTACGATCAACAATGCTGCCGTAGCGCTGGAGCATTTCCGGCGCAATGTCGCCCGGCTCGCCCACCACCGCAAACTTCTCAAGAATGTCGTCAGACACCAGGGTGCCCATCTCTTTCCAGCGGCCCTGCTTCGACATGGTGTTGAGCTCACCCTGTAGATCGCCCACGCCAATGGAGTCGAGTACCCCCTTATAGGCGGGCGTAGACCCGTAAAACGCAATGCGCTCCTGAGTGGCCAGCTTGCTGGCCGCAAACTCTTCTTCGTTGCGCCCGGTAACAATGAAGTTGCCATAGCTCAGCTCAAAGTCGTCCCGCGAGCGGCCACTCTTGGCCAGCCCCCGGTCAATAGCCGGCAGGGTCACCGTGTTGATGAACTCGAGGGTTGAGAACGGATGAATGATCATGCCGTCGGCCACCTCGCCGGCCACCTCGGTCATTTTTGGGCCCACAGCAGCCAGTATCACCTTGGGCGCGCCGTATTCCTTGTTCTCTGGCGTGAACGCCGGGGTCATCAGCGTGTGCCGGTAGTATTTGCCCACAAACTCAAGCGGCGCACCCTCGTACCAGTTGGCCCAGATGGCCCGCATGGCCAGCACCAGCTCTTTCATTTGCGCCGCAGGGGCGCCCCACTGCATCGAAAACCGCTTGGTCACGTGGGGTTTGATCTGCGACCCCAGCCCCAGCGTGAAGCGGCCCTTCGAGTAGGCATTCAGGTCATGGCCCAGATTGGCCAAAATCATCGGGCTGCGCGCAAACGCCACCGCAATAGAGGTGGCAAGCTCAATCTTCTCGCTGTGCTCCGCGGCAAGCAGCAGAGGCATAAACGGATCGTGGTTCATCTCTGCCGTACGAATGCCGTCGTAGCCCGCCGCCTCCGCCGCCTGCACACTGGGTTTTACTTTGTCGAGATGGTGGCCAAGGCCTGTATCTACTTTCATTGGATGATTCCTGTCTGGCTAGTCGATGTTGTTTGTTACGCGATTGGCTGCGACCTAGGCGGCGGTGAGCTCCTTAACAATGGCTCGCTGATCGTCCTTGGCAATGTTGGAGTACGCCGCTGACATGCGGTCCACCAAATCGCCATAACGCAAGGTGAGCGCCGTTGGCAGCGCCTTGGGTTCGGCCACCACGGCAAACTGGTTCAACAGACTGTCGTCAATAAGCGTACCCATGTCGTCCCACCGGCCCTGCTTCGACAGCGTGTTGAGTTCCCCTTGCAACTCGCCCGCATCAATCGAGTCGAGTACGGGCTTATAGGCGGGTGTGGAGCCGTAAAACGCGATCTGCTTACATACCAACTCTCGCGAAATAGCCATCTCTTCTTCGTTTTGGCCGGTCACAACAAACGACGGGTAAGAAATTTCAAAGTCAGCGCGGGTTTTACCCACCTTCGCAAAACCACGCTCAAGCGCGGGCATGGTGGTTTCACGCATGTATTTCTCGGTAGTGAAGGCGTGGATTATCACGCCGTCAGCCACCTCACCCGCCACTTCGGTCATGCGTGGCCCCACTGCTGCCAAAAACACACGCGGTGCGCCGTATTCGTTGTTGGTGGGCGTAAACATCGGGGTCATCAATGAGTGGGTGTAAAACTTACCCACAAACTCAAGCGGTTCGCCGGTGTGCCAGTTGGCCCAAATCGCCCGCATCGCCAGAATAAATTCACGCATGCGCGCCGCGGGTGAACTCCAGGGCATGCTAAAGCGCTTGGTGATGTGCGGTCGAATCTGCGACCCAAGGCCAAGCACAAAGCGCCCCTTCGACGTTGCGTTCAAATCATGACCAATGTTGGCGAGCGTCATTGGGGTGCGTGCAAACGCCACCGCAATAGAGGTCAAGAGCTCGACCCGCTCGGTGTGCTGGGCCGCCACCAACAATGGAAAGAATGGATCGTGGCTGGTTTCGGCCGTCATAATGCCGCTGTAGCCAAGCTCCTCGAGTTCACGCGCCTGCGCGCCGGCCTTCGACAAATCCCAGTCAATGCCAGTATCTACTTTCATGTGATTCCCCTGTTGCTGTCTCGTCTTGATACAAATCTTGTACGCACTCCCCAGTCGAACATTAAACCCGAGAAACAGGCGTCAATGTAAGGCTTGGCTTTATTGGCTGAGGGCTCTCTATTGGCTGAGGGCTCTCTATTGGCTGAGGGCTCTCTATTCGCTGAGGGCTCTCTATTCGCTGAGGGCTCCGCCAATAGTGGGTTGCGAGGAGCGCACAATGCCCGCCAACGGTCCTGCTCCGCCTTTGTAGTGTTCGCAGTGCGGTTCTGCTGCATGGCCACTAAAATCGAGCGCATACACCACGTCGTTGGGTTGTCGGATGTGTCCCGCGGCGGTGTCGGTGAGTTTGAGGTAGTGGGCAAGGATCGCTTTGCCCACTACTCCATGCGAAACAATGGCGATCCTGTCTGCCTCACTACCAGGCAGTGCATCCAACAGCGGCGCTATCCGCGCAATGACATCGGGCATGTTTTCGCCGCCGGGAGGCCGGTGCAGCCACTCGTTGGCTAATCGCTCGCGCCACGCCACCGCCTGGTGGGTTTTGATTTCGCTCATGGTCAGGCCTGCCCAAGCGCCGCAATCACGCTCAACCAATGCGTCATACAGCTCAATGTTTGCCTTAACATGCACGTTAATGATGGCTGCCGTCTGCCGGGTGCGGCCCAGTGGCGACACCAGTAACCGTTCAACGCCCAGCCGTGCCAACAGCTCGCCGTTGTCAGCGGCTTGCCGTTGGCCTTGCTCGGTCAATGGAGAGTCGAGCCTGCCCTGCAGACGGAATTCAGAATTCCACAGAGTTTCGCCATGACGAACAACAAACAGTTTGCGCAACACAAAAACTCTCAACGGGACCTTGGCTAGTATTTTCGCCTGAAACTCGCCAACAACCCACAAAAAGGGGGTGCGGCAGCGCAGCCACCGCCTCTGGCTGCCTGCCCAGTGGTCAAGACAACGTGACCGTGTACGATGGCTTCAAGAACGTCCAAGAGCGAGTGGTCGCTGGATGACTCACTCGGCGTGAATACCGGCGCTTTGCCTTAATTTTACAATTTAACATTGAAAATCAATGAGTTAGGCCCAACATAAGCCCTGTAACCCTTCTCTATACAGAACAGGAAGTCGCAAATGCTAAGAATAGGCATGTTTCTCGCCACCAACTTCGCCGTGATGCTGGTCGCGAGCATTATTTTCCGTGTGTTCGGCATCGACCAGATGGTGGGCGGCGGCATGACCGCCTCGCTCATCTATTGCGCCATTTTCGGCATGATGGGCTCCATCATCTCCCTGTTCATGTCCAAGTCCATGGCCAAGCGGGGCTCCGGCGCCCAGGTGATCGAAACACCCCGCAACGACACCGAGCAGTGGATCGTTGACACCACCCGGCGCCAGGCCGAGGCCGCAGGCATCGATATGCCCGAAGTCGCCATATTTCCCTCCCCCCAGCCCAACGCCTTTGCCACCGGCTGGAACAAAAACGCAGCCCTGGTTGCGGTGAGCGAGGGTTTGTTGCACACCATGAGCAAAGAGGAAGTCGAGGCGGTTATTGGCCACGAAATTGGTCACGTGGCCAACGGCGACATGATTACCCTCGCGCTGGTGCAAGGCGTGATGAACACCTTTGTGATTTTCTTCGCCCGCATTCTGGGTCAGCTCATCGACAGTGCGCTGTCTGGCGGTCGCAATAGCGGCTATGGCCGCGGCATTGGCTATATGGTGGGCTACTACGGTGGGCAGTTTGTGTTTGGCATTCTGGCCAGCGTGGTCGTCGCCTGGTTCTCGCGCTTCCGCGAATTTCGGGCGGACATCGCCGGCGCCCAGTTGGCCGGCCGCGAAAACATGATTGCCGCGCTTGAGGCGCTTAAGGGCCCAAGCCAGCAGCAGGCCGACATGCCAGACACCCTGACCGCGTTTGCAATCAGCGGCGGCGGCTTCAGTGCGGGTCTTGCCAAGCTGCGTTCTACGCACCCCCCGCTGGACGCGCGGATCGAGGCGCTACGTACTGCCGATCTGAGCTAAGCAGCGGCGCGCCCAGAAAGGTATAATACTTGCCATGTCCGAGTCACTCGCAGCCCCAAGCCCAGATCTGCCGGCCTTCCACTGGCACTGCAAGCACACGTGGAAGAGTTCGGCGGTAAATACCCTGTGGTGTCTGCTGGGCTGCGCGATAGGCGACTTCGGTACCATCTTCGCGTTTCAAACTTTCGCCCCTGACACGGCGCCACTCATTGTGATGAGCCTGGCGATTGTAATGGGGCTATGCACCAGCATCGCGCTCGAAACCGTTTTGCTGGTCCGTGAGATGGCGTTGAGCCTGGCCTTTAAAACGGCCATCGGCATGAGTCTGATCTCCATGATTGGCATGGAAGTCGCCATGAACGCCACCGACTATCTGCTGGTGGGCAAGGCCGCGCTCACCTGGTACTCGATTGGTCCTAGTTTACTGGCCGGGTTTTTAGCGCCCTGGCCGTACAACTACTGGCGGCTGAAGAAATACGGCAAGGCCTGCCACTAGTTTTCTAGTTGCGAGCAGCGAGCTACTTGTCGCTCGTTCGATAATCCCCAAACTCTTTGTCGCGCTTGGTCAGGGCCTGGGTGAGACCTTTACGCATGTCTGCCAAATGCGCCTGCGTAGTTTCGGTGTAGGTCGCGAGCTGTTGCATCTCGGTACCCGCGCGAATGCCGGCACGTATGCCCATCGCATCCATTTGCCGATGTACCGCACGCTTGTTGATCTGCTGTAAGTCGGTGGGCGTTTTAGCCACGCGCTCGGCAATGGCAAGGGTTGCCTCTTCCAGTTCATCCGGCGCGTACGCCCGATTGGCAAAGCCGCTTTCCGCCGCTTCTGCGCCTGACATGTGATCGCCGGTGAGCATGAGCTCCATGGAGCGTCGCAACCCCACAATCCACGGATAAAACTGGTTATCGGGTGGTGAAATGCTGCGCACCACGGGGTAACCAATTTTCGCATCCTCCGCGACGTAAACCAGATCGCAAGCCGTGGCAAGTTCGGTGCCACCCGCCAGACAATAGCCGTGCACCTGTGCGATCACAGGTTTGGCCAAATCCCAAATTCTGAAAAAACCTTCCACGACATGCCGCGGCCAGTTTGCGAGGCCGCCTGCGGTGTAATACGGCTGATCTTTGCGCACATCGCTTTGCAGGTCATAACCGGCAGAAAAGCAGGGGCCGGCGCCGCGGATCATCATCACGCGCACGCTGTCGTCTTGGTCTGCCGTCTCCAGCGCATGAAACAACTCGGTGCGTAACTCGTTCGATAAGGGATTACGTTTATCCGGGCGATTCAACGTAATGCGCCGCACCATCGGGCGCGGCTCATCGAGCAGAATTTTTTTGTAATCTGTGTTGGTTGCCGCATTACTCATGGCTGTGCCGTCCTCTGGTTAATATCGCGTTATTACTTCCGCCTTATTATTTAAGAGAGAAGTTCGCCGCGGCAAAGGCATTGAACGTACGCTCGACCTGCTCTGGTGTTGCACCACCCAGCGGCGCAATAATGCTGGTGTGAATGCCGCCGTCGGCGTCAGCCTGAATGCGTTCCCTGATCTCGTCTTCGTTACCAATAATGCCAATCTCGTCGATCATCTCGTCGGTCATGGCACCTGCGGTGGCAACGCGATCTTTTGCAGCCCAGCCTTTGTTGATGGAATCGGCCGCGCCATCGTAGCCCGCCCACGCGAGGAACTTGTTGTACACAGGTGTTGCGTAATAGGGCCCAAAGTTCGCCCGAAACAAATCCCGGCCAGCGGCCTTGTCGTCGGTACACAGCACCATCGCGCGATTCACAATTTCGACATCCGCCGGGTTCTTGCCCGCGTTCTCAGCACCGCGCTTAACCGCCTCCATCATTTTAGGCAGCGCGCTCTTCGGCCACAGGTTAAAAATAACGCCGTCGCCATGCTCTGCTGCCATCTCTATCATCTTCGGGCGCAGTGCGGCGATGTAAATGGGTGGTGGGTTCTCTGCGGGTGGCTGGCGATAGCCCTTCGAACTCATGGTTTCGAGATCGGTGAAGTTCGACTTTTCGCCGGTAAGCATCGAGCGCACCATAATCGCGGTTTCTTTCACACGGGTGAGCGGCTTGTCGAGCGGAATGCCGTTCCACTGGCCCATGATGGTTTGGCTCGATGAACCAATGCCCATAACAAATCGGCCCGGCAACACCTGCGAGATCACGTTGGCGGTAGCCGCAAGCACGGCGGGCGTACGCGTATAAACAGGCGTAACGGCCACACCAAACCGGGCGGTGCTGCTGTGATGGCCAATCGCTGCGATTTGAGTCAGCGTGTCTGGCGCGCCGGCATCGGCAAACCACACATCGGGGTAACCGTTGTCTTCTGCCCAACTTACGCGCGCAATGCTGTGCTCAAGCTTTGGTCCTGCGGGCAGGGTTACCGCCAGTCGTTTTGCCAGTGCCATGAGTGTTTCTCCCCAGAATAGAAATTAGAAAATATGCCTCAAGTATCCCACAACTGAACCCAAACGGGCGGGTAACGCTATACTGGTCGATCCACAGCGAGTCTTTAGCGAGTCAATACCAGCATGAGCGACGTAGAAATTACCGCAGTACGCAAGGCCCACAAGTTTGATGAGGCCGCGCTGGCAAGCTACATGGCAGCCAATGTAGATGGGTACTCAACAGTGGCGGTCGACGGCAAAGACACAGGGCTCAGTGTGCGCCAGTTTGAGGGCGGCCAAAGCAACCCCACCTTTCAGTTGCAGGCGGGCGACACGCGTTATGTGCTGCGCAAGCAACCACCGGGTGAACTGCTGCCCAGCGCACACCAGGTAGATCGCGAATACCGCGTGATGAAGGCGCTCGAAGGCAGCGCCGTACCCGTCCCTAAAATGTACGCCCTGTGCGAAGACCCGGAAGTTATCGGCACCAAGTTCTACATCATGGAGATGGTCGAGGGCCGGCTGTTTACCGAAAACAAACTGCCAGAGATTTCGCGCGAGGATCGACGTGCGATGTTTTTAGACCTCGCTCGTGTCATGGCCGAGCTGCACAAGGTAGACCCCATCGCCGTTGGACTCGAAACCTTTGGTCGCCCGGGCAACTACTACGAACGCCAGATCGGCCGCTGGAGCAAACAGTACGTTGCCAGCAAAACCGAACAGATCGACGCCATGGATGCGCTGATGGAATGGCTGCCCGCCAACTTGCCGGCCGAATCCGGCGGCATGATCGTGCATGGCGATTACCGCCTGGGCAACGTGCTGTGGCACCCCACCAAGCCACGCATTGTTGCCGTGCTCGACTGGGAGTTGTCGACCCGCGGCGATGGTCTGGCCGACCTTGGCTATCTGTGTCAGGACTATCATGGTGAAGGCTACGACGACCCGGGTTTGGTCGGCGCTGATCTTGAAGGGCTGAACATTCCTACTGAAGATGAGTTTGTGGCGCACTACTGCAAGCATGCGGGGCTAGCCGGCATAGACAACTGGACATTTTACCTGGCGTACAACATGTTTCGCAGCGCCGGCATTATTCAGGGCGTGTACAAGCGCGGCCTCGATGGCAACGCAAGCTCAGAAAAAGCGCTCAGCTACGAACACATGGCGCGTCAACGCAGCGAACGCGCGTGGCTGTTGCTGCAGGAACGCGGCTTGGTTTAACGCCTATGCTTGAGGTCTTTCAAGCACTCGCAATTCGTTTGCACTGGCTGCGGCCAGTGGCTCTAATTATCGCTGCCCTGTTCGCGGCCTTGTTCGTCTATGCCGTCCTGGCGGAGGCCGCACCCGAGGGCTATGTGCCGATCGCCATCACGGGCACCCTATGGGGGCTTGTGCTATTCACGTTTCTCAACATCTTTCCCACGGTGCCCCCGCTACCCAGACCTGACCAAACCTGGTGGCAGCGCACCAAGCTGCGCTTGCGTCGCGC
The DNA here is from genome assembly GCA_964611345.1 of uncultured Pseudomonadales bacterium. GTDB lineage: Bacteria > Pseudomonadota > Gammaproteobacteria > Pseudomonadales > Azotimanducaceae > JALZVT01. The sequence goes on from CAZSYU010000025.1 coordinate 25,633, forward strand.
TGGGTATGTGCTGCTGATGCTTGCAGTGTTCGCGCTGAGCGTCGCTAGTGTGTTGGCAACGCTTAAGCTAATTAGAGTACTGCCGGCTTAACCCAGTTGCGCCGCGTGCCAGCGCAGGTGGTCTTCCATAAAGCTCGAGATAAAGAAATAACTGTGGTCGTAACCCGACTGCATGCGCAAATCGAGTTGCACACCGGCCTTGTCACAGGCGCCCGCAAGCAGCTCCGGCTTTAACTGATCCTGCAAAAAGTTATCAGCGTCACCCTGATCCACCAGCAGTGCAAGCGTGCGTGCACCGTCTGCAAGTAACGCGCAGGCGTCGTACTCGCGCCAGTGATCGCGATTATCACCGATGTAGTTGCCCAGCGCCTTCTCACCCCAGGGGCAGTTCAGCGGTGAGCAGATGGGCGCAAACGCAGAAATGCTTTTAAACACGAGAGGGTTACGCAACCCAATAGTGAGCGCACCATGCCCGCCCATCGAGTGGCCAAAAATACCGACCCGGTTGCGATCAATATTGGCAACGCTTGCGCAAGCATCGACAAGCTCCGTTTCGACGTAACTGCGCATCTGGTAGTGCTCGGCCCAGGGCTCCTGCGTTGCGTTCACATAAAACCCGGCACCCAAACCAAAGTCCCAGGCGCCTTCGGGGTCATCGGGTACAGTTTCGCCGCGGGGTGAGGTGTCGGGGGCAATGACAATCACACCCAGCTGGCTGGCCACGCGCTGCGCACCCGCCTTGGCGACAAAGTTGTCCTCGGTGCAGGTTAACCCCGACAACCACACCAGTGTCGGCAACGCCTTGTCTGCCGCCAAATCAGGCACATACAGGCCGATACGGGTGGGCCCTTTGAGCGCTTTAGAGTCAAACTCGTACACAAACTGGGTGCCCGCGTAAGAGCGTGCCGCAGAAACAGTTTTCATCGCGTTGCCTAAAGCCCCAAAACGAGCGAGAGTAACCAGCACAACAGGGGGACACAAGTGACAGAGATAAGACACAGAAACGTAACCGCCAACGGCATTCGCATTCACCTGGCTGAGGCTGGCGATGCCAACAGCGACAAGCCCACCGTGCTGATGATTCACGGCTTTCCGGAAAGCTGGTACTCCTGGCGTTATCAATTGCCTGCACTGGCGGCCGCCGGCTACCACGCGGTGGCCATGGACGTGCGCGGCTATGGCCGCTCGTCGAAACCGACGCAGGTCAGCGACTACCGCATGGTGCAAAAGGTGGCAGACGTTGTCGGGGTAGTTGAAGCGCTGGGCAATCGGCCAACGGTGGTGGTTGGCCACGACTGGGGCGCACCCATTGCGTGGAATAGTGCTTTGCTGCGGCCCGATCTGTTTCTTGGCGTGGCGGGCATCTCTGTGCCGTACTCTTCGCAATCGGGTGCAAATGGCCTACGGCCGACAACCGCCATGCGCATGGGCGCGACAGACCACGACTTCTACATTGTGTACTTTCAAGAGGTTGGCGTTGCCGAGCGCGAGATCGAAGCAAACGTGCGGAGCTGGTTGCTGGGTTTTTACTGGGCCGGCGGCGGCGACATCGAAAACGGCCCCAACGTTTCGCAGGTAAAAAAGGGCACGCAAATGCGCGACATATTTGTCTACCCAGACGTTATGCCCCCCTGGATGACCGAAGAAGATCTCGACATTTACACACGCGAATTTGAATACAGCGGTTTCTTCGGACCACTCAACCGGTATCGCAACGTCGACCAGGATTGGGAAGATCTTGCGGCTTACGCAGGCCAGCCCATCACCATTCCATCGCTGTTTATCGGTGGCAGCAAAGACGGCCCTACCATTTGGGGCGAGGCCGCCATCGAGGCGTTTCCGAAAAACCTGCCGAAGCTCACGCGCTCGGAAATTCTGGAAGGGTCTGGGCACTGGATACAGCAGGAGCGGCCGGAAGAAACTAACGCGCTGTTGCTCGAATTTGTTGGAGGCCTCAGCTAATGGACCTTGCTGCACTGGAAGCGCGCGTAACGCGCATAGAAGACCTCGAAGCCATCAAGCAACTCAAAGCCAGATATTGCGAGGTGTGCGACGATGACCACAACCCCGATGACATTCTGACCATCTTCGCAGAAGACGGCATTTGGGAAGGCTATGGCATAGGCACCGCGAATGGCCACGCCGAAATTCGCGAACTGTTTCGGCGGTTTCAAACCACCATGAGCTTCACCCAGCACATGGTCATGAACCCCATCATTGAAATCGATGGCAACACTGCAAAAGGTCGCTGGTATTTCTTTGGACCGTTCACCATGAAAAAGGGCGGACGCAAGGCTGCCAAAGACATCAAAGGTGAAGCAGTTTGGCAGGCTGCCCGCTACCACGAGGTGTATTCAAAGATTGGGGGCGAGTGGAAAATTCAGCATCTGAAAATTGCCAGACCCACAATGTACGCCGAGTACGCGAAGGGCTGGGCGAAGTAACGCCGGGCGACTCCTGGCTGTCTGCTTTACCTGTCCGCTTTACCTGTCTGGGCCGGTAATCGCGCCGCGGTCCCCGGCCACCGCTGCCTTGAAGTGGCGACGACATAACGAGATGTAGCGATCGTTGCCGCCAATCTCTACCTGTGAGCCACGGGTTATGGCGGCGCCGGTTGCATCGGTGCGCACCACCATGGTGGCTTTGTTACCGCAGTGACAAACCGCTTTTATCTCTTGCAGACGATCTGCCCAGGCCAACAGATACTGGCTGCCGGTAAAGGGTTCGCCCTGAAAGTCGGTACGCAGCCCGTAGGCCAGCACTGGAATGTCTAGCCGGTCGCACACGTCACTGAGTTGATACACCTGCTCTTTGGTTAAGAACTGGGCTTCATCCACCAGCACACAATGCAAATGCGTCGCTGCATGTGACTGCGCAATGCGCTCATACAGATCGTCCGTTTGCGCAAACACGGCCGCCTCAGCCTCGATGCCTATGCGGGAGACCACCACACCCACACCATCGCGGTCATCAAGCGCGGGCGTAAGAACAAGCGTCTGCATGCCGCGCTCACGGTAGTTATAGCTCGACTGCAACAGCGCCGTCGATTTGCCCGCGTTCATCGAAGAGTAGTAGAAGTAGAGTTTTGCCATAGAACGCTCAGTTAACCCGTGTGCGCTTACCCATCGCGCAATATCAGCATGGGGATCTCGCCGCCGGGTACTTGGGCGAGAAACATCTGATACATCACCAACAGAAACACGCCAATTGTGCCGAGATACCAGGCGAGAGAAACACTAACAGCGTACAGATTCATGGGGGTAACGTGTTCGTCGCGCATCGTTCGCTGTGCGCCCAGCAGATCGACCGCACCAAGCACCGAAAAGAACGCCAGCAACAACAAACCCGACCACACCGAGATACCTACGCCGAAGGCCGCAAACGCGATGACAAACAGCCAACTGCTACCGCCAGACAAAGACATAGCGCAGGCCTTCACGACATGCCCACCGTCCAGCGGATAAATGGGCAGCAGGTTAAATACATTGATCAACGCAGAAAAACTGGCTAACGCCCCAAGCAGGCTCCAACCGGTGAGCGCGTACCCGAGCCAGGCCAGCAGGGTCATGTACAACCCAAACACCGGCCCCTGCATGGAAATGTAGGTCTCCTGCCAGTAGGTGCTGGCCTTCTCGCCAACGGCAACGCCACCGACAAAGGGAATTAAATACATGCCTTTGGTTTGCATGCCAAAGCTGCGCATCGCGCGTAAATGGCCGTACTCATGAAACACAAGAATAGCGATAAGCAGCGCGCCAAGGCGCCAGTCTGTTAACACCGCAAAGCTTGCGTAGGAGGCACCAAACAGGGCGGCCTTTACAACACCTGCACTTTTGAACAGCTTGAGGCCGAGGCCTGCGAAAGACAGCCAGGGTGTTGGTGGTTTGGCGGGAAGAGACGAATCAGGCCTTGGATTGGCACCCTGGCCTGTAACGCTTTCTTGTGTTGCATCCCCCGATTCTTTAGCACCAATAAAATCGATATTGCGTTCGCCTGAATCAAGAATCTCTTCACCCGCAATCAACTCGTAATCTACGGATAAACCAGTCAGGTGCATTTTGGTCCGCAGCTCTACCTGGCCACGTGAAGGCAGTTCAAACTGATGGGTAGACCGAGTGGAGATTAAATTGCGCTTTTTGCTCACCAGCACATCGTCGACGTAAACTTCTTCCATGCCATTGAATGCAGATGCACAAAACTCAATTTGCGCGCCTTCAAAATACAAGACCAGCACTTTCATATTGGCCTTACTCATATCTGGTCCAACTCACACTGACGATTAGAGGTCCGTTTCGCAAATCTCATCCGCGTCAGGTGGTACCGATTGATCCACGCACTCAAACTTGCCGTGTGCTAAAAAATACACCACCTCATCCAGCACAACATCTCCACTCATAATGAACGTGTGGTTTTCATCAACCGTGCGAAAGGCTTTCATGCCTGCAACCCGGGCTCGCGGCACTGACACCTTGCCGTCATCATCCCCTTGCAACCAATAAGAAAATAATGGGTTATACGACACCGTGCCTGCAATAACCCCTAATTCAAACCCAACCGGCCCCAGCGAGTTTGGCACGCTATCGGGCTGCGTACTCAACTCTTGCCCCGCCGGCCCATTGATGGCTTCGAACAACCAGAGATCCCCCATCTTATCCACCGTCTCACTGCCCTGATTCGGTGGCGCCAACATCACGGCCCGATTAATGCGCGCTGTGCCTTTCTCGCTTGCGTACTGGCGCAACAGTATTCCACCCATGGAGTGGGTAACAAAGTGGGCAGAGGTTTGATCGGTGCAGTTGCCCAGCGCTTTTTCCACTGCGGCCACCGCCAGCTCGGCGATTGGGTGATCGGTGGAGTCATAGCTCTGGTTGACCACCTGATACCCCTCCTGGGTCATGCGCTTTTCTACCGGGCGCATAGAGTTAGGCGTTCGCGCGAGGCCATGCAATAACACCACGCACCTTGCATCTGGTTCGGCGGCACGTGCCGGCAACCCTGCAAACGCCGATGCCAAACATGCCAAAACGACACTGGCCGTTAGTGATCTCTTCAAGCTGTCGCCATCTATTCGTAATCGCCGTTCTATTTGTAATCACCATGCAAAAAGCGGAAAAACGCCGGATTCACCCACACCCGGTCGCGACGCACAGGCCAGGGCGCGTCTTGCAACGCATCCATCACGCTCTGGGCTTTGTCGTCTACCACCGTGAGCGTAGCCTCATGCTCTGGCGTAGTTAACACCACCAACGAGATCGGCTCAAATCCAGGCATGGTCTGGTTGGTGTAATAGAACGGCTGCCACCAGGAGTCAGTAATCAGTCCGGTCTCTTCCTTACTGTCGCGCTTGGCGTATTGGTTAATCACGGCCTGAAAGCGCACTCGATCAGCGGCGGAGGTAAAGTGAAACAGCACTGCCACTTCCTGCCCTTGTACCACCCGGGTGCCATCGGCAAGCGACACTACATGCGGCCCAGTATTGCCCCAATCTTCGCGATACAGAAACGCAGACACCTTGGGTGTGAGGTAGACATTAGCGTCGATTTCCTCACGCTGCAGCAACGCCACTAACTCACGAAGATGCTGCAGGCTCGAGTGAGAATAGATGAAGGTCTCGCCGGCTGGGAAGTTATCGTAGACTCCAACCGCGCGCAGGTCGTAGCCCGTGATCACGCCATCTGCGAGGGCTTTGCCCAACACTTCCAGTACATCGCTGGCGGCGAGCAGCTCTGTGTAATCCGGGGCTTGCGTTAAACGTGTAATCAGTTCTGCTTCGCCTATTTGGCCCAGCAACGCAGACTCGGATAACTCAGATCGGGTGGCGCAGGCACCAAGCAACACTGCCAACCCAGACACAAACACAACAATCGCGATGATTCTATTGATTGCTTGCATCCAGTTGATCACTACTCCACAACCCATCCAGGCAACAATAGCTAGTTACCAGGCCTGAGTATTGCGGTGCTTCTCAATGGCCTTAGCCACGGCATCCAGAAACGCCGTTTGGTCAGTGTTGGGTGTATTGGCGAAGGTTGCCGAGCCTTCTACCAAACCATAAACCGACGACAGCTGCTCTTGCGAAATGGTCTGGAATGCCGGCGCCGTGAGTTCGGGTACCTTATGCATGTAATTCGGGTCGGTACTCAGCAGATGCGAGGCCAGCAAATACATCTCTTGAGCGTTCTTCACGTCAAACTTCAACTCGCTTTGATACAACCCAAGCATGTTAGCTTTTTGCTCCTCGGTGGGGTCACCAGCCAGTCGTTGCACCGCAAACATTAAGAGCGCAACCAATTCCCGAGGAGTATCCACCGCGTACAGCGGGTTGATCTGTTTCTCTTCCCAGCGTTTGCGCCGTATCCAGTAAAAGGGATTCAGGCTGTTTAGATCGAACCCGGATCGCTGCAGCGAATTCAACGCCCAGATAAGTCCGGCAATGGCTGTAATCGCCGCAATGACAATGTGCATCTAGAACCTCCATGTCTGCTGCTTAACACTACCCCAATGGGTAAAGGTTGCAAATTGGCATAGCCCCTAGGGATCAGCCTCGTAGCCAATCATGAAGTCTTCGCCATCGTCATAACCGTCGACCTTGCTCATGTCGGCATGATACTCACCAAGGGCTTTGCCATCTATTGACCAACGCAGCTCCTGGCGCATCCCCGGCGAAAGATCTTCGTCCCAACACTCAATGGTTGCGCCGATCTCTGACACTGAAAAGTTATCTGATGGCCGAAAGTCCTTGCAGAGAACACCAGGTCGATTCCAGGTGAGGTCTGGCATGGCCACCATTGAATCTTCGCCGACCCAGACGTTCCAGACATTGAGCTCATCACTCCAGCGGCGAACTAGCATCACGCCCCATCCCAACTTCCTGACCCCATGAGGATAGCCAGTCCTAACAAACCGGTACTCGCCAGGCTGAAGATCTGAAACCAGGATTCGAGACAACTCAGCACGCGACTTGGAGTTTGGGAAGAACGACTGAAAAAAGGGTGTGCATGCGGCGACCAGGCCGACAAGGAGTAACACCAGAACTATCCATTTCAAAACGCGCCTGCTCACTTGATGACCTTCTCCATGATGATCAAAAGGCAGTGACAAACAGTGCGGATTGTGACAAGCGGAGGCTGCTCAATAACAGGGTCTACTGCGAGTCTTGCAGCTCATCGTTAAGCCGCGACCGTAGATCTAACATTTTGGGAACAAACTCCTGAATCAACACCTGAGTCTCTTCGATGATCTGCGGCATTCGAGTCGGAAGCTCGTTGGCGAGTTTTTGTCCGGTTGGGGTGGTGTAGAAATCGATAAGGTATTGAATCTCTTCTGCGGTAAACAGCTCTTTATAAAATCGTATCGAAGAGTCCAACATCCGATCTCTGCTGAGATCGGTTTTTAGAATCTCGTCGAATTCACCCCGGTACTTGGCCAGAACCTCTTTTTGTTTAGCGTTGAGAGCCTCTACAGATATCTCAGCAAACAGAAGGTTCTGGAGCTGAACGTGGCTACCTTCCACTATCTGGTCAGCGTTCGATACCCGAAGGAGCTCGAGTATTTTTTCATCGATGGCTTGTTCTTGAGCGTACGCGGCCGTGCAAAGAATAGTGGCGAGGACTAACATCGCCGTTTTTAAATGGTTCAATGGAATCACCCCTGAATGTGAGCTAACAACCCAGTTATATGGCGCAGCACTCGCTGAGCCTGACTGCAACAGTATCTCATGTTTGCGTTATGGGTGAGCAGCGGCCTATGAACAGGCAATAGGGCTCAAAGGATCGCCATTCAGGGACACTTTGGTTCCGCTCACCAACAATGTGCCCGCCTCAACAGCGGATAGCATACGTCGTTAGTTGCACCTGCTTCAGAAGACGATCAGCCTTGAGCGGTTCAGGTTGAATGGATCGGGCCTTGATCACACCCCATTCTGGAATTCACTCGACCTGGCGAGGAAGCTCGAGGATTTCAAAGATTACTACAACACCCATCGAACGCATGCTGGGCTGTCAGGGCAACCACCCGCAAAATCCGCGCGTTCCACGACCTAATACTGGGTTCTGGCCCCCTACCCATGAAAATGCTAGGCGAACAGATCGACCGCTGGATTCAGGGATATTTGGGGTCAGAGTAAGAAATCCCTTCTCAATCGGCGGTGTAGGGACCGGCGAGTTGCACCTTTATGCCATCAGGATCGAAGAAAAACGCGATACTCACTTCTGCTATGCCGCCCGGTGGGCCAAGACGCTCGATGCCGAGTGCTTCCATTTGCTCTATAACCGGCTTTAAATCCTTCACGTAGAAGTTGATGCGGTCGATGCCAAGGTGGTTCACCGGCGGCGCATAAGGAGGCGCATCGTCGTAAGGGGTCTTCCATTGCCTTAGCTGAATAGTTGCGTTGTCTGTGCCTTTTCCGAGACTTATGTCTCTACCCTCAAACTCTATAGGACCACCAAAACCATGGGCTGCTGCAAACTCGCCACCACCCGACTGGGAAGTCGTCACAGATTCTGTAAAGCCCAGTAGCCGGTAGAACTCTACGGACCGTTCGAGATCAGAGACGTTCATGTTGGTATTTACCAAACGAACGAAATTCGTGCCTTCAGATGTGGGCACAGCTGCTTGCTCACCTTCACTCGCCTGAATGAGTTTCAGAAAAGCACCATCCTGATCTTTGAAAAAAACGAACCGCTCTCCATCAGGCGCCGTGGCGGGTGGGGACAAAAACTCCACGCCCTTCCCTTTTAAGTGGGCGTAGTCGCCTTCAAGATCGGTAGTCGAGTACGTCGCGTAAGCCATACCCAGATGATTGAGCGCAGCGTAAGGCGGCTCGTTGCGGTAGGAGTCACCCCTAAACTGCACGGTATCTACGAAGGGAGGAACCGGCGGATCGTACAAACTCGTTAGCGCAACATAAATTAAATAGTCTTCCGGAAAGCCGAGTGCCTGGGCAAACGTGGTGCTCGTTTCGGGACCAGCGGGGTAGATTTCACCGGTAAATCCGAGAGTTTCATAAAAGGTCCGTTGTGCATCTATGTCAGTGGTGTTTAGCCCGAAATAACCTTGCCGCTCAAGGCCAAGATCAGCCTGAGCTAGCTGGGTAATACGCACTCCTAGTACACCAACAGGCAACCCTGGAACGGTCACTTCTATGTGGTTGTCTTTTTTCAATGAAACTGACAGCTCAATTCTGCCATCGGTCTCAAAGGTACTGCGGTCAGTAACTGGTTCGCCATTCAACTTTATCCAGGCCGCTGCAACACCATCGCTATCAAGTAGCAGCTTTGCAGGGCCCTCCAATGCCCGAAAATTGAACCTGCGAGTTGCTGGCTCGCCCTGAATAAGTGCAAACGTCTCCGGTCCGAATCGTGTGAGATTTGCTTCATGCATGGCGCGATGTCCGAATCTAATGAATAACTAAAGATTAGACGATTTTGCACCTATACGCTGCATTTGGCGCACCAAAACCGAAGACAACACAGGACAGGTGAGCAAATCAGGTGCGCGTCGATTCAAACCGAAAGTTCTCTGTCTCGCCAAATCAACTTGGCCCAGTTCTTGCTCCGCTTGAGTAGAGACAACAAAAAATCATTTTTTTGGAACAAGCAATAGGTAACCAAAGAAGAATGAGACTAAGAACTTTTCGCAAAAACAGAAACGTCAAAAAAGCAATGTTACTAGCGGGTGCACTATCGCTGCCAGTCTTCAGCACCTCTGCGGAACAGCCCACATTTGCAGAAGCATTCACCAATGGCACTGCTAAACTGAACTTTCGCTACCGCTACGAGTTCGTTGACCAAGAACCCATCGACAGTACCGCTAGCGCCTCTACCTTAAGAAGCCGACTAACATGGACATCTGCACCCTTCAGAAACTTCACCTGGGGCGCTGAGGCCGATCACGTCACCGTCGTAGGGCAAGAACGCTTCAATTCCACCAACAACGGAAGAACCCAGTTTCCCGTGGTAGCAGATCCCGAAGGATTTGACCTAAACCAGGCCTATATAAAGTACGCCAATGATCAGTTTTCCATTACTGGGGGCAGACAACGCAATGTCTCAGCAGATCAACGTTTCATCGGCGGGGTCGCCTGGCGCCAAAATGAACAAACCTACGATGCCGCTCGCGTTCAATACAAACCCAGCAAAACCCTAAGTGTCAACTATAGCTACGTTTGGGCAGTAAACAGAATCTTCGGGCCTGACAACGGCGCACAGCCCGCCGACTGGGATGGTGACACGCACTTAATTGAGGCTGACTTCAAACCTAGCGACCAGCACTCGTTCAAGTTCTACACTTACCTGCTCGATTTTGAAAACGACAATGGCCCAGCAAACTCAACGGCCACCTATGGTGTTAACTACTTGGGCAGCATCGGCGCTCTCAGTCTTGACCTCGGCTACGCAAGACAATCTGACTATGAAGCCAGTCCGCTCAACTATGACGCCAACTATTTCCGCATAAACGCGGGATACAAGATCGCAACCACCACGCTTCGCGTCGGTTACGAAGTTCTCGGGTCAGATGACGGCATTGCCGGCTTTCGAACACCTCTGGCCACTTTGCATAAGTTTCAAGGCTTCGCTGATAAATTTCTCGCAACGCCCGCAGATGGCATTCGAGATCTAAACATCGGTGCCAGTGTCAAAATAGGCAAGCTGGGCGCCACGCTCAGCTGGCATGACTTCGACTCCGATGAGGGAAGCACGGACTACGGTAGCGAGATCAACCTGGTCGCAACTTACCCGTTGTCGAAACGCACCTCGTTACTCTTGAAGTTCGCAAACTACAACGCCGATGAATTTGCAACTGACACAACCAAGCTCTGGTTGATGGCAAACATCAATTTTTAAATTCTCCCTTCTGAACCGAGCCGCGCACAAGCGCGCACTAAAGAAGAACGATTGGCACAGTTCTTGAATCTAGTCTAATTAATCGAAAAATTGAGCGTCTTTTCGCCACATTTCGCCACTTTGTGGTGCGGGCGCACCGAATGAGGACAGACCTGAACAATGATGACTTATTGCAATGCATCACAATCGGTAACATCTCTGCTACTGGCCACACTGCTTGGTTTGCTCGCGACAAACGTCGCCGCCGAACTGGGCGAACCAGAGAAAGATGAACTCCGATTCGGCTTCATAAAACTCACCGACATGGCGCCAATCGCAATCGCCTACGAACGCGGCTACTTTGAAGACGAAGGCCTGTTTGTCACCATTGAAGCACAAGCCAACTGGAAGGTTTTGTTAGACGGCGTTATCGACGGTCAACTGGATGGCGCACACATGCTTGCGGGCCAACCGCTAGCAGCAACCATCGGTTATGGCACAAAGGCGAACATCGTTACGCCCTTCTCCATGGACTTGAATGGCAATGGGATAACCGTCTCAAACTCGGTCTGGAAGCAAATGAAGCCGGGCTTACCCAAGCGGGAAGATGGCAAACCCGTGCACCCTGTAAAAGCCGACTACCTAAAACCGGTGGTTGAGAGTTATCGCGAAGACGGCAAGCCATTCAAAATGGGCATGGTGTTTCCGGTTTCAACGCACAACTACGAGTTGCGTTACTGGCTCGCAGCCGGTGGCATCCACCCGGGCTACTACGCACCACACAAGGGTGACACCTCAGGTCAAATTGATGCCGACGTTCTGTTATCTGTCACGCCGCCCCCACAGATGCCGTCTACCCTCGAAGCGGGCACGATCTACGGCTACTGCGTGGGTGAACCCTGGAACCAGCAAGCCGTTTTCAAAGGCATCGGCGTCCCGGTCATCACAGACTATGAGATCTGGAAAGACAACCCCGAGAAAGTCTTTGGAATGACCAAGGAGTTCACGGAGAAATACCCGAACACCACCGCGCGCGTCGTTAAAGCATTGATCCGGGCCGCCATGTGGCTCGATGAAAATAACAACGCCAATCGCCTGGAGGCGGTAAAGATACTCTCCAAAGGCGAATATGTCGGGGCAGACGAAGAAGTGCTCGCCAACTCCATGACCGGCACCTTCGAATACGAAAAGGGCGACAAGCGGGCGGTTCCAGATTTCAATGTCTTCTTTCGCTACAACGCGACTTACCCTTACTACTCCGACGCCATCTGGTATCTCACCCAGATGCGCCGCTGGGGGCAGATCGACAAACCGCAATCGGACGACTGGTACGTGGACGTGGCGGAAAAGGTCTATCGACCCGACATCTACGCTATCGCCGCACAAGAGCTCATCGATGAAGAGTTGGCTACGCCTTCCGATTTCCCGAATTTTGAGACCGAATCAGGCTTCAAACCGGAGCAGACCGAGTTTATCGATGAAGTGTCATTCGATGGGCGATACCCCAACGCCTATCTGAAGAAGTTTGCCATAGGACTCAAGGATGACTTCCTATGACACCGGCCACGCCTGCACTGTCTGGACGCGAACTCACCCCACTGGCACTACTTCTGCCACGCCTGGCGGCCCAGTCAGTGCTGCCCATCGTTGGCTTCCTGGTCTTTCTGCTTGTTTGGCACGTGGGTGCAAGCAACATCACGACCTCGCTCGGTAAGTTCCCCGGTCCGGCAGAAGTCTATTCACAGAGCAGCGCTCTTCTAACTGAGCATCGAGAGCAGCGAGAAAAACGCGCTGCCTTCTATGAACGACAAGACAAGCGAATAGCAAAGAAACTCGCCGCCAATCCGGATGCGACGGTAAAAATACGATCCTATACGGGGAAACCTTCCTACCTCGATCAGATCATCACGAGCGTCTACACCGTACTCGCAGGGTTCCTACTGGCTTCCTTGATCGCTGTGCCATTAGGGATCGTTTGCGGATTGAGTGACGGGGTGTACCGGGCCATCAATCCGATCATCCAGATATTCAAACCCGTCTCACCGCTGGCCTGGCTACCTCTGGTGACTATGGTGGTGTCGGCACTCTATGTTTCAGAAGATCCGCTGTTCCAGAAATCTTTCTTAAACTCTGCGTTTACCGTCGCTCTGTGCTGCCTGTGGCCCACTGTGATAAACACAACCGTAGGTGTATCCGGAATAGACAGAGATCTGGTCGATGTCTCCCGAGTCATAAAGCTCGGCTCGGCCGCTCACATCAGGAGCATCGTTCTGCCCTCTTCAGTACCCATGATTTTCACAGGCTTAAGGTTGTCACTGGCCACGGGCTGGATGGTGCTGATCGCCGCAGAAATGCTGGCCCAGAACCCGGGTCTTGGAAAATTTATCTGGGATGAATTTCAAAACGGATCCAGCAACTCACTGAGTCGCATCATGGTCGCCGTCATCACCATCGGATTGATCGGTTTCGCACTCGATCGACTAATGCTCGCCCTTCAGCGCCGAGTTAGCTGGGACAAACAAGCGGTTCTAAGGTGATCTATTCGTTACCCCACCAAACATCTATCCCAGGAGTGATATCAGCATGCGAAAGCGACGACAACGTGCATTACAGGCAAGAATCGCCGGCGTTCCAGCAGTCAACCGGAAACCAAACTCTATGATACCGCTATTAGAACTGACCACACTGGGCAAAACCTTCCCCACAGACAACGGCGGCTTCGAGGCACTGCGCGACGTTAATCTCAAAATCAACGAAGGCGAGTTCATCGCGCTAATCGGTCACTCGGGCTGCGGCAAGTCCACGGTGTTGAACATCATCGCAGGGCTCGACAAGGCAACAACCGGAGGCGTGATACTGAAGGGTAAGGAAACTGATCAGCCCGGGCCCGATCGAGCGGTTGTTTTCCAAAACCATGCCCTAATGCCCTGGTTGTCCGTCTACAAGAACGTAGAGCTGGCCGTTAAGTCGGTATTCGGCCGCGGGTCAGAGAATCCGAAATCAAAAACCGAGCGCAAAGAGTGGATCGAGCACAACCTTGAGCTCGTAAACATGTCTCATGCGCTCGACAAAATGCCCCACGAAATATCGGGTGGCATGAAGCAACGCGTCGGCATTGCACGCGCGCTAGCCATGCAGCCAAAGGTACTGCTGATGGATGAGCCTTTTGGCGCGTTGGACGCTCTAACCCGAGCCCAGTTGCAAGACAGCACCATGGCGATTCATCGAGAGCTCGGCAACACCGTGATCATGATCACCCACGATGTCGACGAAGCGGTCTTACTGTCAGACCGCATTGTGATGATGTCGAATGGCCCGGCTGCCACCATTGGTGAAATCGTCGAGGTAGATCTTCCCAGGCCGCGCAAACGACTGGCACTGGCCGAGAACGCCGTCTTTAACCACGCCAGAAAGCAGGTACTCGACTTCCTGTACGCGTCCCACTCGCCATTGAGCTCAGTAGAGGAACCCACTGTAGGTTCAGATGACTCAAGCGCTGATTCCAGTATCGCGGCCGCATGACAACGGTTTCCCCAGCAACAAAAGCCTCCGATTCCAGCACCGAGCTTCTCATCGTTGGCGGAGGAATGGCGGCCGAACGCTTACTTGGCAAGCTCGCCAAGGGTAAGTATGGAGGTCGAGTAACCCTGGTTAGCGCCGAGCCCCATGCCGGATACAACCGGGTTTTGCTCCCCGACTTGCTCTGCGGCCGTTGTAAACTGGAAGACCTCGAAGGCAATTCCACTGCCATGGCTCGCGCACTGTCCTATCAACAAATACTCGGGGCGCGCGTAACCGAGCTAGATCTAGCTAAAAAGCGTGCGAGATGCAGCAACGGCGCAACTATTGCCTGGGACACCCTGGTTCTCGCAACCGGCTCATCAGCGGCCATGCCGAATGCGCTGACGATCGATTGCAACCGCATCACTCCCCTTCGAACACTGGCGGACGTCGAGCACATCGAACAGCTACCGAAGGACGTCAAACGTATAGCCGTTGTCGGCGGCGGCCTGCTCGGCCTCGAGGCCGCTCACGCGCTGCATCTCCTCAGATACAGCGTTACGGTCGTACACCGGCATAAAGCACTTATGAACCGGCAACTAGAGGAGAACACGGCGGCGCTATTACAAACAACGCTTGAAGACAAAGGCCTGAGTTTTAGAACCGGTGTCGAGGTTGAGAGCGTGGACGCCTCTCGTGATGAAGTTTCGTGCCTGCAGTTAAGCGATGGCTCAGTCTTGGACGCTGAGGTTATCGTCGTCGCAACAGGCAATCGCCCAAATATAGAATTAGCCGCAACACAAGACATTGCCTGCGATCACGGCGTATTGATCAACGACCGCTTGCAGACCTCAAGCAACAACGTCTTTGCCATCGGCGAGTGCGCACAACTCGCAGGTAAGGTTCACGCGTTCGTAGAACCCGTCTACGCCCAGGCCGATGCACTCGCCGATCAGTTGCTTGGTAACGCACGCCCGGTATCGCTCCCAAGCCCGAGCGCCAGGCTTAAGGTCGCAGGTGTCGAACTGTTTTGTGCCGGATCAGCCACCGTCACAACTGACCAGCAGTCGCTTGTACTGAGTGATCCCGGCAAAGGCGTCTATCGACGGCTCACCTTTCTCGGCAACGAACTAAAAAGCGCCATTCTGCTTGGCAACACCCAGGGATCACAGGCCATCCTGCGCGCCATGGGCGCAACCCTTCCAGACCCACAAGAGCGCGAACAGCTCGTCTTTGGAGCCCAACCAACCCATGCTTGATTCTATCGACGTCATCCCACCAAACAGTGGGGATCAAAACGATCCCATTGTGATTATCGGCAATGGCATGGTGGGCCATCATCTGGTATGCGAGTTGAGCAACCAAAACCCCAATAGCAATCTGGTTGTAGTTGGCGAAGAGCCAGAACCCGCCTACGACCGCGTTCATTTATCACAGCTATTCGCCGGAGAATCACCGCAATCACTCACCCTCGACGGCGCGGACAAATACGAAGAATGGGGCGTCGAGACCCTTCGCGGAGACCCGGCCAAAGAGATCGATCGCGATGCGAAACTGGTGACTCTCGCGAGTGGCAAGCAGGTTCGATATCGCAAACTTGTGCTAGCCACAGGCTCCTACCCGTTCGTTCCTCCAATACCCGGCAATGACGATCCAGCCTGCCTCGTGTATCGCACGATTAACGACCTTGAAAACATCAGGCAAAAAGCGACCGGCGCAACCCGCGGAGTCGTGGTTGGCGGCGGACTGCTCGGACTGGAATGCGCCAACGCTCTGAAAAATCTGGGGCTTGAAACCCACGTGGTGGAGTTTGCACCCGGTCTCATGGGCGTACAGCTGGATGAATACGGTAGCGAACTACTGAAACAAAAAATTGCCGAGCTAGACGTTCAGGTTCACGTAGACACGGCAACCAAAGAAATCGCCAGAACTGCATCTGGTGAACTGGAGATGCACTTCGAGGGTGGTGACTCGCTCGTCACAGACCTGATCGTTTTCTCGGCTGGAATTCGTCCGGCAGATGCACTCGCCAGAGCATGTGGCCTCACCATCGGTGAACGCGGCGGCGTCGTTGTTGATGAACGCTGTCTCACCAACGATCCAAACATCTACGCCATCGGTGAGTGCGCACTCTTCGATCAGCGAATATTCGGACTGGTAGCCCCCGGCTATCGCATGGCCGAAGTGGCCGCCAGCCGCCTGACAGCTGGGGATAAAACCTTCACTGGCGCAGACATGAGCACCAAATTGAAACTGCTCGGCGTGGACGTTGGTTCCATTGGAGACGCCCATGGCAAGGCCGAAGGCACACTGAGCTACTCCTTCAGCGATCCGATCAAGAATCAGTACAAACGCCTCAATCTAAGCGCCGATGGTAAGCGAGTCACAGGCGCCGTGCTAGTCGGTGATTGCGATGCTTACGACCAGATTCTGCAATACGTACTCAATGAGATACCCGTCCCTGAGTCACCCGAATCATTGTTTTTACCCACCACTGAGTCTGGCGGGGGACTGAGCGCAGATGTTCTGCCCGAGACCGCCGTTATCTGTTCCTGCCACAACGTAACAAAGCAGGACATTAACCAGGCCGTCGTTGACGGTGCAACCACGCTGGGTGCAATCAAATCCACAACCAAGGCAAGCACGGGCTGCGGCGGTTGCGCCCAACTCGCGACCTCTATCCTCAACAACGAACTTACTGTCTTGGGCGTTGAGATTGATGCATCGATCTGCCCGCACTTCAGCTACACCAGACAAGAGCTGTTCCATCTGTGCAAAGTTGAAGAAATCCGCAGTTTTGATGAACTTATCGCCGCCCACGGCACCGGCATGGGCTGCGCTATTTGCAAGCCCGCCGTTGCCTCGATCCTCGCTTCTCTGTGGAATGATCATGTCCACGATCCTTCGCACGTTGGGCTACAAGACACCAACGACCACTTTCTGGCGAACATGCAGAAAAACGGCACCTACTCCGTGGTACCACGTATCCCTGGCGGAGAAATCACTCCGGCGAAGTTGATCGTCATCGGTGAAGTCGCCCGCGACTTTGACCTCTATACGAAAATCACCGGTGGTCAGCGCATCGATCTATTCGGCGCGCAGCTGCACGAGCTACCTCAGATCTGGAAACGCCTTACCGATGCCGGCTTTGAAACCGGGCACGCCTACGGCAAAGCCCTACGCACGGTGAAATCGTGCGTTGGCAGCACCTGGTGTCGATTTGGTGTGCAAGACAGCGTCGGCATGGCGCTCTACCTTGAGAACAGATACAAAGGGCTCCGCTCTCCGCACAAGCTGAAAATGGGGGTCTCTGGTTGCACACGCGAGTGCGCAGAAGCCCGTAGCAAAGATGTGGGTGTGATCGCCACCGAAAATGGCTGGAATCTCTACGTTTGCGGCAACGGCGGAATGCGGCCGCGTCACGCAGACCTATTCGCTACAGACCTCGACGATGAGACGCTAGTCCGTTACATCGATCGTATGCTGATGTTCTATGTGCGCACGGCCGATCGATTGCAACGCACCAGTGTCTGGATGGAGAATTTGGAAGGCGGTCTCGATTATCTTCGCGAGGTCATCATAGAAGACAGCCTGTCACTAGGCGCCGAGCTCGAAGCGCAGATGGCCAATATCGTCGGCACTTACCAATGCGAGTGGCGAACCACGATAGAAGACCCAGAAAAAATGAAACGCTTTCGCAACTTCGTAAACGCGGATGACACAGATGATGGCGTGGTGTTTGTCCGCGAGCGTGGTCAACGTCGACCGGCAGACGCACTATCATGATGCCAGAGCAGCTGACAAACGTAGAAATTTGCAAGGTTTCTGATCTGGTCGCCAACAGCGGTGTTGCGGCACTCATCGGCGGCGAGCAGATTGCACTGTTTTACCTACCCTCCCTGACCCCTCAGGTGTATGCCCTGGGCAACAAAGACCCCTTCAGCGGCGCCAATGTGTTAGCCAGGGGACTTGTGGGAGATGTCGGTGGCGTTCCGGTGGTTTGCTCACCCATTTACAAACAAAACTTCGAACTCATGACCGGTCAGTGCCTGGAAGACGAACAGGTTCAGGTGCCCTGCTATCGAGTCGTGGTTGACGACGATGTCGTTTGGCTAGAAGACTAAAGCCATGAACGGCATCGGTCCTGTTGACACTGAGTCTGACCAAAGAGTAACTGACACAACCTGCCCCTACTGCGGTGTAGGTTGCGGAATCGCTGCAACTCATAGCGAATTAGAGCTGATAGCGAGCGATGGCGATGAGAACCACCCAGCCAATGCCGGCAGGCTCTGCGTTAAAGGCACGTCTCTTCCCGCAACTGTTGTATCGGAAGGTCGACTTCTCGAACCCACAGTCAATGGAAAACAAACCAGCTGGAACGAAGCGCTGGATGTGGTAAGCAAGCGACTGACCCAAACCATTTCAGAGCATGGGCCAGATTCGGTGGCTTTCTACCTATCCGGCCAACTGCTTACCGAAGATTACTACGTCGCAAACAAGCTGATGAAAGGCTTCATCGGCAGCGCAAATGTCGATACCAACTCACGGTTGTGCATGGCATCGGCGGTCGCCGCGCACAAACGCGCCTTCGGCGAAGATGTGGTTCCCTGTAACTATACCGATCTTGAAGCCTGTGATCTTTTGGTTCTGGTCGGTTCCAACGCCGCCTGGGCACACCCCGTTCTCTACCAACGCATCAGTGCAGCAAAAGCAAAGAACAACACTCGGGTTGTGGTAATCGATCCTCGCACCACGGCCACCTGCGACATTGCTGACCTGCACCTGCCCTTAAAACCCGGTTCCGACGCAGAACTGTTCGTCGGTTTACTCGACCATCTGAATACCAACGACGCACTCGACCAACGCTACATCGATGCCCACACCCGTGGATTCGAAGAATGCCTGGATGCAGCTGCAGGAAGTAGCGCAGAAGGACTTGCCGAACGTACCGGACTATCCCAGGAAGCTCTCAGCACCTTCTTCGAGTGGTTCGCTACAACCAAACGCTGCGTCACCATGTTCTCTCAAGGCGTCAATCAATCCGAAAGTGGCACGGACAAATGCAATGCCATAATTAACTGCCATCTCGCCACCGGTCAAATTGGTCGCGACGGAATGGGACCGTTTTCCATCACTGGCCAGCCCAATGCTATGGGCGGACGAGAAGTAGGCGGCATGGCCAATCAACTCGCCGGGCATATGGATTTCATACCGGAGCATCTTGACTACGTCAGAGAGTTCTGGCGATCGCCTCAATTGGCTGAGAAGCCCGGCCTCAAAGCCGTGGACATGTTCGCTGCCCTCAATCGCGGTGAGATCAAGGCCATCTGGATCATGGGCACCAATCCGGTGGTGAGCCTGCCGGACAGTAAGAGTACACGTCAGGCACTCGCAAGCTGTCCAACGGTAATCGTTTCGGACTGTATCGCGGATACCGAGACCACCAGACTTGCAGACATTCTACTACCCGCCGCTCCCTGGGGAGAGAAAGACGGCACCGTCACCAATTCAGAGCGCCAGTTATCACGTCAGCGCAAACTCTTTCCGCTAAGCGGATCAGCACGCCCGGACTGGCTGATCATCTCCCAGGTCGCCCTACGGATGGGTTATGAGACGAGTTTCAGCTACGCATCCGTGCATGAAGTTTTTCGTGAACACGCGGCTCTAACTCAAGGCGCCAGTGCAGCGGGTCGACAGTTCGATATATCGCACCTGCGCGACCTTAGCGAAGCAAGCTACAACGCGCTAAAGCCAGAGCAATGGCCCCGCGCCCGACGTCCATTCGCCGATGGGAAATATTCCACACCCGACCGCCGCGCTCGTTTCGTACCTGTTACGCCTCGCCAAGTGGTCCAACAGAAAACGGCCAAGTTCCCATTTATCGTGAACACAGGCCGCCTACGCGATCAGTGGCACACCATGACTCGCACTGGACTGTCGGCGTCACTGTTTCAGCACACACCACTGCCTCATTTGGAAATCAATCAGGTTGACCTCGACTCACTTGGCATAGACGAAAGCGCACTGGTCGAATCATGGAACGACAGCGGTGTATTCCGCGCGCTGGCAAAGTCTTCGCCGGGTTGCCCGCCCGGGCAGGTGTTCGCTCCGATTCACTGGAGCGAACCCTACGCCTTTCCTACCTTGGTCTCCGCTGTTAGCAAACCGGTTACAGACCCTGTGTCCGGGCAACCTGAAAGCAAGCACTTTCCTGTTGCCGTTAAGAAAGTGCCTGTTGCACAGTGGTGGTCTATCGCGAGCGACAAGCCTATCGACCCAGGCGGGTTTCAAGCCTCATTCTTCGCACGCCAGCTAAGACACACTAACCACCGAACTGACGTCGCACTGGAGGAAAACCTGTCAATGGACGAGATGAAGGACCTGCTGTCGAGGCAATTTGGTTCTTCGTTAGCGGACGCAAACACTGAGTCGACTATGGAGTGGATCGAGTTGGTTGATGACGTAAGCGGAACAGCCCGCCTGCTACTTCAAGTAGAAGGAAACCCCCGGCTCGTCGCAAGCATGGCTGCGACGCATCCAGACCTCGTAGACGCCGCGGTTCTACTGAAGAACGCCAAGGAGAACTCCGAGCCGCCAAGCTTCCGCTCTTTGTCTCTGATGGGTCAGAACATCGACTCGAGCCCCATTGTATGTACATGCTTTGAGGTATCGACTCAACAGATACAGAAGACGACTAAGTCAGGCCCTCAAACTCTGGACAGTCTTGGCAAAGCACTCAGCTGTGGCACCAATTGCGGATCCTGCATACCAGAGCTCAAAGCCCTGATCTCTGCTTAGTGTCAGCTCACTTCTTGCGGCGTTTCGCATAAGCCGTGGGCACCGCGGTTAGCGGATTCTCGGGCCAGTCGTGTGCATGGCGAATTGGTCTATCTTGAGGTTTCTGCCCTGCCTTCAGCACCGCCCATACCGCTGTCCGAAGCAGATATAGACCTTCTGGAGCGTAGAGCGACATTAGCGCGTTGGCAGCATGGATGGATTGGGAGATTCGTATTTGATAGCGACATACAACCCCCTCCCGTCGACATAGGTGCGCGGCCACACTTCTACCAGATGGAAAGGGAAATCTGCAACGCTAACACCGATCCGAATTGCACAGTAGATAATGTTCACTGTTATTCGCTGCGCTATCCCGCACCCGACAGGCCAGAGAATGATATTACTGTCGAGGATGGTGATAGATCGGATTTGGAGGTTTCTGAGAATCTTCCGTTAGTCGGTCCAGCCACCGGATTCATTCTTGGTACCGATCCGATAAGACATGAGGTTCCTGCAAACCAATCGGGCTCACTGCGAGTCCTGCGCAACATCACTGAGGAGGGGCATCGCTTTAATAATCCCAACGATCCTGATGGAGCGATCGTAGAGCGGCAAGTTGAGAGGTTGAGCGATGGGCGGGTTGTTATCAGGACGATCGGTGCTGGCAACGGCAACTACGGTGGGTTCAATGAAATTTTGGGACCAGCTGTATATGACAATTTGGACGACATTATAGAAGCGATGTACGACGCTATGCCGATGTGTATGGCGACTCCCAGATCAACCAGGCCCTACAGTTGAGGAACAAGCAGTTTGTGATTGATTTGCTTCGAGATAGTAGAAAGAGTATTCGTCTAGCGGTAATGTGAATGTGCAACAATGGATCGCAATCGTTATGTACATGTACACAAGAGCAATGGCAGGTTTTGCTAGATTCGGCAGGCTCCTCCTATCTTTTTCCATACTGATCACCGGTGCCAGCTGTAGTGATATTGTTCCTAAGGGAAAATTGAAAGCTGCGGCGAGAACTTGTATTCCTGGTTTTACTGACTCTCTTGGCGCTTTTGAAAAATTAGATGCAAGTATTCGCTCTCAAGGTCTTAATCTCGAAATACCTGGGCAGGTTGTAGGTTGGAAATCTCAGAGAGTGGTAGGTAGCGGCAGTGGTTACTCTCTGAAACTGTTGGAACACTGCCGTGCGGGTGAGGCGGGCTTGCAGTTGGTGTTCATCGAAGGATCAACCGTTTCCTTTAGTTTGGAAGGTTGGGTGCGATGGTATGCCGTAAACCGTACAGTTGAAGCGGTTCTCGAAAAGCAAGTCGTTGTTGAAAAGCATCCATGGGTTAACACCCCAGAAGACGAAGATGTATTAGAATTTGCTCGGTTGCTTGATGTTCCCCTTCCGCGGGAAGCTATTGAAACCCTAGTAGAACGCGGAGCAGGTTCAGAGGATGAACTAGCCTCTATTGGTAATTGTAGAGTTATTGGTGATCCAGCAGATTACCCGGGTTGTTAGCTAACGCGTAGAAACCTGGACTTACTTGCTGAGCACTTTTGTTCTTCGACATCGACATCACGCTGTGCCCCCACTGCGGTGA
>CAZSYU010000026.1:0-47855 GCA_964611345.1 uncultured Pseudomonadales bacterium
ATTTTCGAAAGTTTTCGTACTGCTTGTTGTGTTCGTGGGTGCGACGTCGGTGCTATCGGCGACAGATGCTGTTTATACCGATCGAAAAGACGTGCAGGACTTTATCGCCAGTATGGTGAGCGAGCATGGGTTTCAGGGCGAAGAAGTGCGATCGTTGCTTGCCAGCGCTGAGCGTAAGCAAAGCATTTTGGATGCGATTTCGCGGCCGGCTGAGCGCACTCTGGAGTGGAGAGATTACCGAAAAATATTTCTCACCAGCGATCGCATCGCCGGTGGTGTGGCCTTCTGGCAAGACAATAGCGAAGCGCTCACCCGCGCTGAACAGACCTACGGAGTAGGTGCGGAATACATCGTAGCGATCATTGGCGTCGAAACCCGTTACGGCAAACATATGGGCAAATATCGAGTGCTCGATGCGCTAGCCACGCTGGGTTTTGACTATCCGCCCCGATCCACGTTCTTTCGCAAAGAGCTCACACAATACCTCTTGATGACCCGCGAAGAAGGCATGGATCCTAAAGCGCAGTTAGGCTCTTACGCTGGTGCTATGGGTTTTGGACAGTTCATTTCTTCCAGCTTTCGAGCCTACGCAGTAGACTTTAATGGCGATGGCAGGCGAGACATTTTGCGTAACAAAACAGATGCTATTGGTAGTGTTGCAAATTACTTCAAGCGTCACGGCTGGCGAGGGGATGAGCAAGTGATTGTGCCTGTTGCGTTGCAAGATCCTGCAGCCAGTGAGCTTGCCAATCAAGGTGAAGCGTTGCAGCACACGGTGGGCTCCTTGCGGGCGCGCGGCGTTGTGGTGCCTTGTGCAGATGATGCGGCAAAAGCAGCGCTCTTTCGGATGGAGTCTGCTGCGGGTACTCAGTACTGGGTAGGGCTGAACGATTTTTATGCGATTACGCGCTACAACCATTCGTCTATGTATGCGTTGGCAGTGCACCAGCTTGCCCAGGCAATTGTTCTTGGGCGCGCAGAGCGAGTAGCAAACTAAAAATGATGAGAGAAACGCAACAGGAAGTTGCATGGGAACGCATGCCCAGGGGGTTAGACCATGGGTTTATAGTGGTGCTTGCAATGGTACTGCTACTTACGATGTTACTGCCAGGCTGTACATCAACAAGCTCAATACCTGGCAGTTCGACTACCACTGATAGTGGTCCCACGCGCATACCTGCTGGAGTGTTATCTCAACCCGACCCTATACCGCGTGATGAACCGTTAAGCGCAAGCGGCAACTCGCTGAGTTACGTTGTACTTGGCAAGCGCTACCAGCGTCTACCGAGTGCGCAAAATTTCGATGAAACGGGCATCGCATCCTGGTATGGCCGCAAGTTCCATGGCCGCCTGACAGCCAGTGGCGAGCGCTACGATATGTTCAGTATGACGGCAGCGCACAAATCAATCCCGCTGCCAACCTACGCCCGTGTCACTAATTTGGCGAACAAACGCTCGGTTGTAGTGCGCATCAATGATCGCGGTCCGTTTGTTGATGATCGGCTTATCGATCTGTCGTACGCGGCAGCGGCAAAACTCGATATGCTTGGGGCTGGCACGGCGAACGTGCGAGTAGTCGCGTTGTCGGGGGTACCTGGCGAAGCTAAGCCGGCGAGTCCGGTTCCTGTGCAGCCGCCGGTGTTTGTTAAACCCTACAAGGAGCCACAACCGATTTTGCATTTACCGGCATCACAGTCGGCGCTGCTCGCCAAGTCCGAAGGGCGCTATCTGCAAGCAGGGGCCTATGAAAGCTATGCAACCGCCGATGAGTTGCGAGCGCGGCTAGATGGTTCGGTTGCGGTTGCTGTGTTTATCTCCAAGCCACCCAGTGCGGCATTGTATCGTGTGCAGGTGGGTCCGTTTGCCACGGCGGCGGATCTGGCTGCTGCCCGGGTTACCCTGCGAGAGCGGCATGCAATCGATGCCATAGTCGTTTCGGTTACCGAAGCCAGTTCAACCTGCTGTTAGACTAACTATAGAGACCTCTCGGATAGCAACATGATGAAATTACACCAGCCAGCCTCAGCGGCCACTTATTGGCGACCTGCTGCGGTGCTTTTACTGGCGATGACATTACTGGCGATCGTGGTCCCCCGTGTTGAAGCTGCACAACCAGGCTATCGGGTGCAGAAAGTGCCTGCAGTAAACGCCAAGTCTTTTCTCCTACTTGATGCAGGATCGGGCAAGGTTTTGGCCGAGGAGAATGCCGACGAAAGTCTGCCACCGGCAAGCCTTACCAAAATTATGACCAGCTTTGTGGCTGCAACCGAATTGGCTGCCGGGCGCGTGCAACCCACTGATTCAGTGGAGGTGAGCATCAAAGCCTGGCGTATGGGCGGATCGAAAATGTTCATTCGCGAGGGCACCAAGGTAGCGTTCGAAGATCTGCTGAAAGGCGTAATTATTCAGTCGGGTAATGACGCGAGTGTCGCGATCGCTGAGCATATTGCCGGTGACGAAGCCGCTTTCGCAGATATGATGAATCAGCTCGCCAAAGACGTTGGTATGGCGCAGTCGAGTTTTGTGAATGCATCGGGGTTACCGGATGAAAGCCACTACACCACCGCGCGCGATCTGGCTACGCTTACTCGTGTTCTCATTGATCGGTTTCCCGAACACTACGAGCTGTATTCGCAAAAATCATTTCGCTTTAATGATATTGATCAACCGAATCGCAACAGACTCCTGTGGCGCGACAAAACAGTGGATGGGGTAAAAACCGGGCACACCAACGCGGCGGGTTATTGTCTGGTGTCCTCGGCGCTGCGTAACGGTCAACGGCTGATCGCCGTAGTAATGGGTACGGACAGCGATGAGTCCCGCATGAAGGAAAGCCAAAAGCTGCTGAGTTATGGCTTTCGAAATTTTGAAACGCGCCGAATCTACGAGGCCAATGTGATGCTGAAAAATGCAGATCTGTGGTTTGGTGAGGCGGATACTGTAGAGCTGGGCATCGCCGAAGATCTTTACGTCACCATTCCACGCGGTGCCTACGATATGGTAACGGCCGAAATGAACTTGCCAGAACTCATAGAGGCGCCACTTGAAAAAGATGCAGCGATTGGTGAGTTACGCCTAACGCTGGATGGTGAAGTGATAAGCCGTACGCCACTGGTCACATTGGCTGCTGCCCCCGAGGCAGGCTTCTTTAACGTGATGTGGCAGCAGGTTGTCCTATTTTACAAGGGGCTGATCAGCGGTGACTGATAACCAAGCGCCGAAGATAGAGTTTCCCTGTCGTTACCCCGTCAAAATCCTTGGTTCAAACTCCATCGATTTTGTCGCTCGAGTTACCTCTATCGTTCGCTCTCATGCGCCTGAACTGACAGAAGATGATGTGAGTATCAAGCTCAGCAGGGGCGGCAAGTTTTGTTCTACGACCTGTGTGATCATGGCGACCGGCGAGCCGCAATTGCGAGCGTTGCATGAAGAGCTTCGCAGTTTTGATGCGGTATCGATGGTGCTGTGATGCCGGCTACTTCTGTTTCTGCTTCTGGGCTGATCGTCAGGGATCTTGGGCTTACTGAATACGCCGATATCTTCGAGCGCATGCAGTCATTCACCGCCCAGCGCGATACGCAAACGCCAGATGAACTCTGGTTCACCGAGCACGAACCCGTATTTACGCAAGGTCAGGCCGGCAAACCCGAGCACCTTCTGTTGCCGGGTGATATTCCAGTGGTGCAAACCGATCGAGGCGGGCAGGTTACCTACCATGGACCAGGGCAAATTGTTGGTTACCTGCTGTTTGATCTGAAGCGGCTTGGTATTGGTCCGCGGGCACTGGTGCGTGGTATTGAAGCATCAATAGTTGCCGTGCTGGCTAGTTACAACATCGCTGCAGCCAATCGTGATGATGCGCCTGGCGTCTATGTAGGTGGCAACAAGATTGCGAGCCTGGGGTTACGTATTCGTCGTGGTTGCAGCTATCACGGCTTAAGTTTAAACGTGAGTATGGACCTAGAGCCTTTCCAGCGAATCAATCCTTGTGGGTTGATTGGGATGGAAGTCACCGAGATGACGGCGTTAGCGCGCAATGTCTCGATCGATAAGGTTCGAGATGAGCTGGAAGTAGCATTGCGCGAAACATTTGCGCCGGCATAAGACAACAACTCTTGATAACTCCCAGTAAATCGGGGGTGAGGGGAAGAAACAGTGGAGCTAACTGACAAGGTTGCGGTAATCACCGGTGGTAGTGGTGGTATCGGTTTGGCGATGGGCAAGGCCTTTATTGCCAACGGTGCCAGAGTGGTGGTACTTGCCGATCTAAATGGTGACGTGGCAGCGGAGGCGGCTGCGCAGTTAGCGACGAGCAGCGCCGTGTGTGAGGGTGTGGCCTGTGATGTCACCAATGAGGGGCAGGTTGCCGCACTGGTTGATGGCGCGATTGAGCGTCATGGACAAATCGACCTGTTTTGCTCGAATGCTGGAGCGGGCGGCGAAGGCGTGCTGACCGACGCTGCCAATGAAGTCTGGCAGACGCAATGGGAGCTGCACGTTATGGCGCATCTGTATGCCGCACGGGCGGTGTTGCCGTCGATGATTGAGCGTGGTGCTGGCTACCTGTTAAACACCGCGTCCGCAGCGGGTTTATTGGCCGCACTAGGTAGTGGTCCATACACCGTTAGCAAAGCGGCGGCGGTTAAACTGGCTGAGTTTCTTTCTATTACCCACGCCGATGACGGCATTAAGGTGTCGGTGTTGTGCCCGCAGGGCGTAAATACCGCGATGGCGCCCCGGAGCCTGGGCGATGGCCAAACAGACGGTATAATTGAAGCCGATGATCTGGCTCAAACAGTCATTGAAACCTTGCGCGAGGAACGGTTTTACGTGTTACCGCACCCCGAAGTGGGTGACTATGTGCGGCGTAAGGGTGATGACGTTGATCGCTGGTTGCATGGCATGCAACGCTTGCGGCGGAAAACGCTAGAGGGTTAAAGACTAGCGCTCCGCGCAGACCTCACAGTTTTTTGATTTTGACAGTTTCAGCTTTTGCCATTGCTGAAACTTCGCATCCATCACGAGCACATAGCCCGAGAGACTTTCCCCAGTTCCGGTGAGTAGCTTCAGTGCTTCGAGTGCCTGCATGGAACCAATAATGCCAACAACGGGCGCCGCGACGCCGTTGTCGGCGCAACTCAGATCTGACGTCGCGCCAACGTCGGGATGCAGGCACGCGTAGCAGGGTGCCGTTGCATCGCGAAAGTCGAATACAGCCACCTGTCCCTCCCAGCGTATAGCGGCACCAGAAACAAGTGGTGTGTTGCTCGCCACGCAGGCTGCATTGATGGCATAGCGTGTGACAAAGTTGTCGGTGCCGTCCAGCACGATATCGGCATTGCGGACAAGCTCCTCGAGCTCTTTGCCTTCGATTCGCTGTTCTATGGCGGTAACGACGCAGCCTGGGTTTAACTCGGCAAGACTTGTCTTTGCCGAGGCAACCTTGGTGCGGCCAATATCTTCTGTGGTATGAATGATCTGCCGCTGCAGATTGCTGGCTTCGACGCGGTCGTCGTCAACGATGGTTAGTTTGCCGACCCCCGCGGCTGCGAGATAGAGCGCGAGTGGTGCGCCAAGGCCGCCCATACCGATGACCAGCGCGTGGGCGGCCAGCAGTTGTTCTTGCCCCTCAATATCCAGCTCGGGCAACATGATGT
This sequence comes from uncultured Pseudomonadales bacterium, assembly GCA_964611345.1. GTDB lineage: Bacteria > Pseudomonadota > Gammaproteobacteria > Pseudomonadales > Azotimanducaceae > JALZVT01. Next base: position 5,658 of record CAZSYU010000026.1, read on the forward strand.
GGCGACTGTAGCGTAGCAGTTGATCATCATTCATAGATTTGGCAAACCTGTCATCGCAACCGTTGGGCTCTTGTGACTCGGCGATGCCCGGCCAGGTCATTGTAGGTTAACGTATTAGCGAGACCTGCGTGAGTAAACAGGGCGGCGACAGCATCTGCCTGGTCGGCGCCCTGCTCTACAAACACCAGGCCTTCCTGGTTCAGTCGGGCGGTAGCGCCCGTGGCAATTTGCCGGTAATCATCGAGCCCGTCTATGCCGCCAATCAGTGCCTCCACTGGCTCGTGTTGCAGTGCGCTCAGATGGGGGTCGTTAGCGGCGATATAGGGCGGGTTACTGATGATTAGGTCGTATTGCCCGCTCAGATTTTCATACCAATCGCTCAGCACAAAGTTGATGCAGCAGTTATGGCGCCTGGCATTAGCTTCGGCCACCGCCAGTGCAGCCGAACTCTTGTCGCTGGCGGTGATGTTCAGATCAGGGCGCGCGTGCTTTAGGCTTACGGCGATAGCGCCACTGCCCGTGCCCATATCGATCACGTGCGCGTTTTGGGGACTGTGTTCGACTGCCAGCTCAACAAGCAACTCGGTATCTGCTCGTGGTATTAAAACGTCTGGATTAACTTCAAGCGCGAGACCAAAAAATTCACGTTCGCCGGTGAGATAGGCCAACGGTTCGCCACCATGCAAGCGACGGAGTTTTGATTGCAATACCTCGGCAACAGAAGGATCTGGTGTTTCCTCGCTAAAGGCAAGCACCTTTGCGCGGCTCCAGTCCAGGGTGTGAGCGATTAACAGCTCAGTGTCAAAGCGCAAATCTGGTGGTGCGCTTTCGAGCAACGACGCAATATCTGCGGTGGGTTCTGACACAGGCTTTGTCACCGAAAGACAGTTAGGAATCGCCCAGTCGCTTTAACAGATCTGCCTGGTGTTCCTGTACCAGTGGTTCAATGATGCTGTCGCAGGCGCCTTCGATGACCTCGTCGAGTTTGTAGAGGGTCAGATTGATGCGGTGGTCGGTAACCCGGTTCTCCCGAAAGTTGTAGGTGCGAATACGCTCCGATCGATCGCCACTCCCCACCAGACTGCGCCGACTCTCGGCCTGCTCTGCCTGTTGCTCGGTTTCCGCCACTTCGGTGAGCTTGGCTTGCAGCAACGACATCGCACGTGCCTTGTTCTTGTGTTGCGAGCGTTCATCTTGACACTCAACCACAATGCCGGAGGGAATGTGCGTCAACCGCACGGCGCTATCTGTTTTGTTTACGTGCTGGCCACCGGCACCGGATGCGCGATAAGTATCTACGCGCAGATCGGCTTTGTTAATCTCGATGGCTTCCAGTTCGTCCGCTTCGGGCAAGATGGCAACGGTGCAGGCTGAGGTGTGAATGCGACCCTGCGACTCGGTCTCGGGCACGCGTTGCACTCGATGAGCGCCACTCTCGAACTTCAGTTTGCTGAACACGTCCTTGCCTTCTATGCGACTGACTACTTCTTTGTAGCCACCGTGTTCCCCGGCACGGGCGTTAATCAGTTCTACTTTCCAGCCTTTGCCCTCGGCGTAGCGGGAATACATGCGGTGCAAATCACCGGCGAAAATAGCCGCCTCATCGCCACCGGTACCGGCCCGGATTTCGAGGAAAACGTTGGCGGAATCGTTTGGATCGCGGGGCAGCAACAAGGTTTGTAACTGGGATTCTGCTGCTTTCAGTTCTTCGTCGATACGCGAAATATCATCAGCGGCCATTTCGCGAATGTCGGGATCGTCGTCGGATTGCATGGCTTTGCAGTCGGCGAGCTCTTCGTCGAGCGTGCGCACCTTCGCGAAGGTTTGAATCACTGGCTCAAGTTCGGCGTATTCCTTAGACAGTGCGGTGAACTTGTCGCGGTCGGCGACAATTTCTGCATCTGACAGCAGTGCCGCGATTTCCTCGTGGCGATCGGTCAGGTCATCGAGTTTGACCTGCATATTTGCAGATAGGGACATAGCTAATTGACCAGCTTACTTCGGGCCCTACTTTAGGCCGTAGACAGAACGGAGGAAATCTACCAGATCGGAGCGGCCTTCGGCACTCGCATCGCGCAGAGCCTGAGTAGGGGCGTGCATGAGTTTGTTGGTCAGGTTGCGAGCCAGGGCGTTCATGGCTGCTTCGGCATCACCGTCTTTGGCAAACGCCTGGAGTGCTTTTTCTACCTCGGCGTTTTGCACATTGCCTGCCTGCGCGCGCAGGTTGGTGAGTAAGTCGCCGGCGCTGTGCAGGCGGCGCTTGCGGACATAGTCCGCGGCGCCTTCGGCAACGTATTTCTCTGCACCTGCTGCAGCCTTTTGGCGTTCCACATTGTTCTGTTCAATGATCTGACTGAGATCGTCGATGGTGTATAGATACACATCTCGTAACTCGGCGACTTCAGCCTCGATGTCGCGCGGAACGGCAATGTCGACCATAAACATCGGACTTTGCTTGCGTTTGCGCAATGCGGCTTCAACGGTGCCTTTGCCCAGTATGGGCAGGCTGCTGCCGGTTGAGGCAATGACCATGTCGTAGTCGTGCAGCACGTCGCCCATCTCTGTGAGTTGCAGGGCCCGCCCGGCAAATTTCTCGGCCACGGCGCGCGCGTTGGGTAGCGATCGATTGGCTACTGCCAGTCCACCGATACCCTGCTGCATTAAATGTTCCGCCACCAGTTCGATGGTTTCGCCGGCGCCAATCAACAGTGCCTTGGTTTGGGTTAAGTCTGCAAAGATGGTGCGGGCCAGGCTGACCGAGGCATAGGCCACCGACACCGGGTTTTTGCCAACGTCGGTTTCTGTGCGAATGCGCTTTGCTGTGTTGAGCGACACATCGGACAGCAGGTTAAGCTCTGGACCCATGGCACCGCTGGTGCGGGCCTGTTCCCAGGCGGTTTTCATCTGGCCCATGATCTGGGGCTCACCTAACACCTGGGAGTCGAGTCCGGCAGCAACCCGAATGACATGACTGGCGGCGTCTGCTTCCCAGTGGGCGTAGATGTGGTCATCAAAGTCGGCGGAGGCCAGTTTGCGATGATAGGCAAGCCAGTTGCGCATAGGGGTGCTGTCGGTGTCATTTACCGAGCAGTACAGTTCGGTCCGGTTACAGGTCGAAAGAATGGCTGCTTCGGCCACCGAGGCGACGCTGGTCGTTAGATCCGCCAGTGCGGCACCCAGATCTTCAGCCGGAAACGCAAGCTGCTCGCGCAGCTCGAGGGGCGCTGTCCGATAATTTATGCCGTAAGCGAGTATGGCCATAACGACCGCGGTGTTGGTATCCAGATCAGGTTGCCGCCATGATACACCTATCCAACCCCAATCCATCTATCGATAGGTAACGAACTCTTCCTGTGAAAATTGTTAAACCACTAATTCTAAAGCCTTTTTCGGGACTCCTGGGTGCATTGTTGTGCGTTGTGCTGGCAGGCTGTGGCCCGCTGGACGAGTTACCGCGTGAGGTGGTGGTACCCGAAGGGTTTACGTCCCAGGGCAAGCTTAGTCTCAGACCTCAGGGTGAGTCGAAAATCAAAGGCTTTACCGCCAACTATCGCTGGCAGCAGGTAGGAGAGCGCTACGATTTGGAGCTTTGGGGGGCGCTTGGGCAGGGTCGTACTCGCATCACGGGTACGGCTAACAGGATTGAAATTGTCGATGGTACGGGGCGCAAGGTAACCAGCCGCCGCCCCGAGCGGTTGTTAAAGCGCCATTTGGGCTGGTCTCTGCCGCTCACGGTGCTGCCCTATTGGCTGCAGGGGCAACCCGCGCCGGCGCCGCCCACCCCAGCGGCCAGCAGAATGCGTTTTCTACCCAGTGGCGACCTGGCCTCGCTCAATCAGATCGACTGGGCCCTCGAGTTTAGTCGCTATTCGGTGGTCACCGGGCTTACCCGGCAGGAACGGCTGCCAGGTCGGGTGCGGGCGACCAACGACGAGCTGAAGCTCACGCTGGTGGCGCGCGAATGGACCCTTTGAGCGGGCCCTATCTGGCACTAGATAACTGCCAGCAGCTTCCCTAGAATACGCAGCCCGCGACGGCTGCGGCCGTTGTTAGGACACCGTTGGGGTGTCGCCAAGTGGTAAGGCACCAGGTTTTGATCCTGGCATTCGCAGGTTCGATCCCTGCCACCCCAGCCATCTTTCTGGCCTTCTATTTATGCCCTCCGGTGAGTGGGTTCACCCACAATTGGCTTCCTTTCATGTCCACGAAGTTAATGATTTTCTCCGGCTCGGCCAATGCCCCTCTGGCGCGCAGTGTGGGTTCGCAGCTGCGTATGGAACTGGGACGAGCCGATGTGGGGCGCTTCAGCGACGGTGAAGTGAGCGTGCAAATTCATGAGAACGTGCGCGGCCAGGATGTGTTTTTGGTGCAATCGACCTGCGCGCCCACGAACGACAATCTGATGGAATTGATGCTGATGGCCGATGCGATTCAACGGGCATCGGCACAGCGTATCACCGCAGTCATTCCCTATTTTGGTTACGCCCGTCAGGACCGCCGACCGAGATCAGCCCGGGTTGCGATCAGCGCCAAGGTGGTGGCAGACATGCTCAGCTCGGTGGGTGTTGATCGGGTACTTACCGTTGATCTGCACTCCGATCAGATTCAAGGGTTCTTTAACATGCCGGTTGATAATGTCTATGCGTCGGCGGTGCTTGTAGACCATGCACTTAGTCGCGGTATGCAGGATCCCGTGGTGATTTCGCCCGATGTGGGCGGGGTAGTACGAGCCCGCGCTATTGCGAAGCAGTTGAACGATGCTGAACTTGCTATTATTGACAAGCGCCGGCCGCGAGCCAATGAGACACAGGTTATGAACGTCATTGGCGACGTTAGTGGTCGCCCCTGTGTGCTCATTGATGACCTGGTCGACACAGCAGGCACGCTGTGCACGGCGAGCGAAGCATTAAAGGAACGTGGTGCTACGCATGTTTATGCCTATATTACCCATGCCGTGTTGTCTGGCTCTGCGGTGCAACGAATTGACGCGTCTGAAATAGACGAAATGGTGGTTACCGATACCATTCCGCTGGCAGAAGATGCACAGCGCAGCAAGAAGATTCGCCAGCTTAGTCTCGATAGCCTATTGGCTGAGGCGATTCGGCGTGTAAGTAGTGAGGAGTCGATCAGTGCGATGTTTCGGCATTAGCAGGGCGATAACTCGATAGTGAAACCCCGCCGGTTGCTGGTCGCAGGCGCCGCCGGATTTTTATAACTGACAGAAAACAAAATCTCAGGAGATTAAAATGTCAGACCAATTTGTATTGATTGCAGAAGGTCGCTCCGACATGGGGAAAGGTGCGAGCCGCCGCCTACGTCGTGCAGGCGGACGGGTTCCCGGAATCGTCTACGGCGGCGGCAATGCTGCAGTGCCAGTGACGGTCGCAGAAAAAGATTTGAACAAGGCGATGCAAAGTGAATCGTTCTTCTCACAGATCATGAACCTGAAAATCGATGGTGGCGATCAGCAAGCCGTTGTTCGTGACCTGCAGCGCCACCCGGCTACCGAACGCGTTATGCACATCGATTTTCTGCGTATTCGCGCTGACCGTGTCATTCAGGTGAGTGTGCCTATCCGCTTCCTCAATGAAGACACAGCACCCGGCGTTAAGTTGGGTGGTGGTAACGTCCAGCACTCACTCACCGAGCTGGAAGTTAGCTGTTTGCCAGCAGCTTTGCCCGAGTTTGTAGAACTCGATATGGGTGAAGTAGAAATCGGTCAGAATTTGCATATCTCCGATATCAAGTTGCCTGAAGGCGTTACCAGCGTTGCGTTGGCGCTTGGTGAAGATTATGACTCAACGGTAGCGACCATTGCCGCTCCACGAGCTGAAGAAGTTGAAGAAGAAGTAGTAGACGAAGAAGCCGGGGATGATGAGGCGGCCACTGGTGATGACGCAGCCGATGAGCCAGAAGGCGAAGGCTAGTCCGTTAAAGCTGATCGTGGGGCTGGGTAATCCTGGCCCCACCTATGCAAACACGCGCCACAATGTCGGAGCGGTGTGGGTGGAAACGCTCGCACGACAGCATGGCATTGTGCTACGTGACGATGCCAAATATCACGGTCTGGTAGGCCGCGGCGAGATTGCCGAAACCGAAGTTCGGCTATTGATACCACTCACCTTTATGAACTTGAGTGGCGACGCTGTTGCGCCCCTTGCGCGCTTCTTCAAGATTGACGCGTCAGAGATACTCGTGGCTCATGACGAGCTGGCGTTTGAGCCAGGCCAGGTACGGCTCAAAACCGGTGGTGGTATTAATGGCCATAATGGCTTGCGCGATATCATTCCAAAGCTTGGCAACGACGACAAATTTCATCGCCTGCGCATTGGAGTCGGACACCCTGGCTCGCCTGATAAGGTGGCGTCTTATCTCACGTCTGCGCGCATTCCTGAGAAAGAACTCGAGCGCATCGAAACCGCATTGGTGTTCAAACCTTACGCCCTCAAGGCTCTGATCCAGGGCGATATCCCGCGGGCCATGAATTCCATCAACACCAAACCGCCGAAACCACCCAAACAGCCCAAGCCGCCCGCCAGCGAGCAACCAGCACAAACAGAGGAATAAACGCACCATGGGATTTACCTGCGGTATTGTTGGCATGCCCAACGTCGGAAAATCAACACTCTTCAATGCGCTCACCAAGGCAGGTATTGATGCAGAGAATTTTCCGTTTTGCACCATTGAGCCAAACACGGGCATCGTTGCTGTGCCCGATTCGCGGCTGGACGCGATAGCCGGCATTGTTTCGCCGCAGAAAGTGGTGCCGTCCACGATGGAGTTTGTGGATATCGCAGGGTTGGTCGAAGGGGCTTCAAAAGGTGAAGGGTTAGGTAATCAGTTCCTGGCGCACATCCGTGAAACTCAGGCGATTGCCCACGTTGTGCGTTGTTTCGATGATCAGAATATTGTCCATGTCTCTGGCCGCGTATCGCCGCGTGACGATGCGGAGATTATTAATACTGAGCTTGCGCTCGCAGACCTCGATACGCTGGAGCGAACACACGAACGTTTTCGGCGCGTCGCAAACTCTGGCGATAAAGACGCTATCAAGGCGTTAAAGCTGCTCGACCGACTGAAAGAAGCACTGGAAGCGGGTACGCCAGCCCGTGCTGTTGAAATGACGCCAGAAGAACAGGTAGAACTGCGCCAGTATCATCTGCTCACCGCAAAGCCGGTGATGTACATCGCGAACGTTGATGAAGGTGGCGCAGATATCGAGAGCAATGCTCTGCTGCAAGAGCTTAATCAAATAGCGAGCGCAGAAGGTGCAGGGATTGTTGTTGTCTGTAACAAAATCGAGGAAGAGATTGCAGAGCTGGAAGACGAGGAGAAGCTGGAGTTTTTGGCCGACCTCGGGCTTGAAGAACCCGGGCTTAATAGAGTGATACGGGCAGGCTATGCATTGCTGGGGTTGCAGAGCTATTTCACCGCTGGCGAGAAGGAAGTGCGCGCATGGACGGTAAAGTCAGGTTCAACGGCACCTCAGGCTGCAGCGGTGATTCACACTGACTTTGAGAAGGGTTTTATTCGCGCAGAAGTGATCGGTTACGACGACTTTGTCGGCAATGGTGGCGAGTCGGGCGCCAAGGAAGCGGGGAAATGGCGGTTGGAAGGTAAGGAGTACATTGTTGCCGACGGCGATGTCGTGCACTTCAGGTTTAATGTTTAGCACGATGACGTTTCTTGCCAGACTCGTAGCTGTTGCGCTGCTTTTATCATCCCCGCGTGTCTTCGCTTCAGAGACACCTGTTGCGACAGAAACAACACCCCAACTCGCGAACTACTACGAACTTATTTATCAAATTCGTGTGGTTGCGCGTAAGGCAGGCAGCAAGTCGTCCATTGGGTCCGGTTTTCAGGTATCGGCGGACGGTTTGATTGTGACCAATTTTCACGTGGTAGCGGGTGCAGTCAATTCGCCCGACAGCCATCGCATCGAGTATCTCGATCAGTCCGGCAACTCCGGTGAGCTTCTGTTGCTCGACTTCGATGTCGTAAACGACCTGGCGCTACTTCGGCATCCAACGCCAGCCGAACGCCACTTTCAGGTGGAAACAGCTGAGGTTGCTAAAGGCGCCATGCTCTACGCATTGGGCAATCCGCATGATCTTGGAGTGACCCTGAAACAGGGCGCGTTTAATGGCTATGTGGAACACAGCTACGATCGACAAATTCTATTTTCAGGTTCGCTGAACCCTGGCATGAGTGGTGGCCCCAGTTTGCTGGCCGACGGTCGAGTGGTGGGAGTGAACGTAGCCACTGCAGGCAGCGATCTCAGTTTTCTCGTACCTGCCGAAGCGGTAGCCAGTTTGATTGCAACTGACCGTGCACTTGATAGCGGCGATTATTCTGCGGAGATCGCGCGTCAGCTACTCGCGTGGCAGCAAGGCCGTTATGACGATCTGTTAGCGCGTGATTGGCAGCGCGTTGAGTTCGCAGATTGGTCGGCGCTTGGTGAATTGCGGAACGACATGCAGTGCTGGGGACGCAGTAACGAGGACGATGATGAAATTACGGTAGTGAGCGTTAGCAAGGGGTGCGACGCAGCCAACCGCTTGTATCTCGGTGACAGCTTTAGTTCTGGACACATCCACTATTCCTTTTCTATGGAACAGGCCGTCGATTTATCGACCTGGCGGTTTCATCGAACCCGCACTCATAACATGTACCCGGATAACTCCGGTGACGATACTCAGCTCACTAATATGACCTGTCATTCTCAGTTTTTACGGGTCGCCTCGCCCGATGCCGATGACAATCAGGTGCAAGCTTCTATATGTACACGCGCCTATGTTGAGATGCCTGGGCTGTTTGATGTTTTGCTGCTGGCCACACAGCGGGAAGAAGATCAGGTTTATTCCGCACACTTCTCGTTAGCAGGTATATCCAGAGAAATTGCAGATGCGTTCACGGTCAAGTTTCTAACCACGCTAGGGTGGCAGTGATATGACAGCTGAGGGCAATGTGGCGTCACTTGGCATGAGTTTCGTCATAGCCGTAAATGACGAGGGCGGGGGCCGGCACGAGCGAGTTACGCTCGACTCGGAAGGTGGGTTGCTTATTGGGCGTGGCTGGCATTGCGATTTGATTGTGCAAGACGTGCTGGTAGATGCCGAGCACGCGCGGGTATCTATAGATTCAACCGGCGAACTGCGGGTTGATGATCTCGATTCTCTTAATGGCTTGCGGCTGACAAGCGCCACGCTCGAGGATGGTGAATTGCACCTGGGCACATCGACCCTTGCTTTTCATCGTGCCGATGCACCGGTACCGCCGGCGCAACGACCGTCGCGCTGGAATGCGGTGCTGGGCTGGATCCGTAACCCGCTGTGGCCGCTGTTGGTGTTACTGCCATTGGTCTGTGCCGAGGTCTATTTGAGTTCCGCCAGGGAGCTGGATGCGGGCGCGTTTGTCTCAAGGGCGATTTATACGGTGCTGGGTTGTGGCGTTTGGGCTTTGTTCTGGGGGGTATTGAGCAAGTTGTTGCGTAATAACATGCAGCTAGCTGCACACTTTTCGGTGATCTGTTGGGGGCTCATTGGCGCTTCGGTGCTGGGCGAGCTGGCAGACTATGTTGGCTGGCAAGCGCAGAGCTTGTCGCTCGGTAAGGGTCTTAGCGTGGGCGGTGGCGCGTTGTGGTTGTTTGTGATCGGTGTCGTTACCCTGGGCATCGCGACGACCCTGGCTTCCCGGCGCCTGCTCTTTGTCGCTGCGCTCCCTGCGGTCTTGCTGGTTTTTGTTGTTTATGGGTTGCCTTTGTTGCAAGACGAAGAGCTGCAATGGGCAGCGCCTGTGATGAACGTCTCGTACCCGCCGGGTTGGCAGTGGGGTGATGGCGATTCTCTGGATTCGTTTCTCGACGCATCCCAGGCGCTGTTTGACCAGAGTGCCGAGCAGGCTGCGGAACGTCTCACAGAGCTGAATAGAAGGGAGTAGCACTAGAGTCGAATGCGCCGATTTTGCGGCGCAAGCGCCAGTTTTTTCGCACGGGGCACCGCTTTTTCGGCGATTGTAGCTGGATGTACCGCTCGGCGCTCTTCGATTGCGGGTTGGAAAAACCCTAAGCTACTGATCTGTATCGGTTTACCTAATTCCAACAATTAGCGGCGCTAGCTGGCATCGCATTTGCACCTTGTCCGAGTAGATAAATTCGTCCAAGGAAAAACAAATGAGCCTAGTAAGCCGCTCTCTAATAACATCAAGTGTCATTGGGTCGCTGGCACTCGCTGGTTACCTGTGGAAAGACGAGCAAAATCAGCTCGATCTCAATTTTGCTCAGAACGATGAGCGTCCGGTTCTGGTTAGCAAAGAGTTGCCCAGTGAGACAGTCGCCTCGGCTGATGTACAACTGGCTGGCCTCAATACTGTACCTGTAGCAACCAGCGCCACTGAAGCTCTGCTGGGCGAGCCGCCGGAGTTGGTCGCACCTGCCCGCCGCATGACTCGTGCGGTTGAGCGCCTGGCGCAGGGCTCTCCTACCAAGATGGTCGACGTTGTTGTTGCGTATGACTCTCTGAGCGACGCCGATCGTCAGCAACTTGCCTCATTGGGTGCGGAAGTCACAGCCTCGTTTGAGCGCTTGCCGATTCGCGCTCTCCGGTTGCCGGCCGGATCTCTGCAAAAACTCTCGCAAGCAATCGGTGTTAACGTGGTTGACGTAAACGCCGAAGTGCAGGCAGCGTCAGTTTCCGCAAGAGCAACTGCAGGTGTTCCCAATGTCGGCACGACCGATCACTGGCCTGCATCCAACGACGTTGCAATCGCATTGATAGACTCTGGTGTGGGAGTTCACTCAGATGTGAACTTGATCAAGTCGGTTCGGTGCAGGACCGTTCGGGCCTCCTATCTTGAGCAACGTGCTCAGGGCGATATCAGCCAGGGTTGCGATGAATCTGCATCCGACTGGGACGGTTTTGGTCACGGTACACACATTGCTGGCGCCGCTGCTGGAACCGGGTTGGCTTCAAATGGTCTGCACATCGGTGTTGCCGATGGCGCACCCATTGTGTCTCTCCGGGTGCTGACTAGTGCTGGCAGAGGCACCATGCTTAACGTCATCGCTGCGCTGGATTGGGTGCTAGTCAATCACCAGGCCTACAACATCCGGGTTGTAAACATGTCTCTGGGCAAGGTCACTCAGGAATCTGCGGAGCTTGATCCGCTGGTACTCGCTGCGGAAGCGGTTTGGGATGAAGGCGTTGTTGTAGTCGCCTCAGCAGGCAACTTTGGCAGCAACGGCGACTTCACCATTGTGTCGCCTGGTAACTCGAGAAAAGTCATTACGGTGGGCTCACTCACCGATAACCGTACTGGTGATACCTTCGCGGATGACTACGTGTCTACTTACTCATCGCGCGGACCCACAGCGTTTGACCTGGTGTTGAAGCCTGACCTCATTGCCCCGGGTAACCGCATCATTGGTGCGGCCAGATCAAACTCGCGATTGAAAGAGTTAATCGGAGACCTAAACGTGGGTTGCGGTGTCGGCTGTGATGCTCGCTACGTCGAACTGTCAGGTACCAGCATGGCAGCAGGTATTGTTTCTGGCTCGGTGGCCGCTATGCTCACCAGAGACCCTGAGCTCAGCCCGGCTACTATCAAAGCGCGCCTGATGCGCTCTGCGCGCAAGATCGCGGGTGACCCTGTTGCGACCGGCGCTGGCGTTCTGGATGTAACAGCAGCCCTTAACGATGTAACTATTGTAACCGGCGAGGCATTGTCGCCACTGTTGGCACAATCTGCTGATGCGCAGCAGGTGCTGATTGAGGACACGGCGATCCTCTGGGGTAACCACGACTTTGCGGCGAACGAGCTGTTCCACGACGCTTCCAACTGGAGTGTGGTTCAAGATGCGAATGCACCCGAAGGCTACCTGAATACCAGTAGTTCAGTTTGGAAGACGGTAACCCCAGTGAATGAAGACGGTGTGTCCGCTAACAGCTACCTGTGGGCTAACTCCTACCTGTGGGCTAACAGCTACCTCTGGGCTAACTCGTACCTTTGGGCGAACAGCTACCTTTGGGCCAACTCCTACCTCTGGGCTAACTCGGAAGATATTGCCGACTAGCAGTAACCGGCTAGCTGGCAGTTAGTCGCAAGCAACAAGAGCCGCCCTCCCACCGGAGGGCGGTCTTTTTTTTGCCATTCTCTTTTTACCGTAACCTAAGAGCTTGCCTTCCAGCGAAACTGAAACTCCAGTTCTTCTTCGCCATCTTCCCGCTCATGCTCGATGCTGAAGACTGCACTTACAGGCACATAGATACGCTCGCCATCTACCTGGATTTCGTACGGTTTGCCCGTCTTCATGCATTCCACAAGGCGCTCGAGCTTGCGGATGTTCTCGGTGTTGGTGTATTCAATTTCGACGTCACGATCTGACAAGGTAGGCCCTCCGGCACAGCTTCCAGGCCGGCCAGTTTATCACCTTGGAAAGTGATGTCTTGCGGTCGTCGGTGTTAGGCCACTGACTTTCGGTTGCCGGCCAAATCGACCTGACCTTGCAGGGAGGTGGACATCTTCACCCGCTTCATACCGACCATCTTCTCGAGTGAGCCAGGTAAGCTCCCGGCATCTTCTGGGGTGATGCTTGAGTTACCCGATAAAACAACCCAGCCATTACGGCCATTGGTTTTAACCACGTAGGCGGCGCTGTCTGCAATGTTCAGTGCCTGTTCCCAGCTGAGCAGCTCGGAGCGCAGTGGTGCGAACGGGTAAGGCACAGCCCCAACAGAGCATGACATATGCGCTGTGTGTCCGTTGCCCACGCGATAAACGCGTTCCTTAACCGACAAGCGTACTCTTTCTGCAAAGTTGGCGATGCCAGAAATGTTCTTCGTATGACCGATGATCAAGAATTCATCGCCGCCCCAGCGAATAACAGTGTCAGACGCGCGTGTGCAATCTAGTAACTCGTCGCGAACCTGCAGTAATGCGAGGTCGCCGGCAGCATGGCCAAAAGTGTCATTGATTGCTTTAAAGCCATCGAGGTCAATCATCATGAAGAACAATACGGACTGGTTGTAGTGTTCCAGATCCTGGTTCGGTTGCTCCGCCAACTCTTCGCTCTCACGATCAATAGCCTTGATTTGGCCTTCGATAAACTGATCCAGATAGCGACGGTTGTATAGTTCGGTTAGCGAGTCAGTGAAACTTGCCTGCATAAGCTTGCCGTTTAGGTCTTCTAGCTGGCGGTTACGTTCGCCGAGTTCCGAGGTGCGCTGTTCGACCTGGCGCTCCAGTTCCTCTCGTTGATGTTGTTCGGCTACTCGCCGTGCACGGAGGCGTCGCACCAGGCTTACCACGAAAAAACTGAACAGTAGTGCGTAAAGTGCGTAAGCGGATTTCGTAAGCCACGGCGCTGATTCTACAAGAACTGCCATAGTCGCGCCCGTTTCGTTCCAGACGCCATCGTTGTTCGCAGCCTTTACGCGGAATTTATAATTACCAGAGGGTAATGCGGCGTAGGTAATTCGACGTTGCTTGCCAGGGTTCAGCCATTCGTCATCGAAACCTTCGAGGCGATAACGATAGTCGTGTTTATCTGGCGAGGTATAGTCGAGAGCGGCAAATTCGAATGCAACGTAGTTATCCGTATAGCTAAGTACAATGGGATCTTCGTTCAGTGTGCCACTGTGGCGAATAGCCAGGCGTTCGAGTGGCGAAAAGCCCGATAGTGAAATGGGTGGAATGGAGTCGCTGCGACGAATCTGACCCGGTATGAACGCGACCACACCTTCCGAGCCGCCGAACAGTAACTGACCGGTTCTGCTACGTGCGCGCGCGCCAAGGTTGTATTCGTCACCAATAAGGCCGTTGCGGCGGTCGTAGTGCCGAACCTCTCGGGTTTTGTAGTTAAGTCGACTTATTCCACCATTAGTAGATACCCAGAGGTTACCGGTATCGTCTTCTAGGAGCCCGTAGATAGTGTTGCTACGCAAACCGTCGGCCTTTGACCATTTCTGGAACACGACCTTCCCGGCTGCTCGGTCTTCTGGTAGCCACTGATTGAGCCCGTCACTCATCGTGGCGACCCATAGAGAACCGTCGCTGGTTTCGTATATTTCCCACGCAGCGTTCGAGCTGAGCGAATCTGGATCTGTTGGGTTGTGCCGATGCCGTACGAACTTGCCAGTGGAGGACACAAACATGTTCATGCCGCCGCGCTCAGTGCCGACCCAAAGGACGCCTGCGCTGTCGCGACTGATCGTGAGTACGCGATCACCACCCAGGCTGCTGGGATCGTCTTTATGATTACGAAACCAGTCGACGTTGCCCTGAGGGTCAATACGGTTCAAGCCAGCACCAAAGGTGCCTACCCATAAGGTACCATCGGGATCGCCATAGATGGCAGAGATTCGATTGCTAGACAGAATTGGCTTAGTGATTCTTTCAATGCTGCCGGTTGTTGGGTCAAGGCGATTTAGCCCTTCGGATCGAGTGCCGGCCCAGACGATATCTTTATCGTCGACGTAAATCGCCATAACACGGTTGTCGCTAAGCGAGTCCGCGTCGTTTTTGCCATTGCGGTGAATCGTGACCTTACCTGCGAGCCTGTCGATACGGGTAATGCCGCCGCCGTAGGTGCCAATCCACAGATCGCCATTGGACGATTCTGCGATAGACGTAACAACGTCGGCGCCCAGGGCCCCATCTTTCTTACGGTAGTGCGTGAAGGCGTCACTCAAAAAATTCCAATGGTTCACACCTTGAAACGATCCGACCCAAAGAACCCCATCTGTACTCTGGAATAGTTTGGTCAAACGGTTATCAGATAACGATGAGGTATCACCTTCGGTAGAGTAGTACCGTGCAAAGCCATCTCTTTCCGAGTGCCACTCGTTGATACCTCGGTCTGTGGCTATCCACAGCGTACCGTCGTTATCCTGCAAGATATCGCGCACAAAGTTGTTGCTGAGCGACGTTGGGTTGTCAGGTTTGTGTTGATAGCGGCTGAACTTTCCGGATTCTGTGTCGAGCTTATTCAGGCCGCCATCACGAGTACCTACCCATAGCCAACCATCTCTGTCTTCTAGAATAGCGGCTACCGAATTATTGCTAAGGCTGTACACCATTGCATTGTTTTGGTACCGAACAAATTCATCTGTAGTTCTGTCGAACAACGCCAGACCGCCGCCGTCAGTACCAATCCAGAGACGACCTTCTACGTCTTCGTAGATCGTTAGAATTGAGTTGTGTGGCAGACTGTTCAGGTTGTTTTCGTCTGTCGTATAGCGGGTCACCTGACCGGTTTCGCCATTGATCCGATTTAGACCCGACGTAACGGTACCCACCCAGTAGTCGCCTTTGGTGTCCTGAAGGAGTGTGGTGGTTCTGTCACTACTTATGCTGTTGTCATTGTTTGGATCGTGACGAATCGTGCGGAATGTCTCGGTGCGCGCATCGTAGATATTGATACCACCGCCGTCCGTCCCAACCCACAGCTCTTTGTTGCTGTCGATCATCAGTGCCCAGATCCAGTTGTGACTTAACGACGTAGCATCGAAGGCATCGCGTTCGAATAAATGGATGTCGTGGCCATCGAAACGGTTTAAACCTTCTTGCGTGCCAATCCAAATGTAACCCTGATCATCCTGTGTGATCGCGTTTACGCTATTCTGCGACAGGCCGTGTTCGGTGTTCAGGTACGAAAAGCGCATGTTCCTGCGCTGGATTGCTTGCAGGTTGAGCTCTTGCGAGATTGTTTCTGAAGCATGCACAGGCTCGCTTCCTCCCAGTCCTGCAGCAAGACTGAGCAGTGAGAGAACACAAGCGAGTGTGATGCGACACAGGCGCTGTAGATGGTTTACCTGCTTCATGAGTATTTCTGTTCGAGCATGAAACTGGTGGGTTTAACTGGTTGTTCGACAACCTGTGGTTGAACGTCAAACTTTGCTAGCCAGCGTGTGTAAGTGGGCGGTGTAATGCCCATTAGTGCTGCGCCGGTGCTACGATCAGTACCAATATGGTTAGCAACCTCTTGCAGCAGTATCGCCTGGCAACGTTCCGAAAATTCAATCTTGGTATCTTCTTGGCGCATTAAGTTTTTTAGTAGCTCGACGAGTGCCGGTAGCGAAGTTAGCCACTGCTGACTCATAAGCTGGAACGGGTTGTCTTCATTCTGTCGTGCTTTGTTCAGCTGACGACGCAAGGTAGTTTCAGGTACCCCGAGTAAACGTGCGGCTTGTCGGGCAACTCCGTCGCTTACCTCTGCTGCTGTGAGCACTACCGTGTCTGCCAACCATCTACCCAATGGCGCCTCCAGGCGGGAGTCGCTAATAAGTGCGGCGACCTGGCCGGCGAGCAAACGCTGTAGGGTGACCCAATCGTCTTTCGGCCAGTTGTCTTGGGAATCAGAGGGGGGTTGGTGAGCTGTTGGCGAGTGCAAAGGAGCCTGCAGGGACTCTGGTTTGGGAGCCGATTGCAACGTTTGGTCTCCGGTGAACACGGATTGATCGGGAGATGGCAGTTCTTCGCCAAACTGCAAATCACCAACATCAATATAATCCTGCTCTGTAGTCAGGGTTGCTCTTACGATCGCGTTTTGCAGCTCACGAACGTTACCGGGCCACGTGTAGGCGCCGATTTTTTGCCAGGCAGCTTCGGTAAGCCCCGTAATAGATTTGTTGAATTGCCCGCTATAGCGTTCGACAAAATGATTAGTCAGAGCTTCCAGGTCAGCCTGACGCTCTCGTAGCGGGGGAACAGTCACTTGCAAAACCTGCAACCGATAATACAGATCGCTTCTGAAGCGGCCCTGGCTCGATTCGAATAGCAGGTCGCGATTGGTAGCGCAGATGATGCGGGTATCGATATGTCTGCGGCGCGTGTCACCAACAGCAATGAGCTCTTTTTCCTGCACAAAGCGCAACAGCTTCGCCTGCACATCCATTGGCAGTTCACCAATCTCATCGAGGAAGAGTGTGCCACCGTGGGCCTCTGCGATTCGGCCGGCTGAGGCATCATCTGCGCCGGTAAACGCGCCCTTAACTCGCCCGAACAGTTCGCTGTCGATCAGGGAGTGTGCGATGGCACTGCAATCCACAGTGATGAGGGGTGCATGAGCTCGATTGCTCGCCGCAACAATGGCCTTTGCCATTACCTCCTTGCCAACACCGGACTCGCCCATGATCAGAACCGAGGCGTCTGTTGGGGCAATTTTCTCGACGTATGCCAGTACATCTTGCATGGCTTGCGAGGCTGCAACGACAGAGTCGGTCTCTGCGCTGCTGTGGTGTTGTTTCAGTTCCTGAACTTCAGCGCGTAAGCTGGCTTTTTCTCGTGCGCTGAGTAGCTCTTGGATTGCGGCCAGTGCAATTCGGTCCAGTGCGCCAGCAATCTGGTTGGCAATTGCAGTTAAAAATGCGCAGTCAGAATCATCCAGAGGTTCGCTCGCAACCACCAATAAAGCTCCGATCACTTCATTGCGCGATATTAAAGGCAACGCAAGATACAATTTGTTTGGATGCATCTGCATGGTCACCTGACCAATTGCGCCTTGCAGGATGTTTTCGATTTCTGGTGAGTGGGTGTGATGATCCTCGCTTAGACTTGATTGGAGTTTTCCGTCGGTTAGCGACAGCACATCCACCATGTCCAGGCTGAACATGTCTTGCAACAAACTGGCGAAGGCGCGACCAAGATCTATCGCCCTTGTTTCTGTGGCGATAAGCGTTGTTGCTTGCCACAAAATTCGACTGTTGCGATAGTCTTTCATTGGATCGCTGGTAAATACTCCGCCATTCACCTGGCCAGGGTTTAACTGATCCAGTGCGAAATTGTCGTCGGCTTCAATAACCTGGTTGCCGCCTTGTTCGCGCGCGACGACAAGGGCCTGCTCAGTGCCAATGAGAAATGCGTGCGCGCTGGTATCATCAAGGTTTTCTTTGTTGCTAATACGGTAGCCAACGCTGCAAGTTAAACCGGTGTAAGTGTCTTCTTCTGTCAGGTTGTTCCATGCTGCAGAGATTTTCTCAAGCACCTGCTCGCCGGTACCCTGGGAAATCTCCGCTGTTACGGCGAATACAGAATCGGTATAGCGGAATACGCCGTCGTTTTTCCGTACGGTAGCGCGGAGCAGGTCTGCAATACGGTGAAGTAATTCGTCGGCCCTTGCGCTGCCTAACTGGCGACGCAAAAGGGAGAAATCATCTATTTCGAGTAGTACCAGTAGCGGTTGTGCTGCCGGGTTCGCGAGATTTAGTTGGAGCTGATGCCGCAGTTCGGCGGCACCCGGTAAGGCAGTGACCGTGTCTTGGTGCAGCATTGCAGAGCGATACAGGTTCCACATCCCTTGAGTACAAACACCCACGACCAGTTCGAACAGCTCGCTTGTGCCCTGTGCTTCGAATAGTTGTTGCAGAGCTGGGGAATCGTCTTGCAGTGTAATTGAGAGCCAGACCGTACCTAGTTGTAACTTCGAGCTGCCGCGGCGCTCGTGGAGCAGAAACTGACCAGGCAGGGCGTCAAGTATGGTCTCGTTTATGGTGATTTCGGCGACAATACTGTTGGTGTCTGGCTTACTGTAGATTGACAGGGCATCTTGCACACCGAACAAGGGTTGCTTGCGCTCTTGGCAGTCCAATGGTCGTGGTGCCTGGGCACCCTGTAACCAGTTAAACTGCTGCAGTTGCGAGGTATCACCCACAGCGATATCAGCCGGTTGCCACTGGACATAGCTTTCGGGTAAAAGTTTCACAGCGATAGATTCTGCGCGGAGCAATTTAGCTGCCACGTAGAGACCGTTATGGAGCGAATTCAGGCGCATTACTTCTGGCGCGATGGCACTATTTAGCGTCCAACCTCATACTAATCTGGAGTAGCCGGGCGCCGTTAAGACGGCCGGCCCGGTGTAAGCGCGTACTGTAGTTTTGTTGCCCTTCGAAAACGCAGTGCGATCTCTCAGAATTCGCTGAAATTGTGGCCGCCCCTGCGCCGCTTTGAAGCGGTGCGAGATCCCCTGTGAAAGGGGTCTCATTCAGGTTGCGAAGCAGATCTGCGAATGGTGTTTAATGACGCCCTTCAAATTTCGGTGCACCCTAACGAAATGTTTACAATCATGCGCAACAGTTGGCTTCTGGAGCAGTAAATGAGCGATTCGCAAGTAGAAAATTCTGACTCTTTAAGCAACGAGTTCTTGGCGCTGCATCAGCAAAGTGGCGCCTTTGTGCTTCCTAATCCCTGGGATGTTGGCTCGGCGCGAATACTCGCCGGCATGGGTTACCCCGCCCTGGCGACATCGAGTCAGGGTTTTGCTTTTACCATTGGCAATCAGGACGGTAACGTGCCGCGTGACCTCATGCTCGAACACTGCGCTGAGGTGGTGTCTGCGGTCGCCATACCGGTGTCGGCTGATCTTGAAGAGTGCTACGCAGATACGCCTGGCCAGGTAGCCGACACCATTTCACTGGCTGCCGCTATTGGCCTTGCCGGAGGTTCCATCGAAGACTACTCGGGGCTTGTGACCCGGCGCATGTTTTCCCTTGAGGAGGCACGGGAGCGAGTGATGGCGGCAGTCGAAGCAGCGCGATCATCGGACAATGGCTTCGTAGTGACAGCAAGGGCGGAAGGTTTTTTGCGTGGTGCTCCCGTGCTCGGAGAGGTGATTGCGCGCCTCAATGCGTTTGCTGAGGTTGGTGCTGATGTTCTGTATGCGCCCGGATTGCCCGATCTCGAGGCCGTACGAACGCTTTGTGCCGCGGTTGATAAGCCGGTTAACGTACTGGCGGTGGGTGCTCTCGCGCAACATTCGGTGGCGGAGCTTGCGGATGCCGGGGCGTCACGGGTGAGCCTGGGTTCGATGTTATCGCGGCATGTGCTCGCCTATCTGGTGGAGGCCGCGCGCGAAACACTGGAGCTTGGTACGTTTTCCTGGGCAGACAAGCTTGGTGGTGGGAAAGCGATAGATGGCGTAATGCGTTAGCTATGGCTGGTTAGGTGCTGCGCCAGGTGAATTCGTGATCCGCAGACCCGGCGCGCTTTAGGCTCTTTACGTAGTTTGTAATTTTTGAGCCATCTCTTCGCGGGCGCGGTTAATGGTCTCTTGCGGTATGCGCCGCAGATCGCTAGCGAGGCCAGCCAACGAGCTGGTGAAAATGAGCCACTTGGTCGGGTCCCAGTGCCACCAGCGAATGCCGTTGCGGTAGTCGGTTTGAAACCGATGATGATAGTTGTGATAACCCTCGCCGTAGGTAAACAGGGCGAGAATGCCGTTGTCTCTGGCGCTGCAGTTATCTGAGTACGGCTGTGAACCCCAGTAGTGAGCGAGCGAGTTGATAAAGAATGTGCAGTGGTGGGTAACTACCAGACGCAGTACACCCATCAACAGGAAGTTGGCCAGATAATCGCCCGTGAAGTAACCAACGATTAGGGGTGGCACGAAGTTCATTAGCAGCACGAGTGGTACATAGTAGTCGTGTTGAAATTTGGCAATCGGGTCGCGGGCGATATCCGGAATGTTTTTCATGTCGACTTCGCCACTTGGATAGTCGCGCAGCATCCAGCCCATGTGCGAAAACCACAGCCCGTTTCTGACGCTGTACGGGTCCTGGTGATTGTCGTCGACGTGCCGGTGGTGATCTCTGTGGCCCGATGCCCATATCATGATGCTGTTTTGAATAGCGGCAGCCCCCAGGAGGGCGAGGGCTGCGCGCAATATGGGGTGTGCCTTGTAGCTGTTGTGAGACCACAGGCGATGGTAGCCCGCAGTGATTGCCATGCCGGTTGCGAAGTACCAAACGATAAAGGCAACCCAGGCCGACCATTCAAAACCATAGGTGAATCCGTACCAGGGCACCGCAATAATCGCGACTGCAAAAGTCAACGAGAAGATCAGGGTTTGTACCCACAGTAGTGGTGGTTTGGCGGGCTTGGTTTCAGACACCTGGATACCTGTCATAGTGGAAAACGGGCCTACTTTATTCGCAGATCAGGCCGGGCTCAACTGGCCGGAGAGCCCGGCATCGTAGCGGGCGAGCAGGACGTATACAGTGGCCAGACGCACTCCTTTCAGGCCAGAAGTGGACTTAATCACATGCTGGTGAAAATGGTGTTTATTGTGATCCTCATGGGGTCGTGTGCGCGTCCATTCGTCCCATAGACGGTGAATGCGGGCTATGGTGAACTCATCCAGCGTCGTTGCCTGATGAGAGGGTGTTTGGTGGTCCGTGGCTTGAGCTAAATCCAGCACTGCTTATCCCCTGTCTAAGTACTAGCTAACCCTCGTTCCCTCGAGAAGGCCCTCATTCCCTTGAGTGGATACGACGCAGAGTGTGCATAATTTTGTAAGCGCATTCCACATATCTTAAAGATTTTGTAAATTGACATTCACGGACTCAGATGGCAGGCACCAGTCGATGACAGACATTCCGGCAAGGCTCACCGCGTTGCGCGAAGAAATGCGCCACGAACGTGTGGGGGCCTGCATCGTTACCAACTATGACCCACACCACAGCGAGTACTCAGGCCTGCACTGGCTCGCTCGAGAATTCGTCTCCGGTTTCACGGGCTCAGCAGGAGATCTGGTGGTGTTCGCCGAAGGTGGGGGACTGTGGACTGACGGGCGTTATTTTATTCAGGCCGAAGAGCAGCTCCGCGGAACCGGGCTTGAACTGTTTAAAATGCGAATTGAAGGAACCCCCAGCATTCCTGAACACCTTGCGGCCCTATTGACTTCCGGTGCGCAGGTTGCGGTAGCTGGCAACTCAATTAATACGTCGTCCTACAATGAGTTACACCAAACTCTCGAAGCCAACCAAATTACCCTGCGTACTGATCTTGATCTCGTGAGCCGCATTTGGCGCGATCGACCAGAACGCTCACTGGCCCCAGCATTGGATTATCCGCTGGAGTTCGCTGGTCGTACTGTTACCGAGAAGCTCGCAGAAGTGCGTGCCAACCTGCCCGCGACGGATGGCTTGATTATTAGCGCATTGCCTGACATTGCCTGGCTATTAAACCTGCGTGGGGGCGATGTGCCCTATTGCCCCCTGCTCGAAAGCTATCTGTACGTCGAAGTTACTGGTGATTCTCCACGCACGGTGTTGTGCGTTAATCAGGCCAAATTATCCCCCACGTTACAGACTCGACTTAACAGCGAAGGGGTTGAGTTTGCCGATTACAGTGCCATTCTTGAATTGGCCGGCGCCAGCCGTGGGCGGATGAGTTTGTGTCCGCAGTCCACCCCTAGTGATGTGTATGTGGCGGTGCGTGAAGCAGGCGCCACGATAACACTCGCGCCACCACCAACTGAGAAAACCAAAGCGGCCAAGAACAGGGTCGAGCAACAGGTGTTCCGCGAAGCGCTGCGCTACGACGGGGTGGCTATGACCCGTTTTGCTCGTTGGTTAGAGGCAAATGTAGCGCAGGGTTCGGTCACCGAACTGGCAGCAGAAAAGGTGCTTTGTGGTTATCGCGCTGAACTGCCGAATTTTTTGGAAGAGAGTTTTCACACCATAGCGGGCTTCGGCGCGCATGCTGCGCTGATGCACTACGGTGCCACACCTGAGAGTGATGCTGTGGTTGATGACAGTGCGCTGTTTTTGGTGGATTCAGGCGGCCAGTATCTGGGTGGCACAACTGACATTACCCGCACCTTTGCCTTTGGTGAGGTCTCCGAGCAACAGCGCATGGATTATACCCGGGTATTGCAGGCGGTTATTCGCCTGAGCCAGACCCGGTTTCGCAAAGGGGCTTGTGGCTGCAATCTCGACATCATGGCCCGCGGGGTACTGTGGCAGTATGGCATTGACTACGAGTGCGGTACCGGCCACGGCGTAGGTCAGTGCCTGGTGGTGCACGAGGGGCCGCAGGGTCTTAATCAACGCCTGAACAACGTACCCTTCGAGCCGGGTATGTCGATCACCAATGAGCCGGGTATTTATCGCGAGGGCAAGCACGGCGTGCGAATTGAGAACATCATGCAGGTAGTGCATGCCGAAACCACAGAGTTTGGCGAATTCTATGCGTTCGAAACCCTAACGCTTGCGCCAATCCAAACGCGCCCTCTTGTACTCGAACTGCTGCAACCCCAAGAAAAAGACTGGCTGAACAGCTATCACGAGCGCGTGTATAAAGAAGTTTCCCCCCTGCTCGAGCAGGCCGATAAAGAGTGGTTGGAGCTGGCCTGTGCCGCAATCTAAAACGACGACAGAACAGGCACGTGCAGAACTGATTGGAAAAACCCAGGCCTCCCGCACCATCGCGAGCCAGCGTTCAGAAATTTTGAACAGTGGCCTTGCGGCCAATCTGGAAATGCCGCATCCCATTTTTCTGGAGCGTGGCGTCGGGGGGCACGTTTGGGATGCCGATGGCAACGACTACATCGACACCTCTGTTGGCTTTGGCCTACACATGTTGGGACACGGCCATCCCGCAATAAAGTCAGCCATTGCCGATCGTGCCGAAAAAGGCGTGATGTTTGGAATTCATTCAACAGCGCAAATGCAGTTGGCTGAGTTACTGCACGAAGCGAGCCCATGCGCCGAGCGGGTGGTGTTTTGCAATACGGGGTCTGAAGCGACCATGTATGCGTTTCGCGCCGCTCGCGGGTTCAGCGGCCGCGACAAGGTAGCGGTGTTCGATGGGTTTTATCACGGCGCACACGACTACGGCATGTGGGTAACCGATCCAACATCGCCTGTGGATGAGCCTCGCAAGCTGCCTATGGGGCACGGCATTCCGCAAGCAGTACACGACACCGTGCTGATGTTGCCGTACCGCAATCAGCGCGCGTTCGAGCTAATAGAGCAGCATAAGGACGAGCTTGCGTTGGTATTCATTGAAGGCGTGCAAAGCTCCAATCCACAGGAAGGGGCTGGTGAGTTTTTGCAGGAGCTGGCCGCGGTGTGTGAGCGCTGCGACGTACTCTTTGGCCTGGACGAGGTTATTACCGGGTTTCGGGTGGCCTATGGCGGTACGCAGGAACGCTTTGGCGTGACGCCTGACATTGCCACTTACGGCAAGGTGTTAGGTGGCGGGCTGCCCATTGGTGCGGTTGCGGGCACGGCTGACCTGATGAACGTGTTTACTGGGTTGGCGGCAGAACGCGGGGTGTTTTCTGGCGGCACCTTCTCCGGCAACCCGCTAACCATGGCGGCGGGTGCAGCTGCAGTGCAAGAGTTGCGTGATCATCCCGAGATTTATACCCGGCTAGAGGCGCAAACAAAGGAACTGGCAGGCCGGGTCAACGACCATGCTCAGCGTACGCAGCTACCGGTGCAGATGAAACACGTCGGCAGTATGTTTCATGTGTTCTTTCAGGCTGGTGAGATTAACAGCATGCGTGACGTTGAGGCGCGCTACACCGAAGCGGAGCAGGCGTTTTATTTGCACACGCTAAACGACGGGGTATTGGTGCCGGGCACGCAGCGCGCTTTCCTGTGTGCTGCGCACACGGACGAAGACGTTGCCCGATTGTCGAGCGTGTTCTGTTCTGCGCTAGATTCAGTGGCCGCTGATGGTCTGTTTCAAGATCCAGCCTAGACCACCTTTGACAGTCCGCCGTCCATGTTAATCGCACAGCCCGTTATGTAAGAGGCAGCGTCGGAGGCCAGGAACAGTGCAAGGTTGGCGACTTCTTCTGCCTCACCCATGCGACCCATAGGTAACCGTTGCCCAGCCGCCGTCATAAACTCTTCAAGCGTTTTATCGCTGCCCGAGTTCTCGTGTTGACGACGAATTTGGTCGCTTTTGATGAAGCCAATGAGCATCGAGTTCACCAGAATGCCGTCAGCGGCACCTTCGGCGGACAGCACTTTGGTTAACGCCATGCCAGCGGCACGGGTAACTGATGTAGGCGCTGAGTGGGCAGAAGGCGCCTTGGCCATGGTGTTGAGCAGGTTAATTATTCGACCACGTTTACGCTTTTGCATGTCTGGCCAAACCAGTTGGCAAAGGCGTACGGCGGCCATTAACTTGAGGTCGATGTCTTCTTGCCAATCGGCTTCGGTGGTATGTGTAAACGGTTTGGCTGAGGCTTTGCCCGCGTTGTTGATTAGAATATCGACTGCTCCAAAGCGTTCGACACAGTCGTTATGGGCTTTCGCGAGCTGCTCTGCGTTTGCCACGTCGCAGACAAAACTCGCCAGTTCACCGCCTGCGTGGGCAATGCCTTCAGCAGCACTCTCTGTTGTGATTGATGCTTGCGCAGCGGCCAGTGGTTCTGCGCGACGCGCGAGTAGTGCCACGCGTGCACCATGTTGGTAGAGCGACTTGGCCATTGCCCGACCAAGACCCAGGCTGGCGCCAGTGATTAGCGCCACGCGCCCTGTTAAGTCTGTCTCCATGCTTACTCTCTCGCTAGGTTTAGTGGCCAAACAATATGCGCGATTCACCACGTCGCCGCGCGTCTGAGGCGGCGTCTAGTTCACCAGTGTGGCGGGTGATGAGCTGGACATCACCAAATGGACCCCAGGCATTTGGCTCGACGGTGTAGCCCATGCTTCGCAGTGCCTGTTGGGTGGTATCTGGCAGCGCAACGCTCATGCTGACAAGGTCTTTGGGTATGAGTTGGTGGTGAAAGCGAGGGGCGCTAACGGCGTCTTGAGCGTTCATGTTGAAGTCGAGAATGTTCAGCAGCGTTTGGAACACCGACGTGAATATTGTGGAACCGCCCGGCGTACCGACAACCGATACGACCCGGTCGTTTTTTAGTAACAGTGTGGGCGACATCGAAGACAGCATGCGCTTGTTGGGTTCTATTCGATTTGCCGAGTTACCAACAACCCCAAAAATATTTGGCACTCCAGGCTTGGTACTGAAATCGTCCATTTCATTATTCAGTAAGAATCCGGCTCCGCCCACGACGACGCCGTTACCAAAGCCAAAATTGATGGTGTAGGTATTGGCGACCGCGTTACCCCAGCGGTCGAGCACCGAGAAGTGGGTGGTGTCGTGTGATTCCAGTCCGGGTTTGATATTGGGTGTCGCAGAAATACTGGTTGCTGAAATGTCGGCGGTGCGCTTGCGTAGATAGTCTGGATCGAGGAGTGGTGCTACCGGTACACTCACAAAGTCGGGGTCGCCGAGGTATTCCGCCCGATCGGCAAAAACACGTTTTTCTATTTCGGCGATGAGGTGTACATAACGCGGCGAGTTGTGCGCAGCATCACCAAACTCCTTGTGTAGCATATCTTTCATACGCAGCAACTGAACCAGTGCAATGCCTCCAGAGCTCGGCGGTGGTGCGGTATGCACGCTGTAATCGCGCCATTGCTCGATGAGTGGTTCGCGCCAAACCACTTCATAGGCCGCCAGATCTGCCATGCTGATGAGGCCGTTGCCGCGGCGCATTTCTGCCACCAGCAGCTCCGCGGTTTTGCCGCTGTAAAAGTCAGAGGGGCCTTGCTGGCTAATGCGGGTGAGCGTGGCCGCGAGATCAGGCTGTACCAACAGCTCTGGCATGCGGTTGCCAAAGTGCGCTTTCATGTTGGTGCCGTCGGTATGCAGGCGCAGAGCACTCACGTACGAGTCGCTCAGAGTTGGGTGCACTTCAAAACCCTCTGCAGCGAGGCGAATAGCGTCCTCCAGCAAGTCGGCCCAGGGTAGGGAGCCGTGTTTTTTGTGCGCGGCCCACATGCCAGCAACGGTACCGGGAACACCTGACGCCCGGTGTCCGCTCAAGCTTGCTTTCGGGATAACCTCGCCATCGTCGTCGAGAAACATCCGCTCGAAGGCCAACACCGGCGCGGTTTCACGATAATCGAGAAACTCACTGGTGTTGTTCATGCGCAGCAGCATAAAGCCGCCACCACCGATGTTGCCCGCCTCGGGGTAGGTGACCGCCAGCGTGAACACCGCTGCAATAGAGGCGTCTACCGCATTCCCACCTTGCTCTAATATCCGGCTGGCCACCTCTGCGCTATACCTGTCGGGCATGGCCACAGCGGCTTCAGAAATAGCCACAGCGGCTTCGGAAACAGCATCGGTGGTCGATTCCCTCGGGGCTTGATCGACTGGCGTGCAGCCGGCCAGCAGGAGGCCGATCAGCAGTGCAGTAAGCGACAGTCGTGGGTGCATGGCATACATAGGAAGGTCCGGGTGCAATGGGTTGGTTAGTAGTGTGCGCGAGCCGCCAGTTTAGCCTGCTCTGACGAGTTGCGGGTCTTTTGCACAGCCGGGCCTTGAGCCTCTACACTGGTCTGAGACTGACCAAGGCATAAAACGGAATGAAAAAGCACCAAATCGAAGTTTTAGGACGCCGGAATTCGGCCAACGTGCAGAAGGTGATGTGGGTACTGGGTGAGCTTTCACTCGATTACCAGCGCGTCGATGTTGCCGGGTCGTTCGGTATTCCTGATGGGTACGAAAAGCTGAACCCCAACCCGGTGGTGCCGACCATTAAAGACGGCGATCTGGTGTTGTGGGAGTCCAACGCCTGCGTCCGTTATTTGGCGCGTGAATACGGTGCTGGCAGTCTGTGGCCGAGCGACCCGAAGACGCTAGCGATTGCTGACCAATGGATGGAGTGGCAGCGCAGCGACTTCAGCATGGGATTTTTCCCCATGTTCATGAACAAGATACGCATTCCTGCTGCACAGGCCAACCCGGCTGCTGTAGAGCGTGGTGCAGCAACCTGTGCCAAAGTGATTGGACAGCTGGATGCCCATCTGGCAGATCGTGACTACATCGCGGGGGATGCATTAACCATTGGTGATATTCCGCTTGGGCCAATGATTTACCGCTACCTTGCCATGGATATCGAGCGCCCTGATTTACCAAATGTACAGGCGTGGGCTGAGCGTCTGGCCGAGCGTCCGGCGTTTCAGCGCCACGTCATGATTCCGTTTGGCTCCAATCCGGATGAATGGAACGAAGAAGAGCTAAAAAACGCGGGCATCCAATAGGCGTATAATGAACGCGGAGAACGGTGAGGGGGAGAGCCAGTAATGCCAAAGCCACAGTCTTACTACGACGACATTAAGAAGAAATTTGCGGAAGAGCGCGACCTGCGCCTGAATTACCGCCCAGAAGGCACGGCGCAGTTCACCTCAGAGTTTGACGGCGACCTGGCGCGTTATGCCGATGATCCTCACGTAGAAGAGCGCATTGAGCGCGAACCGATTAACGACACGGTGGAATGCCTTTTCATCGGCGGCGGTTTCTCCGCTCTGCTGACTTCCGCGCGCTTGCGCGAGAAGGGAGTTGAGAGCATCCGCATTGTCGAGCGTGGTGGTGATGTTGGCGGCACCTGGTACTGGAACCGCTATCCGGGTGTTGCCTGTGACGTTGTCTCCTACGATTACTTGCCGCTGCTTGACGAGCTCGATTACGTGCCGCGCGATCACTACGCCAAGGGCAGTGAGATTTACGCCCACTGTCAGGCGATTGCGAAGAAATACAACCTCTACGATCTTGCCGTTTTTCAAACCACCGTAACCTCTACCCTGTGGAATGAAGAAGAACAGATGTGGCATTTGCGCACGGATCGCGGTGATCACATGCGAGCGCGCTTTGTAATCTGCGCAAACGGTACCTTGTCCAAGCCAAAGCTTGCAAAAATCGACGGCCTTGAAACCTTTGCAGGCCACTCGTTTCACACATCGCGTTGGGACTACGCCTATACCGGGCAAAAACTCGAGAACCTCGAAGACAAGGTGGTCGGCGTTATCGGTACCGGTGCAACGGCCGTACAAGCGGTGCCTGGTCTTGGCGAAAACGCCAAAGAGCTGTATGTGTTTCAACGTACTCCATCATCTATTGATATTCGTAAAGACTGGCCGACAGACCCTAACTGGGCGCGTAAGCTCGAGCCGGGCTGGCAGAAACGGCGCCGCGAAAAAGTACTCGAAACTTTTGAGTTGTCGCCTAAAGAGAAGGCCAAGCGCGCTGCGATGACACCCGAAGAGAAGGTGCAGTATCAGGAGAACGGTAACATCGATTACATGATGCGCATTCACAAGCGCATCGATGAGATTGTGAAAGATCCGGCCACCGCCGATGCGTTAAAGCCCTGGTATATGTTTATGTGCAAGCGACCCTGCTTTCACAATGACTACCTGCCTACGTTCAACCGGCCGAACGTACATTTGGTCGACACCCACGGTAAGGGCATAACCAAAATTACTCCCAAGGGGCCGGTGTTTGCAGACAAGGAGTATGAGCTCGATCTACTGATCTATGCCACTGGCTTTGAAGTGCAAAAGACTGGCATTTATAACCAAATCGTTGGTGAAGATGATCTTAATCTTGAGGACAAGTTCGCGGACGGCATGCGCACCTTGCTGGGAATTCACATGCAGGGTTATCCCAATATGTTTGTGATGGGTGGCTATCAGGCGTCCTTTCAATTCAATCTAACCGACGTTTTGAATTGCCAGGGTGAACACATTGCGGATGTGATTGCCTACACCCGCGAGAACGGCCACAAAACCGTAGACGCCACACCGGTGGCGGAAGAGTGGTGGGTGCAGGAGGTGATTTCTAACCGCGGCAAAACCAACCGTAGCGAAGAGTGCACGCCGGGCTATTACAATTTTGAGGGCCAGCACCAGCGCCGCCAAGACGGCAATTACAACGGTGGGTTTCGTAAGTATTACGATCATATGGCCAATGTGCGTGAACACATGACTGATCGCTTTAGCTTTGGCTAAACTGAAAAGAACAGGGCACCGCTATCGAGACAGCGCGAGCGATGTTGTGCTCGATACCTGGTTCCCTCGCGCTGGTGAAACGCCAAAACGCAGTTGTCTGGCACAAAAATTTGGCTTGATTCGCAGTGACATAATTGAAGTGGAACTGGAACACGACTCGGTGCCACCGGTAACCACCGAAGATGTGTACCTGCGATTCCATCTTTTATCAGAGTGTGCGCGAAAGCCTAACTCGCTCAATCTCGACGGCATGTTCGATCTGTTGCCGCTAGTGGCCTGGACTTCTGCTGGCCCTGTATTGCCCGAGCGTGTCGACGAGCTGCGCGAAGCTGTGGCGGCCGAGCATCACCAGCTGATGATTCCACTGGTGGACAAGATTCCGCGGATGATTGATTACGTGGTACCGCCTGGGGTGCGCATTGGTGATGCCGACCGCGTGCGGTTGGGTGCGCACCTCGCGCCCGGAACTACCGTAATGCATGAGGGGTTTGTTAACTTCAATGCGGGTTCCACAGGCGCCACCATGATTGAAGGGCGAGTCACACCGGGCGTGACTGTAGGCGAAGGTAGCGATGTTGGTGCCGGTTCTTCAATCCAGGGCACACTGTCTGGTGGCGGCAAACAGGTAAATTCCATCGGGCGTAGTTCGTTGTTGGGTGCCAATGCGGGTATTGGTATATCGCTGGGCGATAACTGCATTGTTGAGGCTGGGTTATACGTCACCGCTGGCACAAAAGTGAAGCTGTTGAACGGCGATGTGGTTTCTGCGCGCGAACTGTCAGGGCAATCTGGCTTGCTGTTCCGACGCAACAGTCAAACCGGCGGTGTAGAGGCCATCAGTTCGAAGAATTCCAATTGGGGTGGGCTTAATCCGGCCTTACACAAGGATAGTAGCTGATGATACGTGGGAGCTGTAACTGCGAAGGCGTGAGCTTTGAGGTGGATGCCGCCGTGACTGATCTGTATATGTGCCACTGCTCAATATGTCGTCGCTCCACTGGCACCCACGGCGTTGCGGTTGTCGTGGTGGCTAATGAAGAGTTTCGCTGGACGGGCGGCGAAGCGCTTGTTACCAGCTGGGAAAAACCGAACGCCGACTGGCAGTGCTGGTTCTGCCGTGTGTGTGGTTCGCCTCTGCCTGGCGTAAACGACCCATTGCGCATGTTTGTGCCGGCCGGGTTAATCAGAGAATCTGACGATGCACTCGCTGTTAAGAATCACATCTGGGTGAATTCAAAGGCTGAGTGGGACGTGATAGGTGATGCGGGCAAGCTGCATCCGGAAGCGTATCAGCCGGATCTAACCTCGTAGCTCCCTGCTATACCAATGTAATAAGGTAACCGCCAGAACGCTCATCCTTCTGCAGCTTCAAGGTGTTGCGTGCTGCCGCCTCGTCCAACAGATCACTGAAAGAGCTGAAGCCATAGGCGGACTCACTAAAACCCGGTTTTCTGCGGCGCAGCGTCTGCTTCACCATCGATCCCCAAATAACGTCGCCAGCACCACGTTCGGCATGTAGCGCTTCTGCGGTTTCTACTACCAGGTCGATGGCTTCCTGCACATCGTCAGCACCTGACTTGGCGGCGGATTTACTGCCTTCCTTGCTCTTGGTACGTGTGGTGCGTTTACGTTTTGCCTTGGCCTTGGTGACCAGATCGTCGTAGAAGAAAAACTCATCGCAGTTGTTCATCAGCAAATCAGACGTTGAGTTTCTAACGCCAACACCAATCACAGTTTTGGCGTTTTCGCGCAGCTTGCTAACAAGCGGAGAGAAATCGGAGTCGCCGCTGATAATCACAAAAGTATCGAGGTGCTCTTTGGTGTAGCAAAGGTCTAGTGCGTCGACCACCATGCGAATGTCTGCCGAGTTTTTGCCGCTTTGGCGAACGTGCGGAATCTCGATGAGCTCAAAGGCCGCCTCATGCATGGCGGGCTTAAAGGCTTTGTAGCGATCCCAGTCGCAGTAGGCTTTTTTGGCGACGATACTGCCCTTCACCAGCAGGCGCTCAAGCACTTTTTGAATGTCGAACTTGGCGTGTTTGCTGTCGCGCACCCCTAAAGCCACGTTCTCGAAATCGCAGAACACGGCCATGCTGGCCTCTCGAGCGGTGCCAGGACCGGCATTGGTGGCGGTATTGGTCATTGGCGGTTCTCATCGGTTGGTGGCAGTGATGGGGCGCACTGTGGCATGCAAGGGTTTGCATCGATACGGTTTTATCCAGTATACGCCCATAGTACTTAACGAAACGGGGTTCTTGGCAGGATTCTGGTTGCTAATGAACGCGCAAGAGGCTTGCGGTAGACTTTAACTTTACAAAATCGGGGCGAGGATCAGTCATGGGTTTACTGGACGGTAAGGTAGCAATTGTAACGGGAGCAGGCGGTGGCCTGGGTCGAAGCCACTCGTTATTGCTGGCCAAGCACGGTGCAGCGGTTGTGGTTAACGACCTTGGGGGCGCCCGGGATGGCACCGGCGGTGGCAACAGCATGGCTGACGGTGTGGTCGAAGAAATCAAGGCCGCCGGTGGCAAGGCTGTTGCCAACTACGGCAGCGTGACCGATGCAGACGCTGGCCAAGCGATGGTTAAAACGGCAGTGGATAACTTTGGCCGCCTCGACATCCTGATTAACAACGCAGGCATACTGCGCGACAAGTCGTTCAAGAAAATGGACGATGCCATGTGGGATGCGGTCATCGATGTGCATTTGCGTGGTACCTATTTGGTGACCAAAGCAGCCTGGAAGCAATTTCTGGAGCAGGGCGAAGGTGGACGCATAGTAAACACCAGCTCTACCAGCGGTCTAATTGGCAACTTCGGTCAGGCAAACTATGGAGCGGCAAAAGCCGGCATTGCCGGGTTTACGCGGGTTCTCGCGCTCGAAGGCAGAAAATCGAACATCACTGTGAACACACTCGCACCCGCGGCGTTTTCACGCATGACCGAAGACTTGATGCCCGACGCAGATAAGGCGGCCGAGGCGCTGGCACCCGAGAAGGTTTCTCCGCCCATTGTCTGGTTATGTACAGATGATGCAGCGCGCATTACGGGTCAGCAATTTTGTGTGCGCGGTAATCGGGTGTCGCTTTTGTCGTGGCAGGTGACCGAGATTGCCCAGCGCAGCTCTAAAGAGCCTGAGTGGGACGTGGCCGAGATTGGCGAGAAAATTCTTGCCAGCCAGGACAGTTGGCCCAAGCTGCTGAAAGCATCGGACGTATAGATTTGCGTTATTGGCGCGTTACGGAGCGAGACTTGAGCGCGATTGAATGCCCCACTCGCCATTCACGCGCGTCACGATGTACAGCGACTGATATACGCCAATGCTCTCGTTGTTCTCATTGAAGCGCTGAAAGGTCGTGGCGATATGCACTTTGGCTGGTGATGCCATCACAACTTCGCGACTTAGCCAGTGCGAATGATCCCAGCCAAGCTTTGCAAGCGCCTCGAAGGGCGGTGTTGCGCGAAACTCTGCCTCAGTTTCCCACACCTTGACGGTGCCGCTGGCGAAGCGGACATGGGGGTAGTTGAGCGTTGCCGACCAGCCGTTCATGTCACGTTGGTTGAAGGTGGCCATGAAACGGTCCAGAACTTCTTGCGCGGCTCGAACAGCTGCTGAGTGTTGTTGGGGGTCATTGGCTTGGACGGTGCTGGCTATGAGGGCAAGCGCTAACCCGATAAGCCTTGCCGCAATGCGCTTGCGAAAAAGTGGTGCGTTCATGGAGACTCCGATAGCAGCGGCGCTAGGCAAAAGTTGGCGCAAAGATTTAGATACGCTTGATTATTACACATCGACTTCGTTAGCTAATCGCTAGGTGCCGGAATAACAAACAGAGTCAGTGTGTGTCCTGCAATTACTCTGAAATAGCCTTTCCCGGAATTTAGAACAAGGTTGTGCGCGGTCGTCGAGTCGGGCTCTGGCAGGTAGG
Organism: uncultured Pseudomonadales bacterium; assembly: GCA_964611345.1. Lineage (GTDB taxonomy): Bacteria > Pseudomonadota > Gammaproteobacteria > Pseudomonadales > Azotimanducaceae > JALZVT01. The sequence goes on from CAZSYU010000026.1 coordinate 39,171, forward strand.
TCGCGCGAAACTCGTTGCTATCTTCCGCGATGCTTATCTCTACTTCTTTAAACCCAATCATTAACCCTGCAATGGGGTAGATTGCTTTGTAAACGGCCTCCTTGGCGCTAAAGGTCAAAACGTCAGCATGTTCTACCAGCGGTTCTAGCTGTGGGATATGTTGCAACTCGCTGGTCGTAAACAGGCGGTTGCGTAGCCGCTCATTAAGCCGGGTGCGCGCTTCGATATCTATGCCGAGTCCAGCGATCGTCGAATCGAGGGTAAGCGCTGCCGCAGCTAACTGCGCCGAATGACTGATGCTACCGGTGCAGCCCTGCGGCCAAATTGGCGAGCGGTCTGGGTGGCGCAGAACTGGACTGCGTGAAACACCGGCTTGTTCCTGTAGCGCATGTACAAGGTGCCGCCCCGAGGTAAATTCAGCCAAGCGTTTTGGGGTTGTACTGTTTTGGCTTGCCAACTCTTCGGAGAAGATGCCGGTTTCATGATTTGCGATTGGAATGATCGCAGCATGCACGTTGGGTAAGGCTTTGAAAGAAATGATGTCCACGATTTGTTATAGCAGGTACGTGCTGGTTTGGCAGCCAGAACAAGAGCCAGTTATTGATTGTTTGAGGTAAACTCAGGGAATTGGATTGGGGAAAAGGGGTATGGGAATGATCTTGGAATCACTAGGCGGCGCCGGGATGGAAGGCGCGAAAGCGTTGTCTGTCGTTAGTATTCTCTGTGCGCTCGCCGCCGGTTGCACTGGTAATGTCGCTCGAGACGTTGCTGCAGCGGCCACAGAAAGCGCAACAGAATCCGCGCCCGCTGTGACGCCACGGTTTGCTCGCGTGACTCTCGACATACCAGCCGACATGCTCAGCACTAACCCGGAGCAACTAGCGGCCCGAAATGCCTACTTTGGCGACCTGCACGTACACACGGAATATTCCTTTGACGCGTTTGCCTTTGGCACCATTGCGACACCCTACGACGCCTACCGCTATGCACAGGGCGAAGCGATCAAACACCCGGCCGGCTTTGAGGTGAAGCTTCGCGAGCCGCTCGACTTCTATGCGGTTACTGATCACGCGATGTTTTTGGGCACAGTAAAAGAGGCGGCTGACACCACCAGCGAGTTTTCGAAGCAAGACTATGTCTCCGGACTGCACAATCTGAACGCGCCAGAAAATCTAAACGTTGAGAGTCTACCGAGTCGCTTTGCGGCCTTTCAAAACTTTCTGCCAAGTACGCTCGCTGGTATTGCCGATGGCAGTGTTGATGAAACCATGATCAACGATATTATTAAGAACGCCTGGGCAGACTCTGTTAAAGCGGCGGATGAGCACTATAAACCCGGTTCGTTCACCACCTTCGTGGCTTATGAATACACGTCCTCCACAGACGATCGCGGCAACTTGCATCGTAATGTTATTTTTCGTGACTCAGATCGGCTACCCGCCATTCCGTTCTCGCGCTTTCACAGTCAAAACCCGGAAGGCCTATGGGATTGGATGGACGATTTGCGTGCCCGCGGCGTGGAAGCGCTTGCCATTCCACACAACTCAAACGGTTCTAACGGCCAGATGTTCAGGCTGGTTGACTGGGCGGGTGACCCGATGGACGAGGCTTACACCGCGCAGCGTTCGCGCAACGAACCGCTGGTTGAACTCACCCAGGTGAAGGGAACCTCCGAAACCCACCCGTTGCTTTCTACCACCGATGAATGGGCAGACTTTGAGATAATGCCGTACCGGATAGCAACCACCTTACCCAGCGAGCCCAGGGGTTCGTATGCGCGCGAGGCGTTGCTCAACGGTCTGGCGTTTGAGGACAAAGGCCTGACAAGCCCTTATCGGTTTGGTTTTGTTGGCGCGTCGGATACACACACGGCGGCATCAACGCTTGAGGAAGAATCTTATTTCTCCAAGGCAGGCCTTATTGATGCTGACGGTCAACGGCGTGGGTCTGTGCCCCTAAAACCCGAAGACGCGGCCATTATGCGTGAGACCGGTCTGGTAAACGTGCGGGAGATTGGTGACGAAGAATACTCCACTGGTGCGTACGATACCTGGGGTGCCTCAGGTCTGACGGGTGTGTGGGCCGAAGAGAACACGCGCGAGTCGATCTATCGCGCGTTTCGGCGTAAGGAAACCTTCGCCACATCCGGACCTCGAATTCGGGTCAGTCTGTTCGCTGGCTACGATCTTGGTGAAGAAGTGTTGAAGAGTGCAGAAGGAATCGCCAAAGCCTACCGCACCGGTGTAAGCATGGGTTCGGATCTGTTGGCCCGAGGTGATGACTCGCCGTCCTTTGTCGCGCGTGCAGTGCGCGATTCAAAGTCAGCTCCGCTTGAGCGGCTGCAGATAGTGAAAGGCTGGACCATAGCTGGTAAGCATCATGAGAAGGTGTTTGATATAGCGTGTTCAAATGGCCAGGCGCCCAATCCGGATACGTATCGCTGTTCTGACAACGGCGCAAGTGTAGATGTCAAAACCTGTGCAACCAACGAAGGCAGTGGGGCAGGGGAGTTGCAAAAGGTCTGGCAAGACCCCGAGTTCAACCCGGCCCATCGAGCGTTTTACTACGTCCGCGTTCTCGAGAATCCAACTTGCCGATGGTCAACCTGGGACGCGCTGAAGGCGGGGGTAGCGCCGCGACCTGACTTACCGCCCACTCTGCAAGAGCGGGCGTGGTCGTCGTCTATTTGGTTTGTACCCGCAGCGTAGCGCTCCGAAATTCGATGACCAGCTCAAGTAGCACAGTGCCGGTTTATATGCAGCATTGGTGGATCTGGTTTGCTGTGGCCTTCTTAGTCACCTTCGTCTCTTTCTGGCCCAGTTTCTTCTCGGCCATGTCTAATGCCGCTACTCACATCCTGATTCATGGGCTCAGCGCTACCGCATGGATGTTACTGGCCGTCATTCAGGCGGTGTTAATCCGGAGTCGCTGGCGCAAACATCATCGCAAGCTAGGCTATGTTTCGTTTGGGCTTGCGGCGGTAGTGGTCGTGAGCGGGCTCTTGGTTCTAAAAACCATGATGCTTGGCGGTAGTCAGCGCGATGGCTTTACGCTAGCGATGAAGTTCTTTTATATCGATCTCACAGCCCTTGGGCTGTTCTGTGTTTTCCTTGGCTTGGCGATTAAAGCGGCTCGACTGCGTGATATTGGATTGCACTTAAGACTCATCGCGTGCACCGCTATTCTCCCGTTAGAGGCAGTGTTGGAACGAACCTATGTGTACGGCATTCCATCGCTTGTGCCCAATTTGGACGTTTCACTTATTGCATCGGAAGTTACACTTATTGTGCTTACCGCCGGGCTGGTGGCGGGCGAGTGGTGGTACCAGCGATTGCGGTGGCCGTTTGCGGTAATGCTGATCTACTACATACTCATGCTGCTCACTCAAGACCTGATGGCGGGCGCAGACTGGTTCATTGCTCTTGCCCTTGGCTACGCGGAGCTATGACTCTTGAACCCACGGTGACGGTCGATGTGTTCTACCAATCTTGCTTTGCTAGGTAACTTTAACTTCAATTTCCCCCAGGCCATCGATACCCGCGCGAATGATATCGCCCTTAACCACGAGACCAATGCCTTCTGGCGTACCTGTCAAAATAAGATCTCCTGCCATCAGCTCATAGTGCTTGGAGAGGATCGAAATGCCTTCTGCTACCGACCAACGTTGCCGATTGATATCTGAATCCTGCTTTAGCTCTCCATTTACGCTGAGCCAAATTCGACCTTTGATGGCGTGTCCGTTTGTTGCAACTCGGGAGAGTGGGCCGCAGGGCGCGGAGTTATCGAAGGATTTGCTTATCGCCCACGGCCTGGACAGATCTTGAGCATTACTCTGTAGGTCTTCTCTGGTCATATCGAGGCCGACGCCGTAGGCGTAAACGTGATTCAGGGCATCGTCGGCCTTTAGGTCCTTCCCCCCGCTTTTAAGGGCTACTACCATTTCCGCTTCGTATCGCAGAGCTTTGGTAGCTTGTGGGTAAGGAAACCCTGCTCGGGAATCAATCACTGCATCACGCGGCTTCATAAAGAAGAAGGGTGGCGTAACATTTGGATCGTCACCTGATTCGATAGCATGAGCGCGATAATTTCGACCCAGGCAGTACACACGTCGTACCGGAAAGCGATCAGTTGTGTCATTAACTGCCATTGACACGATAGGTGGGGTATTCAGAACGTAGCGCTCTACATTGGTGTTCGCAACTGCAGGTAGTGCTCGATCGATATCGTCAACCGCACAGGCACCCAACGCAGCTGCGCTTGCCAGGGCTGCACCGCCTGTTAAGAATTGACGCCTGCCATTGTTCGCCGTTTCGGTCATTTTTGGTCCTCCTGCCAGGCGGGTTGCCTGAAACGCAAGCCCTTCCAAAGTGAATTGAAAAAGATGCTACTCAAGAGTTCGCATTCGCCATTGTTGATGGCCATCAATATCAGACTGACAGGGTTGCAAACTCAGTACTTTGATTTGGTGCGGGGACTTTCCGTTGCGGCCAAAGGTAGTGTCTTGTCCTGCGGTTAAGCACATTGAAGGGGCGCTAACAGGGCTAATGTTGCCAGTTTCGCCGAGCTTGAATTGTTGTTGTTCAGTGCCGTTGCAAGATTCAAGAGTCAATTTGGTATCTGACGCTGTATTGGGCAGAGTCATACAGACGTCAAAGGCAACGACCCGAAAAATCCCTTCCTCTATAGCCGCTGGGTCAAATGCCTGATCAGCACCCAGTTTCCCTTTGTAACTGTAGCAAGTATGCGCCTGCAGTCCGTTGGCAGGATCAATGTTCTTGCCACCGCCAACGATATCAATGCAATAACTGCTCAAGTTGCCGTCTAATTTGTCGATAAGTGTAACTTCTACAGTTTCTGCACACGCCGTTTGTAGCGACAGTAATGGTAATAGTAATAGTAAGGCGAGTCTCGATAACTTGGTCACTTTACAAGTCTCCTTGATCTATTGGCATTTTGTAAAATTCTGAGCGAGCTAAAAACAGACCAGCAAGTGGCACGGCAGCCTGGATAATATGCCGAATCTCCGCATCCCAGGTTGGCGCGGCGAGTGCTGAGTTAAAGGGCATACCAATCCAGAACGGAGAGTAGTAGCCAACCAGAACTATCAATGACAACCACCAGGTTGCAGACGTTCTAAAGCTGGGACTTGCGAAGAATACGACCAATACGGCCGTGATGGTCCCGATATCCCCCATCAACTCGCGTAATACGTGATACCAGGCGTGCGTATCGCCCCCGGGATGATCGGGGGAAATTAGAAATAGCGGATCGCCAATGTGGTTAAAAGACTGATACAGGCTCTCCCAGCCAACCAGCATGCCAATCACAATTAGAGCTCTAGCGATATTAAGCTTGTTCATCTTCTCTGCCTTTAGCTATGTAGCCGCCCTCGAGTTCTCATCGCCAGCCGGGAGTTGGAAATCTAGCACCCTTACAGTTTATTTTGCTAGGTCGCATTATGGGCCTGTTGTATTGACACGTGGTTCAACAGTCAAGATACTATTGTGTGCTGCTAATTAGGGCAGGAGTGAAAAAGCGTTGAATACTGTTCTTTGGATGGTAATTCTCTATAACGTGGTCGTTATTGGCGGTATCGGTTTCTTTCTAACGCAAAGAGACAAGAAATCCGGTCTGGTAACCGACATGGCCACGGGTGGTAGAGACGCCAATCTGGCGATGTTCTCGGTGACCCTAGCCATTACCTACCTTGGTTCAGCCCATGTGTACGGCCTGATGGAAATGTCATTCGCCCTGGGCGCTGTCGCACTCTGGTTTTCCTTTGCACACACAATTTTAATCTGCGTTATCTGTCTTGGCACAGGCCAGTGGGTACGTCGTTTGGGCTGCTCAACAATTCCTGAGCTTATTGGTCGCATGTACGGGCGACGTCTGCGTATTCTCACGGCCTGTGTGGGAGCGATGGTGGTGTTTGGTCTGGTAACACTAGAGACGCAAACTCTGGGTATCGGTATTTCTGCGATCAGTGGCTGGTCGTTGGGATGGGCGGCTGTTGTCGGAGCCATTTTGGGAACGGCCTATGTGACAATGGGCGGAATTAAACAAACCATGTGGGTTAACCTGGTCAACGCCGTGGTTATGTACGCATCTATCGCCATCGCGGGCGTCTATCTGGCGTTTGTTTTGCCAGAAGGTTGGGAGGGTGTCAGGCAGCACTACATCGCTAATGGCGAGGAATTCAAGCTCAGTGTTTTTGGTACGCCCGACTTGCTGGCGGGATTTGCACTGGCCGCAGTTTTTTCGGTGGTGTTCTCCCAATCGGTTAACCAGCAGGGCATGGCAGCAGCGATGTCTGCCAAAGATGAGAAAGTCATTAAACGTTCACTGTGGATAGCGGCACCTGTGAATGGCCTGTTCGGAGTGTTCCCGGTGTTGTGTGGGCTGGCGGCAGCGACCATTCCCGAGTTTGCGGTTCTGGGCTCTAAGCTTGCAGGTGCCACGCTGGTAGTTAGTCTGCTGCCGACGTGGTTGGTTGTTTTGGTGCAAGCAGGTTTCTTGGGAGCCTTGCTTTCTACCTTCGCCATGTCGGCGCTGGCGCCTGCCACGATCTTTGTGAAAGATATTGTTGGTTCCAGTGTGGAAGGCGGTTTGTCGCCCATCAGGGAAAAGCAGCTTATTCGGCGGGTAATTCTCATCATTGGGGTGTTGGCCGCTGCACTGACTTTCTTCAATCATCCTAATGTGATTCGTTCAATTACCTGGCTGTTTGCCTGGCTGGCACCCATGTTTTTCATAATTATTGCCGGGCTTTTTTGGAAACGAAACTCGACAGTCGCTCTAACGATTGTCCTTTGCTCATGGATAATAAACTGTGCATGGTCTATTGGCCCCATCAAGCAGATTATCGTTGCTGTAGTGCCCGGTGCCACCGCGCTTGAGAACGCGCATATTACTGCCATAGTGGCTTTCGTTTTAACACTACTGCTTTACAGCTTCACCAAAAACAACAAGCCTGCGCTGTTCAGCGCCGCTTATAAGAAAGAGCAAGCGCTCGGAGGTGCCGCCTGATGAACTTCGCGTTAGAGTTGTTTGTGACATCTGTTGTAGTGATCTATTCGATCGTAATCGTGAGCGAGCTGATCTCGTTGCTGCAATCCTATCTCGCAGGAAAAGACTAATGGATCAGACGGATGTGTGGATGCTTGGTGTTGGCCTGTTTGGTGTCGTGTTCTACCTGTTTGCTTTGTACTTCCAAAACCAAGAGAACGGCAAACCTATCGACGACGAAAAGGGATAGGGATGGCTCTTTTTGAATGGCTGGAACTGACTGCTCTGGCGGACTGGGTTGGGGCGTCGCTGTGGGGCTACCCCATTACACTGACGGCTCACGGAATTGGTTTAGCGATCGTCGTGGGAATTATTTTTATGCTCTGTTTGCGGTTGCTGGGACGATTCGATGGTCTTCCCTACGGCACCGTGCTTTCGTACATGAAATTGGCCTGGGCGGGCTTTCTGCTCAATTTCGTCTCGGGATTTATGCTCTTCTCGGCGCAAGCGAGCGTGTTTATTGTCAGTTTGCCGTTCCTCATCAAGATAGCCTCGATACTTGTTGCGGCTATTGTTGCAGCGCTACTCCAAGAAAAGGTTCGGTTGGGTGCTGCCGATTGGGACGCAGGTGCCGCTGTGCCTGGCAACGTGAAGCGGTTGTGTGTTCTGTCTCTGTTGCTGTGGTCTATTGCGATTGTCGCCGGCCGACTGATCGCGTACCTCTAAGGATCATACTGTGGATAATCTCGTTCAATGGGCATTGGGTACTTCCTTACACGCATGGGTGATTTCTGAACCTTGGATATGGCCTGCTCTTGAAACGATACACTTCTTCGGCCTGTGCTTGCTGTTAGGGGCTATGTTGATTGTTGATACTCGCCTAATCGGTTGGTTCAAAACCGTTTCTTTTGCCACAGTCCACAAGCTACTACCCTGGGTGTTCATCGGTTTTGGCATGAACTTGATTACTGGTAGTCTTTTTTTCCTGGGCGATCCCGAACGTTATGCCATCAATATTGGCTTTCAGATAAAGATGGGGCTCATCGTGCTCTGTGGACTCAATGCGGTGTTGTTTGCGTGGAAACTGGATGGACGATTGTCTCAGTTTGAAGCCGAAGGTAGCACCAGTGCTCTGGCTAAAGTGGTTGGTGGCGGATCACTATTACTTTGGTTTTGTGTACTTATAATGGGCCGACTTATCCCCTATGTAGGCACAGGCTAACAAGGTTGTGCGACAACGCTTAAGGTATCTATGTTGGAAGCAGGCTCTTACGATCTAAGCAATGGGGCTGTGGTTCTGCGGCTACTTTGTGCGTTATTTTTCATACCGCACATGTATTTTAAAGTGATTGGCAATCCGCCTCCGGCAATTAAAACCTTTGTGGATGCGGGCTATTGGCACCCATTGTTGTTTGTTCGCCTCGCATTGGTTGTAGAACTGCTTGCAGCAAGCGCACTGTTGCTTGATGTCTACACCCACTATGCGGCGTTGTTGTGTGCCGCGCTGCTGTTGGTCGCAGCGATTACTATTTACTTCGCCAATGGCAAGAAGTTTATCTGGCTGTGGGTAAAAGGCGGCAACGAGTATCCAGTGTTTTGGGCCATCGCGTGTGTTGCGCTTTCGATATTGTACTGGCCATAGATGTGTTGTTGATATTCGCTCGCACTCGAGAGTAGGGC
>CAZSYU010000027.1:0-45021 GCA_964611345.1 uncultured Pseudomonadales bacterium
GTGCCACCGGCGATGCCGACGCCCCGCCCAGTCGCTCAGGGGGTGCACCGTGCGACATCATGGGCGGTATTCATATGTACGCTGGTGTGCTCGCCGCCTTGCAGGGCCTGGCAACCACCGGCAAGGGCACAAGGGTTGAGGTGTCCATGCTGGAGTCGATGTATTTCACCCTGTGTTCCGAGTTCAGCATTTTGCATTCCACCGGAGAAACACCACCGCGCAACAGCGCGCGCTCTCCGTCGACGGTGAGCCCCTACGGGCGCTACCCGTGCAAAGACGGCTGGGTGGTGATCATCTGTGTAGCAGAGGCGCATTGGCACAGCGTGCTGGAGGTCATTGGCCGACCCGATCAAAAAGACAACCGAGACTTTCGCAACTCGATGGCGCGGAAAAAACGCGAGCATTTAGTAGACGCAATGATCAACGCCTGGAGTGCTGACAAAACCAGAGACGAGGCGTATCAAGAGTTGCGCGCCAATCGTATTCCTGTAGCTCCCATCCGAACCCTTGATGAGGTCCGAAATGACCCCCACCTGCATGAGCGCGGTATGTTGCACTACAAAACTCACGACCAGCTGGGTGATGTTGTGCTACCGACCAGTCCGATCAGGTTTTCCGATTACGACCTCACCGAGCCGGAATTCTATCCGGCGATCGGTGCAGACAATGCAGAGATCTACGGCGCGTTGGGACTAAACCCTGACGACGTGGCGGCGCTAAATTCTGCTGGGGTGATCTGAGTGCCGGCAGGCGCTAGAGCGCACCCAGCACGGGCTTCACTACAAACAACAGATCACCGGGGTTTACCTGCTGTCCGGCAGCAACGTTGATACGCGCCACTTCGTAACGTTCCTGCGGATAGAGTTCGCCAAAGTCAGATATTGTTAGTGGCGTGAAGCTCTTCATCGCCTCTAACTGGCACATTACCTTGTCTCTATCGATCACTTCCCCTTCGGTCACGTACTCGGGTTCCGTTGGCGATGGCGTGATATAGAAGATACCGGTAGATGGCGCCAGAACTTTTAACTCGTCGCTGTTCTCAATTCTGATCGAATCAAGATCAATGGCCGTACGATCAGTGCCGGCAGATGCTTCAATCTCTTCAACCAGCTCAGCCTGATCAAGGCGTTCAAACAGACCTGGCAGGTACTCGGTGTCATACACCCCATCACGGAACACCTGATCTCCGAGAATGCGATACAACAGCGGCAAGTTGGTGCAAATACCTTTGATCTGAACGCGCTTTAAGTACGCCAGCAGCTTTTGTGTGGCGGCTTCGCGCGTCTCAGCGTGGGCAATAACCTGCGCCACCATAGAGTCGTAGTAGGGCGAGACAAATTTGCCGGTACTTATGGTTGCGATTACGTCTATGCCATCTTCATCCGGAAACTCGCACAATTGCACTTCACCAGGATCAGGTCGAAACTGCATTTGGCCATCTGCAGACAAGATTACTTTTTCTGCATTGATGCGTGCTTCGATCGCATAACCGTTGTCCTTGATTTCAAGCTCGGCTATATCGTGCCCTGACGCAATGCGGAATTGCTGCGCCACAATATCAACCCCAGAGACCATCTCGGTAACCGGGTGCTCAACTTGCAACCGCGTGTTCATCTCCATGAAGTACACAGCGTCGTTCGCAAGGTCGTAAATAAACTCGACCGTGCCCGCACCAACGTAACCCACCTCGTCGGCCAGCGCCGCAGTATGAGCGAGCACCGAACGCATCAGCAGCTCGGGCAACATGGTTGAAGACGACTCCTCGATAATCTTCTGCTTGTCGCGCTGCACTGAGCAGTCGCGCAAACCGAGTACTTTGGTATTGCCATGGGTGTCGCGCAACAACTGCACTTCGATGTGTCGTAGCGAGGTGACAAACTTCTCGAGGTAAACGTCGCCATTACCAAAGGCAGCGCCCGCTTCCATCACAACCCGATGAAACAAATCTGGGAAACTGGCAGCGTTTTCAACCAACTGAATACCCTTGCCACCACCGCCGTGCACCGCCTTAATAAGCACCGGGAAACCGATTTCTTCGGCAACCTGCGCTGCAAGTTCAACGCTAGTAAGAATGCCGTGACTGCCCGGAACTACCGGCACACCCAACCGCAGCGAGGTGTTGATAGCGTTCGACTTGTTACCCATGGTGTCCATTGAGGACACCGGCGGGCCAATAAAGTTAATACCGTGGCTACGCACCAGCTCAGCAAACTGGCTGTTTTCTGACAAAAACCCAATACCTGGGTGCAACGAGTCAACGCCTTGCTGATCGGCAACTCGAATCACCGACAGCGCATTCAAATAACTCTCGTCTGGTGTGTTGCCACCAATGCACACCAGCGTATCGCGCTCGGTCAGCATATCTACCGATGCAGACTCCATATCAGGGTCTGACTGAACAAGCACCACCTCAATGTCTTGCTGTTGGGCCACACGTATAAGCTTGGCAGCCGTACAACCACGCGCGTGAATAAGTGTGCGCTTAACGGGGCGAATCAGATCGCGCTCGCTGAACCTGGGTCGATGCAGATCGAGCGGCGTGCGCTCCCGACTCAACGTGCCTGCCATCACCCGGCTAACCACTTCGCTCACGTCTTCGTCAGCAACCGGCACTTCAGGATCAATCTTGCGCAATTCTTCGTCAAGGTCGTCGAAGAACGGGTGCTTCACCAACCCTTCCATCGAGTCTTCTACTGCTGAGAGGTAGTTCGACAAGGTAGATGTGGAAGGCAGGTTCTGCGTAACCACAATCTGCCCAGCAAACGGCATGTTGGTGCCGGAGAAATAGTAGGTTTGTGCTAGTGGGTGGGTTACAAAACTCGCCTGCGCGCCACCGGTGCAATCGCCAAAGCCAAACACAATCACGGGCAAGTCATGATCGCGGACAAACCGCGTGATGCGATCATTCACCGCAGCCATCGAAAATAGCGCACCCGCCCCTTCTTTGGTCTGCATACCCCCGGAGGAGACAAAGCAAATAACGGGTAGATGTTGTTGCGCGCACTCGACCAACAACGAACAGAATTTCTCCGCACTGGCCATATCAAATGCACCAGCCTGAAACTGCACGTTAGAGACCACAACGCCTGCCGTTACACCCCCGCCACCAGGCGCTTTAAAGGTGCCAACTCCAGTGACAATTCCGCAGGGCGGCAGCTTTTTGTCTATGGCCGCTTCTATCGACAATCGAAAGCCAGGAAAACGTCGAGGATCGGAAGAGATCAGGTCGCTATCACGCTCTTGAAAATCAATGAAGAACCTGTCGATGATGTCTGTATAGCGAATCGGTTTGCTGCGCTTGTAGCTTGTCAGCAAATTCTGAATGAGCAAATCTCTATAGGCGATATCGAGTCGATTCCAGAAATCTTTTTTTCGCCCAATGTTCTTGGGTAAAATCTTCTCTTCGTACTTTTTGCCGTCAGGACGCTCGGACTGTAAATAGGCACCCAGCAAAGTTTCGAAATAGAAGGTAACAACGGTAAACAGTGTGTCGGAGAGTTCCGGAAACGCCACTTTCTTCCATTCTTCGACCGCACGAAAGAACACGCTGGCTTTGGGTTGCCCCTGAACGCGCAGATACCAATCAAAAAACTGTATCTGCAGCTTTGTCACGTCGCCCGAACCAGCACCGGCCTCACCGCTTTGCAGTGCTTGCATAGCTGCATCTAACGACTCACCCAGCAGCTTGCCAACGGTTTCTTTTTCCAGCGCCTGGGTACTACCTGCCTCTTCAGCAATGCTATCGAGTCGTTCAATAGTGTTATCGAACACACCATCGAATAACAGCAGGTTTTCGCATTCCTTGATGAAGTCTTCGCGCAAGTCTTCAGCCAGCAAGATGTCGAGCACAGTCGCTTCGGCATCTGCTGAATCATCATCTTCACTAAAGTCTGGTCGCGTCTCAAACGCAGCCGGGAAATAGGCATCAATAATCGCCCGATTTTTCGCAATATCGGAGGCACCCGATGTCCTCAACTGACGCAGCGCGGTCTCGGCTGCGGCTGGCAAGTCCAGCTCATCAGTCGGCAACAAGCCTCCAGTCAGGGTGAGGTTAAGCTCTGAGGTGATGAGCGCACGAAGCAGAGCAGGAGAACGCTCCCCCACACCATCGAGCAACTTCTTGCCTTCATAACTGCTGCGCTCACGCACCAGACCAAGCAGATCAGGCTGATCGCGCAACGCCTGCACCAGATCTTCGGCATCCAGGAGGTCATCAGCCCGCAGCAGCAATCGGGTATCCACGTGACCAACCAGATAACCTTTGAGGCTGGTGAAATTGCTGGCAGCTTCTGTCTTCCAACGGTTATAGAGGAAAGTGCCGTAGGTAGATAACAACGTGGCTCGTGCATCGTCGTAGTTCTTGCGCGGCTCACCAAAGATGATCTGCGCAAAACGGCTGCGCTCGTCGTCCATTGCCTGCCGCTTCTCACGATAATTCTTCCAGGCTTTGGCCAGCGCATCGTCATAACGAATCTTGTCGGGGTCTTGCAGCCAACGCAAAAACGTCTGGCGACGGGCCAGCTCTGCGCGCTCTTGCAACTGCCCTTTTGGCAACTCTTGCTCTGATAACCGGCCATACTGCGCGGTAGTGGTTGCCTTGATGCGTTGTCGCACCTTTAAATATCGCAGGTAGCGGTACGTAATACCGAACACGTTCAGATATTCAGTGGGCGCACGAGTTACCCGCAGCGACGCCTTGTCTTGAAAGCGCTTCAAGTCATCGCTAGGTGACAGATAGCGATTGAGGCTCGAACGGTAGTGATCGAGCATGTAAGGATTGTCGGCCACAAAGGCCTTTGCCCGATCTTCTGCTGATAAAATGGCGTCGACGATGGCTAGCCGCAGATTTTCGAGTTTCTCATCAGGATCACCTGGGGCGAAATCAATCACACCGTCGATGTTGCCCTGCTCAAACAGTTCCTGGGCAGACAGACCTACGTACTTCGCACATTCCTGCCAACTGAGGTTCATGCGTCGAGCGATGCTCGCAAGGCTCACCGGCTGAATCGTCGAGAACACACCGTCGCGCACCGACAGGATCATATTCGATGCTGCGAGCGGTATAGCTCCACCGGAGTAACCCAGCCCGTAGATAATGCCCACATTAGGCACGGCCACGTTGCTCATCTCGGCGATCAATCTGGAGATGGAGTGCGCCTGATTATTCCGGTTCGCTACTTCGTAAGGATCAGCTCCAGGGGTATCCATGAAGCTGACGATGGGAATGTTGCGCACGGATTCCCGACCAATAAAATCGGCGGCGGCCTGGTGATGCTCAGGCATCCAGCTACCGTTCATCGCCGACCGATCCTGCGCCACAAAGGCCACCTGACGACGCCCACCAGCGCCAAAATCCATATCCACGACGGCGTCATAATAGGGGCCATCGGAGTTCTCCCGCACCACCTGGCCGAGCTGCCGAATCACTACCGGTGCCGCGACCCGCTTTGGATCTTCTGCGGGCGCCACTACGGTCTCGATGTACTCATCCACATCCAGACTGGCCAAGTGTTGTTTGTAGCGGAGGATCTCGGAGACAGGCATAACGCCTTTCAGCGGCGATTCAGCGTCAGCCGCTGGAAACAAAGAGAAGTCCTGCGCGAGGTTCTCGGCAATCAGATAAAGGTGGTCGCCTTCGAGACGCTGCTTGTCCACGTTTCTCCGTAAGGGCGGTGTAGAATTGACGCTACTCTATGCCATTTATCTGCCAAATCGCAATCGTAATAAACACCTGTATGCGAGTATTTACGCCGATCTGGCAGCGCCTGCGAATCTAGCCACGGAGCTGAACCCCACATGGACCTAAGCCGCCTGAATATCTGCGTTTTAACCGTCTCTGATACTCGCACCAGCGCAGATGATACCTCCGGAGACTATCTTGCCGATGCGCTTATCGAGGCCGGCCATAAGCTCTTCGATCGCGCCATCGAGAAGGACGACAAGTACGCTCTGCGTGCCCAGGTCTCCGCCTGGATCGCCGACCCGGAGGTTCACGCAATCATCAGCACGGGCGGCACCGGTTTTACCGGTCGCGACAGTACGCCAGAAGCACTTGCCCCGCTCTTCGACAAAACCATCGAAGGCTTTGGCGAGCTGTTTCGCGCCGTCAGCTACACCGAGATCGGCAGCTCCACCATTCAATCCCGGGCACTGGGCGGGCTCGCCAACGGCACCTTGATTTTTGTGCTCCCTGGCTCCAGTGGCGCCTGCCGCACTGGTTGGGAGAAAATTCTTAGGAATCAGCTGGATGTGACCTTTAAGCCATGTAATTTCGCAGAACTGATCCCAAGATTTATGGAGCGTTAATACCCCCAGTTAGGCGTAGATCTGCCGCAACAGCATCTCTGCCACGCAGGCTGGCTTGTCCTGGCCGTCAATCTGCACGGTTATCTGCTGCTTTAGCTGCAAGGTATTGGGCGCCTTCATTTCTACCCCCAACAGCGTGCGCTCGGCGCGAATCTTGGAATCAACAGGGACAGGCGATGGAAACCGAACCTTGTCGAGACCGTAGTTAACCCCCATCACCATGCCTTCGAAGGCCGCAGGATTTGCGGCGGGAACGCTGGCACCCAAATGCACCACCAGCGACAAGGTAAGGAAGCCGTGGGCGATGGTGACCTTGTAAGGCGACAGTTCGGCCGATTTCACGGGATCGATATGGATGAACTGATGATCGAGGGTGGCATCTGCGAAGGCATTGATGCGGTCTTGCTCAACCGTCATCCACTCGCCGGTGCCATCGGTGTTGCCGATTTGTGACTGATAAATTTCCAAGGCTTTCTGTGCGTTTTCTGACACGGTTGATGCTTCCTGTAGGTAAAAGTTACCCCGCCAGTTTACCTGCACCCCGTGTAGCAATCGACGCCTGTCCCCAATAGAATCTCTCCGACCCAGCCAGGCAGCGCCGAAGGAACCCTCAACTTGTCCAGACTTCCCGTGATTGTCGGTTACGGCGGCATCAATCCCGCCGGCCGGGTGAGCTTCCATCATGCCTATCGGCGGCTGGTCATCGACGTGCTCGACGACGCCAAGCGCGATAGAACGTTTCGCAGCCTGGGCCAACTCATGGGCCTGAACGCTGACAATCCTGACGCCACTACAGACCCTGCAGTGCGCCAGCACATTCTGGATCACACCCTGCTGCGCAAGATCGAATCTTTTGATACTCGCGCCATTCCCTGGCAACGCGCCGCCAAACTCAACGCAGAGGAACTGAAGTTTGTCATTACCCGGCGGCAACTGCCCGAACAGTTACCACCCAACTGGCAGGTGCGTGGTATAGACGATAAAAACATCGAAGTGACCGTTACCGAGCATCTCAATGTGCTGTTGCCCGACAGTCGCTCATCGCGGGTAACCAGCGCCGGTCAGCTACCCAGCGGATTTGCCCCCGACAAGCTGTACCAGTCGCGCAATCACCCGCGCGGGCTGCAGCTCGCTGTCTATGGCGCCTCGGATGCTCTGTTCTCAACCGGTTTCACTGTCGATGAGTTGAAGGGCGCGGTTCGCCCGGATGAAATCGCTGTCTACTCAGGCAGTGCTATGGGCCAGATGGATGAGAACAGCTATGGCGGCTTGATGCATGCAGAGCTGCGGGGCAAGCGCGTGACCTCAAAGCAGATCGCTCTCGGCTTGCCTGAAATGTGCACCGACTTCATCAACGCATATGTGCTTGGCAGTGTTGGCGGTACGGCCGGCATCATCGGCGCCTGTGCAACCTTTCTGTACAACTTGAAGCAAGGCGTAGACGACATTCGCAGCGGCAAGCGGCGGATTGTGATTGTCGGCAACGCCGAAGCACCCATCCTACCCGACGTGATCGAAGGCTATCGCACCATGGGCGCACTCGCAGAAGACGAAGCGCTTATGGCCCTGGACGGCAGCGACACACCAGACCACCGCCGGGCATGTCGGCCGTTCGCCGAAAACTGCGGCTTCACTCTGGCCGAGGCCGCTAGCTACTTCGTACTAATGGACGATGATCTGGCCCTTGAAATGGGCGCCCAGATCCACGGCAGCATTGCTGATGTGTTTGTCAACGCAGATGGCTACAAAAAGTCCATTCCAGGTCCTGGAATTGGCAACTACCTGACGGTTGCCAAAGCGATGAGCGCCGTGCGCAGCATTCTGGGTGAAGAATCGTTGCGAGAGCGCAGCTACATGCAGGCGCATGGCACTGGCACCCCGCAAAACCGGGTGACCGAATCACACATTCTCAACGAACTCGCAAAAACCTTTGGCATCAACAACTGGATTGTTGGCGCGGTAAAATCTTATCTGGGACACACCATTGCGCCGGCCGGAGCCGATCAGCTGACTGCAGCACTCGGCGCCTGGAACGATGGGTGGATACCGGGTATCACCAGCATCGATGACATCGCCGAAGACGTACACAAGTCGAATCTCGACTTCCCAATCGAACACCGCAAAATCGATCCGCTGGCTTATGACAGCGTATTACTCAACTCCAAAGGCTTTGGTGGCAACAACGCAACCGGTGCCGTGTTATCCCCAACCGTCACCCGCGCCATGCTCGAAAAACGCCACGGCAGGAAAGCCATGGCAGTCTACCAAGAACGCAGCGAGCGGGTTACCGAGCAGGCGAACGACTATGACAATCGAATGATCAGCGACGGTGTGGCTCCGCTTTATCAGTTCGGCGAAGGTGTTGTTCAGGGTGAAGAGCTGCGCCTCGACGACCAGGCTATTGGCGTACCAGGCTTTCCGCAAGACGTCTCCCTTGAGTTTACCAACCCCTACGCCGACATGGTCGAGCCTGCCGACTGAGCAAGCTGCTCCGCCGCCGGCGCCAGCAGTGCCTTTATAGAAACCAGTACTTCTTCACGAGAAAATGGCTTCGCCAGCGGTCATCGCGATAATCGGCTGGTGAAAGCCTTGATGACGAAGCTCAACGATTAAAATCAGGCTCACGGCACCGGTCCAAAAATTACGAAAATTATGGCGGACAAATCCTAAAACACGTTTAGTGCTCTCTTGTCGCTGCAAATGTAATATCCGGGTAACGTTCTTGAATAAGTGCAAGATTGGCACGCGTGGGCGCGAGATAGGTCAAATGTCCGCCACCATCAAGGGCAAGCACCGCCTCATTCTTGCGCCGAAACTCAGCTAACAGTTTTTCATCGGCACAGAACACCCAGCGTGCGGAGTACAGACTGACCGGTTCATACAGGCAATCCGCGCGGTATTCATCCTGCAAGCGGTAGGCCACCAGATCGAACTGCAGCGCTCCGACGGCTCCGACGATCAGGCGATTATTTGCCAGGGGCCGAAACACCTGGCTCGCGCCCTCCTCCGATAATTGCACCAGGCCTTTTTCAAGCTGCTTGCTTTTTAGCGGGTCCTTCGGGCGTACCTGGCGGAACATCTCCGGAGCGAAGTTGGGAATACCCGAAAAACGAAACTTGCTGCCTTCTGTGAAGGTATCGCCAATTTGAATGGAGCCATGGTTATGCAAGCCTATGATGTCGCCTGGATAGGCCAACTGCACCTGTTCCCGGTCGCCGGCCATGAAGGTAACGGCGTCGGAAATCTTGATCGACTTGGCCTCACGGACATGATGCATCTTCATGCCGTGGGTGTACTGACCGGAGCAGACGCGCAGAAACGCAATGCGATCACGATGTCGCGGGTCCATATTGGCCTGAATCTTAAATACGAAGCCCGAAAAATTGGGCGCATCCGGAGCGATTGAACCTTCAGTGGTTTCGCGCTCGCCCGGCGACGGCGCCTGCTCGACAAAGGCTTCGAGCATTTGCTCGATCCCAAAGTTACCCAGCGCCGTGCCAAAGAACACGGGCGAAAGGGTGGCGCCAAGAAAATCCTCGCGATCAAACCGGGTGCTCGCACCTCGCACCAGCTCAATTTCTTCGGCAACGCTATCGTAGTCATTACCCAGAAAGTCGCGCGCAGCCTGACTATCAATGCCCACAATCACGGGATACTCGTGCAGGTGATGGCCATGGCCCTGCTCGTAACAAATAATGCGGTCGTTATACAGATCATAAACCCCGCGAAAGTCTCGACCCATGCCGATCGGCCAGTTCATGGGTGCGCAATGAATCTGCAGAATCTCTTCCACTTCATCCAGCACATCGATGGGGTCGCGCACTTCCCGATCAAGTTTGTTGATGAAAGTAAGAATGGGAGTGTCGCGCAGACGACAGACTTCCATCAGTTTCACCGTCCGCTGCTCAACACCTTTGGAGCCGTCGATCACCATCAACGCAGAATCCACTGCCGTTAAGGTTCGGTAGGTATCTTCGGAGAAGTCTTCATGGCCTGGCGTATCGAGCAGATTCACTACTCGACCATTAAAAGGGAACTGCATGACCGAAGTGGTGACAGAAATCCCTCGCTGCTGTTCCATGGCCATCCAGTCCGAGGTGGCCATTCGATCCGCCTTGCGCCCCTTGACGGTACCCGCAAGCTTTATGGCGTTGCCGTGCAGCAATAGCTTTTCAGTAATTGTGGTTTTACCGGCATCTGGGTGAGAAATAATCGCAAAGGTACGCCGTAGCTCATGCTTCTCTGCTTTGTTCTGCTGGGCCTGGCTTCCGGATTCCACGCTGATCTCACTTGTCGATTTTGGGGTTAGAGGATTGCGACTATCGCTGTTCGTTGGGGTCGCGCGTAGCGCGAGATACAATGCTCCGCGCTCGTGCCGAGTTAGGAGCAAGCTCCTCAACTCCCGCTGGCTGTGCTTCAAACTGCAGCGCCAATACCGTCGCGTCTTCTCGCCCCAGAGGCGCGGGATAGTAGTCTTTTCTGACACCAATTTCTCGAAAACCAAAGGATTCGTAGAGTGTCGTCGCTACCCTGTTGGAAGGTCGCACTTCAAGAAACACCACCTCAGCGCCAGCGTGCTGCAGTTGGTGCAACACAAAGTGCAAAAATTGTCGCCCGTAGCCATTACCCTGGCGATCGCGAGTGATGCAAATATTGAGCAGGTGGGCTTCAGCAACCGCGATGCTGAAAATGGCATGGCCAATGATATCGCCGGCGGTATCCAGAGCGACCCAACAGGTTTGCGGGCCAATAAGACAGTCCCGAAACACACCCTCTGTCCAGGGGAACGCGTAGGAACGCGTTTCGTTTCGTACCATCGCAGCAACGTTCTCAGCAACCGCTGGCGCAAACGTCAGAGTGCGCTCAGCGTTCGCCATAGTGTCCTCTTGAGTGCACTGTCACTCATCAAAAGCTCAGGCGCCTCGACTAATATTCGTCGCTCGAGGGCAATGGGCAGCTCAACTTGCGCCAGCAACTGCGCCAAATTGCTGGCCTCGCCGCCTTTCACGTGGTCCTCGACCTGACTATCCACATCCTGACTATCCACATAGAGCAACACCGGATCAGGTTTGCCCTGCAACTGACGCTGCAAAAAACCTCGCAACGCACGCACTGTATCGCTTGTCGGAGGCTCTGCCGCTACCGCGGCTCTATGTTCTTCGCCTTCTTCGCCTTCTTCGCCAGGGACCACACTTGGCCAGGTGAAACGCAGGCTTTGCAGTCTGGTTCTGGTTGATTTCGCGGGTGTATCGATCTGCCGAGTTGCCGCCAATCGATTCTCAATCACGCGCATTGCGCTGCTGAGTATATCTTTCAGAAGTCGACGAGCCTCCTGGCTTAACCCTCGCTGCGGCACCAACAACAGGCCGTGAGGACCCGTAACACACAGCAAATCAAGTGCAGCGTCAGCTGTGCCCCCAACCCGGTCAACTACGGCGTCAACAGCCTCGTCGGTGATTTCTCCAGTAACAGCAACAGAGCCATCACGGCCAACCAACCGAGGGTCACGCTCGACAGTCGCTAACTTTGCCGAGTTTGCTGACTCTGCCAGCAGAGCCCGTGCTGCGGCCGGACCACTGGCCGGTGGCTGTCGATCGAGCCCCGTTGGGCTGGCCTCTGGGAGCGCCAACCGCTGGGTCCATAGATCGATATCCAGCTCTGCGAGAATCCGCACGCGACGCTGCGCCTGCTCGCCCCCGTCGAAATCATCGAACGCAAGGCGAGTGTTGTGGGCAGAAAATTGGGAAGACCGGGATGTCATCTGTAGAGTGTACCTTTAACCGGCTGCCAGCCCCATATTCCCCTGCCATTATTGTGCAGAGGTTTCTTCCAAGGTCATTACATGAAGTACCAGACTGACGACATTCGAATCACGGGCATGGAGGAAGTCATCGCTCCCGCCGCGCTGATTGAAGAAATGCCGATTAGCACCGCCGCATCACAGCTCATCTTTTCTACGCGCCAGCAGATCAGCGACATTCTCGATGGCACAG
The DNA here is from genome assembly GCA_964611345.1 of uncultured Pseudomonadales bacterium. GTDB lineage: Bacteria > Pseudomonadota > Gammaproteobacteria > Pseudomonadales > Azotimanducaceae > JALZVT01. Next base: position 12,300 of record CAZSYU010000027.1, read on the forward strand.
ACAACCGCTTGCTGGTCATCATTGGACCTTGCTCTATCCATGACCCCGGCGCTGCCACCGAGTACGCCCAGAAGCTAAAAGCTGCCGCTGATCAATACCCTGAATCGCTGCTGGTGGTAATGCGGGTCTATTTCGAAAAGCCGCGCACCACGGTTGGCTGGAAGGGTCTTATCAACGACCCCAATCTCAACAACTCTTACGACATCAACCTGGGCCTACGCACCGCTCGCGGCGTATTGAACACCGTGGTTGAACTCGGCCTGGGTACCGGCACCGAATACCTCGACCCCATCACACCGCAATACCTGGGTGATCTGGTCACCTGGGGTGCCATCGGCGCACGAACCACCGAAAGCCAGATTCATCGACAGCTCGCGTCAGGACTGTCCTGCCCTATAGGCTTTAAGAACAGCACCGACGGCTCGGTACAGGTCGCCGCTGACGCGGTTGCTTCAGCCTCTAACAGCCACATCTTTCCGTCAGTCACAAAAATGGGGCGATCCGCCATTTTTTCTACCGCCGGCAACGAAGATTGCCACATCATTCTGCGCGGTGGCGGCGGCACAACCAATTTCGACTCCGCTGCCATCAACTCGGCAGCCTCTGTACTGGAGGAGTCCGGGCTACGCGAGAAAATCATGGTCGACATGAGTCACGCAAACAGCCAAAAACAACACGCCAATCAACTCAAAGTCTGCAGCAACATCTGCGAACAGCTAAGGGCAGGAGAACAGCGCTTATTTGGCGTGATGATCGAGAGCAATCTCGTTGCAGGCAACCAGAAGATCGGTGACGGCGCAGACCTGACTTACGGCCAGAGCATTACCGATGCCTGCATCAATTGGGCAGACAGCGAACAGTGCCTGGCCGAGCTTGCCGAAGCCAATGCCCGCAGGTTGCAACAAAGTGGTTAGCTTGCGCCTTCGGGCAAACGAATGTCATCAACCATTGCCACCACCTCGGACGGAGGCGGTGCGGTGACGCGGCTTACTGCAATAGCAACCGCGAAGTTCAGCAGCATACCAATCCCACCAATCCCCTCTGGTGAGATACCAAATAGCCAGTTGGCGGAAACGTTAGCGGCGAGCGGTTCGATAAACACGCCTTTGAAGTACAGAATGTAACCGAGCGTAAATAAAAGTCCCGTGAGCATGCCGGCAATGGCTCCCTCGCGATTCATACGACGAGAAAACACGCCAAGCAACATCACCGGGAACAAGCTCGCCGCAGCAAGCCCAAAGGCGAATGCCACAACCTGAGCAACAAAGCCCGGCGGGTTGTACCCCAAGTAGCCAGCGAACAGCACCGCCACTGCCGCACTTATCCGCCCCGCAAGCAGTTCACGCCGATCAGAAATGGTCGGTCGCAACATACCCTTCAAAATGTCGTGGGAAATTGCGGCCGAGATAACCAACAGCAAACCCGCAGCGGTCGACAGTGCCGCCGCCACGCCGCCTGCCGCAACCAGCGCAATCACCCAGTCCGGTAAATTGGAAATTTCGGGATTGGCAAGCACAATAATGTCGTTATCAACACTCAGCTCGTTACCCTGCCAGCCATAGTCGCGAGCCGGGCCTTCTACGAACTGCGCATTCTTGTCGTTGTAGTACTGCACCCGGCCATCGCCGTTCTTGTCTTCAAAACGCAGCAGGCCGGTGTTTTCCCAGGTTTTAAACCAGCTCGGACGCTGCGCATATTCGAGGTTACCTGCCGGGGCGCCGACCGGCCCCGTCTGCATCGTCGTAGTCAGGTTGTAGCGCGCAAGCGCCCCCACCGCAGGTGCGGTGGTGTAGAGCAGCGCAATAAAGAGCAGCGCCCAACCCGCGGAAACGCGTGCATCGCGTACTGTAGGCACAGTAAAAAAGCGCACCAGCACATGGGGTAAACCCGCGGTACCCACCATCAGTGCGAGCGTAATGAAGAACACATCTATCGTGCTTTTAGTGCCACTGGTGTAGGCCGGAAACCCCAGCTCGGTAACCACCTGATCGAGCTTTAACAGCAGCGGAGTACCGTCACCCGTTACCCCGCTACCAAAGCTCAGCTGGGGTAACAGGGTTCCGGTAACCTGCAGGGCGATGAACACCGCAGGCACCGTATAGGCAAATATAAGCACGCAATATTGCGCCACCTGAGTGTAGGTAATGCCCTTCATGCCGCCGAGTACGGCGTAGAAAAATACCACGCCCATCCCAATGAGCAGTCCGGTGGCCAACTCAACTTCGAGGAATCGCGAAAAGACAATGCCCACACCACGCATCTGGCCAGCTACATAGGTGAATGAAATAAAGATCAGGCATATTACGGCAACCAGCCGCGCCACTTTTGAGTAGTAGCGATCGCCGACAAACTCCGGCACCGTAAACTTGCCGAACTTGCGCAGATAGGGCGCGAGCAACAACGCCAGCAGCACGTAACCTCCCGTCCAGCCCATAAGATAGACAGAGCCGTCGTAACCGAGAAAGGCAATCAAACCGGCCATCGACAAAAACGACGCAGCGCTCATCCAGTCTGCCGCGGTTGCCATGCCATTGGCAACGGGGTGCACGCCTTTGCCGGCGACATAGAAATCACCGGTTGAACCGGCTCGCGAGGCGATAGCAATGCCGATGTAGAGTAAAAAAGAGGCGCCCACCACAAGCTGGGTCAAGAGCTGCAGACTCACGTCTCGGACTCCCTGGCGGTTTGTTCTTTCAGCAGCCGCTTCTCGAGCTTACCCACGCGCCAGGTGTAGAACACGATGATGCACAGAAAGCCGTAGATCGCACCCTGTTGGGCAAACCAGAAGCCCAGCGGCACGTTACCAATCAACCAGCTATTCAGAGTGTCCGCAAAGACGATGCCACAACCAAAGGACACCAAAAACCAGGCCAGCAGGCAGCCGCCGAGTAAGCGCAGGTGCGCTCGCCAAAAACTCTCTGTCGTCACGATTTACCCCTCTGACGGCTCGCGTCAATCTACTTCGGGCCGATTTTCCCCGGAAGAGAGGCGAGTCTACCAGCGTGTTACGCCCGTCGCGCTGGTTTGAAGCGCCGCTCAGCAAAGAGCGCGGCCACAATCAGTGCGTACACAACCACTTCTGTAAACCCGTCCCGGGTGAGCCAGAACAGGTGCACCACCCCGGCAATCACGGCGACATAAACCAGTTTGTGCAGGCGCTTCCAATTGCGGCCCAGTTTACGCTGCCAGCCTCGCGTTGAGGTCACCGCAAGCGGCAAGAGGGTTACCCAGCCGAGTAACCCAACAGTGATGTAGGGGCGATCGAAAAAGTCAGCCACAATCTCGCCCCAGCGGGCTTCGGCTAACAACCAGACATAGCCGGCAAAGTGGGCACTAACGTAGGCAAACGCAAACAAGCCAACGAGGCGGCGCACCCGAATGATGGCGGGTTTCTTCAGACGTCGGGCGAGCGAGCTGATTAGCAAGCTCACAACCAGTATGCGCAGCCCCCACTCACCGAGAAAGCGCACAATGTATTCCACCGGATCAGCACCCAGCGGGCCAAGCGCCGCGGTTGGATTTACGAGCAGGTCATAGACGTGCGACCCGAGCCAGGCACCAGGCGCAAGCAACAGCAGCCACAGGAGTGTTTTGATTGCGGTCATAGCAGTGCTGCAGTGAATAGGGCTTCAGATCATGGTGACTTAGAAGTGCTTACGCAAATCCATGTTGGCATACATCGATGCGACCTGATCACCATAACCATTAAATGGCAGGGTTTCGATGCGTTTACGACTCAACAGGTTGCCGGGCAGACGACGCTCGCTTGCCTGACTCCAGCGCGGGTGACTGACTGCAGGGTTTACGTTCGCGTAAAAGCCATACTCGCTGGCTTGCAGCAGGTTCCAGGTGTTGCGCGGCAAACGCTCAGTGAACTCAATCTTCACAATGGACTTGATGCTTTTAAAACCATATTTCCATGGCACAACCAGGCGCAGCGGCGCGCCGTTCTGATTTGGCAGCGGCTTGCCGTACATGCCGGTGCCAAGCAGCGTCAGATCATTCATGGCCTCGTCCATACGCAGGCCTTCCACATAGGGGTAATCGATGCTGCTGAACAACGAGCTTTGACCGGGCATTTCTTTGGGGCGATACAGCGTTGTGAATTTCACAAACTTCGCCTTGCTGGTGGGCTCGAATTTCTTCAATACCTCGCCCAGTGGCACACCCCGCCACGGAATCACCATGGACCAGGCCTCGACACAACGCAGCCGATAGATACGGTCTTCTTCAGCCACGCCGCGCAGAATCTCATCAAGATCAAACTTGCCGGTCTTGTTGGCCTCACCCGCGATCTCGACCGTCCAGGGGCTGGTGGTGAGCTGATGGGCGTTTTCGGCGGGATCACTTTTACCCGTTCCGAACTCGTAGAAATTATTGTAAGAGGTGGCATAGGACTCCGGGGTAACCGCCTCACCAAGCTCTGATTTCTGCTGCTCAAGATCGCTTACGTCGCCAGTGGCCGCTGCTGCACCGCTCTGCGCGGATTTGCCCTGCGCATCACAACCGCTAGTTACTGACAACCCGGCACCTATCGCGAGCCCGACCCCTGCTTTCTTGAGCCACTGGCGCCGCTCCGCGTAGACGGCTTCAGGGGTGATTTCTGAGCTTTTGGGTTCGGCAAATCGATTACGGGTCATGGGACTCTCTATTGTCAGTCTTCGGTAATTTTCTTGTCTTTGCCGAGCTTCTGGGCCAGATAGTATGTCGGACCAGAAAGAGCGTAGACACTAAACAAGACCAGCAATACTCGCGGGGGTTCCGCAATCACCACCGCAAACACCAAAACAACCCCTACTAGCGTCAGAAATTGCACTCGGTGGGCAAAATCGATGCCCTTCGGCGAGAAATAGCGAATGGGGGACACCATCAACAGGCCCATGGCTACCGTCACCGCCGCGATCGCGTAGGGCACCCATAACTGATCGATCGAGCTTGGGTAGGACTCAGCCAGCACCCACACCAGACTGGCCAAAATGACCGCGGCCGCGGGACTTGCCAGCCCCGTGAATGACTTCAGGTCACTGTCCATATTGAACCGTGCCAGGCGCAGTGCAGCACAGGCCATGTAGATGAAGGTTGCGATCCAGCCAAGTCGCCCAAGGCCAGACAGGGAATAGTGGAATACCAACAGGGCCGGTGCGACCCCAAAAGCCACCATATCAGACAGGCTATCGTACTGGGCGCCAAACTCAGATTCGGTATTTGTCAGGCGCGCAACACGCCCATCAGCGGTGTCGAGCACGAGCGCCGCCATCACCGCAAGACAGGCCGGTATGTAGTGGCCGTTCATACTAGCCACCATGCCGTAAAACCCTGCAAACAGGGCGGCGCTGGTAATCAAATTTGGCAGCAGGTAAATGCCTTTGCGCGGCGCACGCACAACCGCGTTGGCACTTTGTGCCGCTGCGTCATCATCAATCAGATGAACGCTAGGCTTCGAGTCTCTGTCTGAGTTCGTTGACATTGAATTCTCCTGCAGAGCGGCACCGTGCTAGTTAATGTCTTTGTTAACCAGCCGGTTTTCCTGGATCCAGGGCATCATGCTGCGCAGGCGTTCACCTACTTCTTCGAGCTGATGCTCCGAAGTCAGACGGCGCCGCGCCTTTATGTGCGGGTTGCCAGCCTGGTTCTCGGTAACAAATTCGCGCACAAAATTACCTTCCTGAATTTCAGTCAGTATGCGCTTCATTTCCTTCTTGGTTTCTGCCGTGACAATACGCGGGCCACGGGTCAAACCGCCATACTCTGCTGTATTGGATACCGAGTACCACATGTTGGCCACCCCACCCTCGTAGAACAGGTCAACAATCAGCTTCAATTCATGCAGACATTCGAAATATGCCATTTCCGGGGCATAGCCAGCCTCGACCAAAGTCTCAAAACCGGCTTGCACCAGAGACGCAGCCCCGCCACAGAGCACTGCTTGCTCACCAAACAGGTCGGTTTCGGTTTCTTCGCGAAAGTTGGTTTCGATGATTCCTGCACGACCACCCCCGTTAGCTGACGCGTAAGACAGCGCTTTGGCCTTCGCCATACCCGACTTGTCCTGGGCGACAGCGATCAGGCTTGGCACCCCACCACCCTCGGTGTAGGTGGAACGAACTGTGTGCCCCGGGCCCTTGGGAGCAATCATTATGACGTCCATATCGTCGCGCGGAATGATCAGTTCGAAGTGCACGTTGAGACCGTGCGCGAAGGCAAGCGTCGTGCCCTTTTTTGCATACGGAGCAATCTCAGCGTCGTACAACGCCTGCTGCCCCTCATCGGGCGTGAGAATCATAATGAGGTCAGCGTCTTTGACCGCCTCTGAAACTTCCTGCACTTTGAAGTCGGCGTTCTCAGCTTTGCGTTTTGAACCAGACCCGTCTCGCAGGCCAATCGTAATATTGCTAACACCGCTGTCACGCAAGTTGTTGGCGTGAGCGTGACCCTGCGACCCATAACCCACTACCACCACATTCATGCCCTGGATGATGGAGAGATCGGCGTCTTTGTCGTAATAAACCTGCATGGTTATCCTGTTGTGAATTTTCAAATAGAGGAGGTAAAAAAGAATTAAACCGTGAGTATTTTGTCGCCACGGCTGAGACCAGTGGCGCCGGAGCGCACCACCTCAAGTACCGTAGTTTTTCCAATGGCGCGAATGAACGCGTCGAGCTTGGCCTTTGGGCCGGTTACCTGCACCGTATAGGCATTAGCAGTAACATCGATGATCTGCCCACGGAACACATCCGCAGTCCGTTTGACCTCTTCGCGCGCAACCCCTTCGGCACGCACCTTGATCAACATGATCTCTCGTTCCACATGGTCTGTGTCGGTGAGATCAACCACCTTAACCACCTCTATCAGCTTGTTGAGCTGTTTAGTGATCTGTTCGATTTTTTGGTCATCGCCTTCTGTAGTCATTGTCAACCGCGACAGCGTGTTGTCCTCGGTAGGTGCAACGGTCAGTGAGGAGATGTTGTAATTTCGTTGGGCAAACAACCCTATGACGCGAGACAGCGCACCGGGTTCGTTTTCGAGTAATACAGCAAGAATGCGCCTCATGCTGCATCTCCCTGCGGGTCTATCCGCGGGGCGTCATCAGTGCGCGACAGCACCATGTCGCTCATGGCACCGCCTTTGATCGCCATCGGGTACACGTGTTCGTTAGGGTCGACAACCACGTCGAGGAACACCAGTCGGTTGCGATTCGACGAGGAAAAAACTTCCTCCATCGCGGCGGGCAAATCAGCCGGTTCGCTGATACGAATACCAACATGACCAAAGGACTGCGCAAGCGCAACAAAGTCAGGCAATGAATCGGCATAGGTGCTCGACGAGTGCCTACCGCCGTACTGCATGTCTTGCCACTGCTTCACCATGCCAAGTGCTGCGTTGTTGAGGTTAATTACTTTTATTGGCAACCCATACTGTTTGCAGGTACTCATCTCCTGCATGTTCATCATGAAGCTGCCTTCGCCAGTCACACAGGCAACAACTGCATCGCGGTGCGCAACCTGGACACCCATCGCCGCCGGCAAGCCAAAGCCCATGGTGCCGAGACCACCCGAGTTGATCCAACGCCTGGGTTGATTGAAGTGGTAGTACTGCGCCGCGAACATCTGATGCTGGCCCACATCACTGCTTACAAATGCATCGCCTTTGGTGGTTGCGTAAAGCGCCTGAATGACCTGCTGCGGGCGAATGCTCTTGACACTATCGAACGGAATGTTGTGATCAAGGCCGCCTTCTGCGCGCCACTCGTCGATTCGCTGCCACCACTGCGAATGCGCTGCTCCATCCAGCGCTTGTGGCGTTTTGGTCAGTTCCTTATCGAGCGTCTCGAGCATCATGTCGAGCGCCGGGCCCACCGGGCTGACAATGGGCACATCAGCCGCAATTATTTTTGAAATAGACGCTGGGTCCACATCGAGATGCACGATTGTGGCGTCCGGTGAAAACTTGTCGGGGTTGTTGGTGACTCGATCATCGAATCGCGCGCCCAGGGCAAAAATGCAGTCGGCGTGGTGCATCGCCATGTTGGCTTCAAAGGTGCCATGCATGCCGAGCATGCCAAGGAACTGCCTGTCCGGGGCGGGAAAGGCGCCCAGGCCCATCAGGGTATTGGTCACCGGAAAATCGAGCCGGCGCGCAAGCTGTGTAAGCTGCTGTGACGCCTCGCCCTGAATAACCCCACCCCCGGCATAAATTACCGGACGCTTGGCCGCGAGCAGAGCTGCGACCGCTTTCCTGATCTGGCCGCTATGGCCGCGCTGGGATGGCGTGTAAGAGCGCATACGCACGCTATCGGGATAGCTGTAGGGCAACACCTCCGCAGGATCGACGGTATCTTTGGGCACATCGATCACCACCGGGCCAGGGCGACCGGTTTGGGCAATATAGAACGCTTTTTTGACAATCTCAGGGATTTCAGCCGCGGTTTTGACAATAAAACTGTGCTTAACAACCGGGCGGGACACGCCGACCATGTCAGTTTCCTGAAACGCATCGGTACCAATCAGCGAGCGTTGCACCTGCCCAGAAATAACCACCATGGGGATGGAGTCCATATAGGCAGTGGCAATGCCAGTAATGGCATTGGTTGCCCCCGGGCCCGAAGTCACCAAAACCACCCCGGCACGCCCGGTGGCGCGGGCGTACCCATCGGCCATATGAGTTGCTGCCTGCTCATGGCGAACCAGCATGTGCTCCACTTTTTGCTGTCGGAACATCGCGTCGTAGATATGTAACGCGGCACCGCCTGGGTAGCCAAACACCACATCAACCCCTTCGTCTTGAAGGGATCGAATGAGCATTTCACCGCCTGACAGCATCTCGGTCATCTGATTGCCCCTCACTTGGAGCGCTTTGGAGTCATCTGGCCCTGCGCGGACAAGGAAAATGGTCTCACGCAGAGAAAAAAGAGCCGCGTATTCTTGGGGTTAGACCAAACCATGTCAATTTTGAGGAACCACGCACGACGGCCCCCGCGGGGCCCTGCGATAATCCACCCCTGTCGAAACCGCCGCTGCCAGGAAGGCACCACAGGATTACCGCCATGATTGCCAAATTCGTCAAATTAGATGCATTATTTTGCCGCGCCGCCGCACTTGTTTTGCTAGCTAGTACGTTGACCAGCCCCGCGACGGCTGACGTTTATCGCTGGGTAGAGACGGATGGCACCGTAAATTATGGCGAACGTGTGCCGCAGAACGTCGAGTACACCGTTGTTAGCCGCAGCGCGCCCGCCAAGGCCGGCAGTCGCATCATCAATCGGGGCCGTAACAAGAAGAACGCCGCCAGCCAGGACTCTCAAGACAGCAGCCCTGCAACTACTGCGCAGTCAGCGCAAGACAATATGACAGATAGCCAAAAACAGGCGCTCGGCGAATTTGAGGCGGCCGAAGCAGCTCGGGTGGCAGCGGTGAACAAGCTGCGCAAAGAGAACTGCGCCAGCTCGAAACGCGCGCTGTCTAGCCTGCAAGCCAGCGGGCGAATCAGGGTTCGCGACGAAAATGGCGAAGAATCGGCCATGAGTGAAGAGGACCGGTCCAAGAAGATTAGCGAAATGCAGAAAAGCATCGTTATCAACTGCGACAAGCTGAGCTAACGCCTACCTTTTACCTCTTACCTGCCCGCCCGCGGCAGCCACACCAGCGTGGCCTGCCGACCCGTTTGTGGTGTTTCTGCGGCAGCCGCCGCCCGATGGGTTTCTCGCCGCCACGAGTAAAACCGCTCGTGGGTATAGGTACACCAGTGCCCACCAGAGACGCTGGATATCCCCATAGCCATTAGCTGTTGCGCGCAGGCTTGCGCCAGGTCGACGCGGTATTTGCCGGCCCGCCGGGAGATCGGTTCCGCGCAGCTCGCAAGTCCGGCAGCTTTAAGCGCCGCAACCACCTCTGGGCCGACCTCAAATGCTTGCGCGCCTATGGCTGGCCCAATAAACGCCCGCAAGCGCAGAGGTGAAACGGGCAATGCCGCCAGCAACTCATGCAACACCCCCGCACACAATCCGCGCCAGCCCGCATGGGCCGCACCCACAACCTCGCCTTCGATATCTGCCACCACCACCGGTAAACAGTCAGCCGTAAGAATGGCCAGCCCAACTCCGACTCGATCGGTCCACATCGCATCAACACTCGGCATCGATTCACTCGGTGCTTGCACGTGGATCACCCCCGTCCCATGAATCTGGTTGAGCCACTGCACGTTATCCAGCCCTGGTAAATCCAGCAGTCGCTTACGGTTTGTGCGCACAGCCGCCGCAGCGTCCTCGACGTGATGACCCAGATTGTTAGTCGCCCAGCAACCACTACTCACACCACCCGAGCGATCACTGCAAAACAACCGCGCCGGAGCGAGCCATTGGTCTTCGCCGGCCGGCAATGCAGGCAACTCCTTACTCGCTAAAATCATTTGCGCACCACTACTCAGTCGCCGCTGCGTGCGCTCGCAACAACCCAAGGAGAGTTTGCATATCAGTGGGCGGCTCCGCGGCATAGGAAACTTCGGCGCCAGAATCCGGATGCGCAAAACCCAGCCGCGAAGCGTGCAATGCCTGCCGTGAAAACCGTTGCAAACAGCTCACCAGCGCTGGTTCGGCCTGAGTGGGAAGCCGCCGGCGCGCGCCATAACGAGTATCACCGACCAACGGAAAACCCTTATGCGCCATGTGCACACGAATCTGGTGCGTGCGGCCAGTTTCAAGCCGCGCACTAACGAGCGCGTGAGTTGCGAAGCGCTCAACCACTCGAACCGACGTGAACGCGGGTTTACCTGCGGCCACAACCGCTTGCCGCGTTCGCATTCGAGGATCTCGGCCGATAGGCGCAGCCACATCAAACCCGCCTGTGGGCACACCCTCTACAACGGCCAGATATTCCCGTCGCACAGTGCGCTGCGCAATGGCTGCAGACAGCGTTGCGAACGCAGTACTCGAACGAGCCACTACCATTAGGCCACTGGTGTCTTTGTCGAGCCGGTGCACCACCCCGGCACGGGGCAACGTGCGCGGGTCGTCGCCCGCCGCTCGCGCAGCGCCAAAGCGATGCAACAAACCATTCACCAGAGTGCCATCTGACTGCCCTGCCCCAGGATGCACAACCAGCCCGGCAGGCTTATTGATGACAGCGCAGTGCGCATCGGCATGCACCAACCCAAACTCTATGGACTGCGCGGCCTGCCAATCGGGCAGATCCCGAGGGGTGCCGTCTAACTCCAGCCATTCGCCCCCATTCAAGCGCCGCTTTGGCGGCGCAAGCTCACCATCGACCGCGAGCTCTCCGGACCGGATCCAGCGCGCCAATTCGGCCCTGGAATGTACATCGAACAGTTCAGCGGCAATACGGTCGAACCGCATACCCGCAAGCTCTGCCGGCACCCGCGCCCGAGCCACTATTCGTTCCTCTGAGCGCTCTGGGTGCCCTGACGAGCCTTCTGTACTGTCCAAATCTGCCGTCACGGGGTGTTTCGCACCGTTTAATAGGATTGGGTTATGGGGTTTCGGGCTGTCCGATCATAAAATCCTGCAATAGAGCTGGTCCTTACTCAGTGCTAAGATACGCCCTACTCCATTACTACCTTCCCTGCTTTGCGCAGGATACACGGAGATCTCCATCGCCATGGCGAAAACTCGGACAGAACTGACAACCCTGGCGGCAGTGGTGTGCCTGTCGCTGCTGCTCAGCGGCTGCTTCTTTGGTGGCAGCAAAAACAAGCCCCCGCGCGATGAAGTGTCGAATGAGAGCATTGTCTACGAAAACGCGCAAAAGAGTTTACGCGCCAGCAATTACGCTAACGCAATTGCTCATCTTGAGACCCTGGAAGCTCGCTTCCCGTTTGGTCGCTATGCCGAACAAGCGCAACTCGAACTCATCTACGCACGCTTTCAGGCCTACGAACTCGAAGCCACGCAATCCGCCGCAAGGCGCTTTATTCGGCTCCATCCCCAACACCAGGACGTCGACTACGCCTACTACATGAATGGTCTGGCAGCGTACAAGCGCAATGCTGGCTTCCTGGATCGTTTTGTCGCCACAGATCAGTCCAAGCGCGATATCTCGGGTGCCCGCGAAGCCTTTAACGTTTTCAACGACATGCTAAAGCGGTTCCCCAACAGCACCTACGCGCCAGACGCTCGCCAGCGCATGATCTACCTGCGCGAGATACTCGCGAAAAGTGAGGTTAACATCGCGTCCTATTACATGACGCGAGGCGCCTATGTTGCTGCCGCCAATCGAGCCCGCTATGTCGTAGAGAACTTTCCAACCTGCGCGGCCGTCGCGGACGCGCTGGCGATTGGCGTGGAATCAAGCTATCAGTTGGGTTTGGCCGATGCCGCGAACGACATGGCGCGGGTGCTTAGGCTGAACTTTCCGGACTACGACGCCTTCGACAAAAATGGCAATCTGGTGTTCGCCAAGAGCGTAAGCAACAGCGAACGATCCTGGGTGAACCTGATCACCCTTGGCTTGCTGGATCGTCCAGCTGTACCACCGCCACTGCAAATCGAGAACTCGACACAGATCGATGGGAAAGGCCAAACAGAGAGTGCCGCGGTACCTACAGACGCGGACAGAACGAGTTCAGCCAGCGGCACCTAGTAGCCTGTGGAAAACGCCAAATGACGCCGGCTGTGAACCCCCAGGCTCCGGCCTTCGTTGAGGAGATCAACCAAAGCCGCGACCGGCAAACCGTCGGCTTGCTGCGCATCTTCGCACTCTATCGATTGCTGGTGTCAGCCATTCTGCTGCTACTACTGCGTCAGGGCAGCGACTTTACCCGGCTAGGTCAGGCAGACCCTGAAACCTTCGCCACCGCCGTGCAAATTTACGCGGTCATCAATCTGCTCATACTTGTGGCCGTTAACTTTCTACCACGCCCACTGCTGGGTCGCAGCCGGGTCATCACACTGATCGTTGGGTTTGATACCCTGGTTATCGCCTGGTTTGCCTATCTCAGCGGCGGTATCAACGGCAACAGCGGACTTGCGCCACTGATGCTGGTTGCCGTTGCCGCTGGCGCTATCCTTGCGGCCTCTCGCGTCAGTATTTTTCTGGCGGCACTCGCCACTATTGCCCTATTATACGAAGAGAGCTACCTCGCCTTCGAGCAAAACGCATCCTTTGACGGCGTGTTTCAGGCCGGCGTTTTTGGCGTGTTGTTCTTCACGGTGGCGATGGCAATACTCACGATTTCGCGGCGCCTGCGCGAATCAGAACTGGTATCAATCACCCAGGCGGCAGAGCTTGCTGACCTTGAACGGGTAAATCGGCAAATTATTCAGCGCATGCGCACTGGCATACTGGTCGTCGACGACACAGACAGTGTGCGCATGGGCAACCAGTCCGCCTACTCGCTGTTAGGCATGGGCACGCTAGAAGAGCAGCGCCTGAAGATTAATACTTCTCTTAGCCCATTGCCTGAGCTGCAATTACCCGACTTGCCACAGCCACTTGCCAAACACATGCAGGATTGGCGCGAAAATACTAACTATCGAACGCGGCCGTTTCAGGTCAACGGCGAGACGCCAGAGATTCGGATCAACTTTTCTGCGGTAAGAGCAAACGAACCCGATGGCGACGTCATTGTGTTTATCGAAGACACAGGCGAGATTCAGCAACAGGCGCAACAGCTCAAACTCGCAGCACTCGGCCGACTGTCTGCAAGCATCGCCCATGAAATACGCAATCCTTTGGGCGCCATCGCGCACGCCGCCCAGCTTCTCAACGAATCGGAGCACATAGATCGAGGCGACACACGCTTGATTGATATTATCAACGATCACAGCAAACGCATGAATAGCGTCATCGAGAATATTCTTGAGCTTTCTAGACGCAAGGCGCCAAACCCGACACGACTGCAGTTATCCGTCTTGCTGGAAGAATTTGTCGCCCAATTTTGCGTTGCTGAGTTGGAAGACGCGGAGATCACGATCACGATCCGCCCTACAGACGCCGTCGTGCGTATGGATCGCTCGCAGCTCCTGCAAGTGCTCACGAACCTGGCCCAGAATGGCCTGCGCTACTCTTTCGAGCACACGGGCAAGCTGGCGCTGATTCTGCAGGGTGGCATCGACACGACCACTGATCGCCCGTACCTGAATGTACTGGACCATGGACCCGGCGTGCCCGAGGAGAATCGCGCAACCCTGTTCGAACCATTCTTCACCACCGAACATTCGGGCACAGGCCTTGGTCTGTACATCGCACGGGAAATGTGCGAAGCCAATCAAGCCAGATTAAGCTATGTTGCGGTACCAGATGCGGGCGCTTGCTTCCGCATCACTTTTGCCCACCCCGACCGTATTACCGTCTAAGGACCAAGGTTCCCATGACCGAAAAAATTGCCCTGATCGTTGACGACGAGCCTGATATTCGCGAGTTACTTGAGATCACGCTCGGCCGCATGGGGCTGGCCACCGTGGCTGCCGCCGACGTTGCTAGCGCCAAGACCAAACTCGCCGAACAGCACTTCGATCTGTGTCTTACCGATATGAACCTGCCTGACGGCAACGGATTGGAGCTCGTCGAGCTCATTGGCGAGCAATTCCCAAAGATCCCCGTAGCCATGATCACGGCCTTTGGTTCAATGGAAATTGCGATTGCAGCGTTAAAGCACGGCGCATTCGACTTTCTGCAAAAACCCATCGATATTGCCCAATTGCGTGGGCTGGTCGAGAGTGCACTCAGGCTCGATCAAGACCTGCCCGACAACGCTCAGGGCACGCGCCTGATTGGTGACTCGCCCGTCATGGAGGCGCTGCGTACACAGATCGCCAAACTGGCTCGCAGCCAGGCGCCAATCTACATCAGCGGTGAATCAGGCTCAGGCAAAGAACTGGCCGCCCGGCTCATTCACGAACAGGGTCCCCGTGTTGAGGCGCCGTTTGTGCCAGTAAACTGCGGAGCTATTCCCTCTGAGCTCATGGAGAGTGAGTTCTTTGGGCACAAGAAAGGTAGCTTCACTGGTGCCGTGACTGACAAAGAGGGGCTGTTTGAGGCGGCCACAGGCGGCACACTGTTTCTCGATGAGGTCGCGGACCTGCCGCTATCAATGCAGGTAAAGCTGCTGCGAGCGATTCAGGAGAAGGCGGTACGCCCCGTCGGCGCCCAGACCGAAACAGACATCGACGTGCGCATATTGTCGGCAACACACAAAGATTTGAGCCGGGAAGTCGACGAAGGCAATTTTCGCCAGGACCTCTACTACCGACTCAACGTGATCAACCTCGACATGCCTCCCCTGCGCGACCGCGAAGGCGATGTTGCCGAACTGGCCGATTTAATCCTCAATCGTCTCGCCAAAGATTACGACGCCCCCAAACCGCGTGTTAGCCAGGCGGCGCTCCAGGCACTCACAAACTACGATTTTCCAGGCAATGTGCGTGAGCTCGAAAATCTGTTGGAGCGGGCATTCACGCTGTGCGAAGACAACCAGATCACTCCTGTTGATCTCAATCTGTCTGCGGCCACCACGCAGGAACTTCGCCCCCAGGCCTCGGACAACCCAGACGCAAATGAACAAGCAGCAAGCGTAGCTGAGCCAGTGATGGATGGCACAGCGGTGGAGATTCCGAGTGGCCTTGCCCCCAACGAGTCGCTGGAGAGTTTCCTCGAGAAAGTTGAGCGCACGCTCATAACCCAGGCTTTGGAGAACAATCGCTGGAACAAAACCGCCGCGGCCAAGGACCTGGGCATTACATTCCGAGCACTGCGATATCGGTTAAAGAAACTGGAAATGGAGTAGCACAGACTTTTCCTACAAGAACAGGGGCTCTAGTCTCTAACCCTCAGCTGGGAAGTGTTGCAGAGTCATTCAATGCTCGGAATGACTCAACTGGAACTGCTCGTAACCCTTGCCATCGCCGCCCTGCTAACCACCTTTGCGATACCCTCGCTCACCGATCTTGTGCGTGATTACCGGGCAACAGCGGCAATCAACGGCATCGTCGGTCAGGTACAGTACCTTCGCAGCACGGCCATCACCGCCCGACGCCCCGTAACCCTATGCCCCGGCCGGCCACCAGTCTGCGGCAAGCGGGATAGCTGGCATACGGGCAGTTTTGCCTTTATCGATCACAACAAAAACGGCCGTCTCGACGGCGCTGACGCAGTGGTTAAAGAGTTTGCTCCCGCCGCTCCACAGGGTGCATTCACCTGGCGGTCGTTTCGCAATCGAAAATCGCTATCCATTACCGGCCACGGCTTCACGAACTGGCAAAATGGCAGCTTTCGTTATTGCCCTGACAATGGCGATGAGCGGTACGCCCGGCAAGCAATATTGAACGCCCAGGCTCGTGTACGCTACGCGCGCGACCAGGATGGCGATGGCATTCGCGAGGATGCCCAGGGGCAACCGCTACGATGCAGCAAATAGCAAACTTAGGCAATCGATCAGTCTAGTACAGATCTATCGCAACATTATCTGGCAGTTGCTGCAACTCATGAATCACAAAGCCCTCGGAAACTCCTGCTATTTCCGCCTTCAGACCTTCAATATTTTCAACCATAAACTGCACTTGCATGCCCACTGCGAGGCCGGCCAATGAAGACGCATTGCCTCTGATGAGCACTTTGGCATGGGGCACCACCCGGTACTGAAAACCGCTGATAATAACGGTACTGTCTGCCAGCGAAATTTCCTGTACCACGCCTTCGTTTTCGACCCAGTCCTGGGTCACCGCAGCGTCTTGGGCTAACGCCTGGGAGGCACCAAGCGTGCCCCCCCATACGGCAGCTGCCAACACAAAAGCGGTTAATAGTCCATTTTTAAGTAAGTGACTTCTCAATTTATTCATTAGTTAGCTCCCACCAGGACAATCGCCCGGTTTTTCTGTCGCCGTCTCCGATAACTCCAGTGCCGGGGCCGTTGCTAGTGCCGTTCCCAAACAATCCCCCGGCACCAGTACCACTACCCGAGTGCGAGTTGTTAACAATCAGGAAGTCAATCTCGCCATCACCCAGCAGAATGGATGGGTCGACCAGCGAGCCTTCTCCTTCGAACAGAACGCCTGCAGTGTATTGTTCGCCACCTATGGTAATCAGGTCGTTGCTGTCAATAACACCATCGTTGTCGAAGTCGACCACGGGTCGATTTGGGTCACCACCGGTGAGCGCATCAATAAAGAATAACGATCCCGGCGGCGCTCGGAAACAACTGTTGCCATCACGCGGAATGACCGTGGTGATGATCAGCGCCGTGGCGCGCGGGATAATTCTACGAATAGCTCGCTCGCCAGGGTATTGCGGATTAGGCGGCGCAAGACCCCCGGTATCCGGATTCGGGTTACCCTGCACCGTAGTGCTAGCCCGCACCGGATCGAGGTCGATGAACCAGCCATAGTTAGAGGTGGGTGTGTTACCCGCAATGTAGTCCACAGAGTTTCTGCTTACGATTCTCAATACCGGAACACCAGCAGTTTCATCTGCAATGTTGGTTATCGTCTGCTCGGTTAGCAACGTCAGTTTGCTGGCGGCATCAGCCGTCGGTGGCGCAGCTTCAAAGCGATCCCAAATGCCGTAGATAGACTCAATATCTGTCGATATCCCGTCTTGTTCGGTAATGTAACTACCTGTACCGAAGGTCACAATGTAGCCTTCCTGCGTAGGATGCTTACGCACCAGAGGCGCAGCGGTGATCGCCTGCCGCGTGCTGGTAGAGCCATCGAAGCTTGCCGTAAAGATTTGCACGGCCTTCCAGTTGCTTGGATCAGAATCACCGATTTCAAAGCGATACATGTGACCCTGCAAATCGCCCGCATAAGCAAAATCTGCAATGCCATCGAGATTGGTATCAATCAGCGAGGGCTGACCTAAACCATTTGGAATGCCCGCAGCGGGGTCGTTCGTTGCCGGATTAGCAGGGTTAGTACCAATGGTGCCGTTGCCAGTATTTACCTTGACAAAGTCACCGTTCTGCCAGCCGTTCACACCATCATCCACAAACAGCACAAACAGCTTGGCTATGCCGGCGGTTGAGTTATAACCGTTACCAAACACCACAGCCCACTTCTTTTGCGCGGGGGCGCCGGTGCCGTCTACATTGGTAAGCACGATGCGCGGCTCTGAGTACGTGTACCCAAGGTCAGTAACCGGTAAGCCAGCCGCATCGGTAATCGCACCCACTGCGCCACCTTCAGGTACGCCGTTGAGGTCAATCGGATAAGTGTCGTCAGCGTCGGTGAACTCCCACAACACTGATTGTGCCGCGTTGACTTCGCTGGTAGCAATGAAGTCCGGGTCGGTAATGTCGAGCGCGTAGTAACCCTTACCACCGCCACGCAAACCACCCGCCAGCAAGGTTCGCCAGGTTTGTACACCGTTACCATTAGGTCGAATGAAGACATCTTCAATTGTCGGCGTGCCGTCCACAAAGAACCTGTGGCTGTACACCAACGATGGCAGCTGGTCCAGATCGTTATTGAAACGCTGGCTGCTATCAATAAGCTTGTTGGGCACAAAGGCGAACAGCTCATTTCCGGTGCCGTTGTCGTTTGGCGTTTGGTCTTCAAACCCGCCGTCAAACGCGTGCAACATGCCGTCATTAGCACCAACATAAACCACTCGACGCCGGTTTTCATTGGCTGCCACAAAGTCAGAGTAAAGCTGATTCGTTGGGAACGGCGCGCGATCGCGACGAATCGCCTGAGGGCGACCAATCGCTCGCGGAGCGGAGTTCACAATATCACCAAGCACCGACTCTCTGGCCCGGAATGGGCCCAGGGGTTCTTCGAACGACTGATCGCCGCGCAGGTAACCGACTTCCAACAACGACAGCATAGCCTGCTGGTCGGAGTTGAGGTCAGCGTGGCGGAACGGAATACCATTGAACGTCTGTCGGTCAAAGGTAAATATCCTCCGCGTGTTCGGGTTAACACCTTGGAGCTGATCAGCCGCAGACCAAACCAGCGGATTCGCCGGTGGCAAGCCAGTTTGCTCGTCGAGGAGCAGCGTGGTTTCAAGGTCGCCGGTGTTGAACCGCAGGTTAAAGAATCCACGATACTGAACGGTGCCCGCGCGCAACTGGGTAGAACCAAAGGCCACCGCACTTACTGACACAGAACCGTCAGAGAATTCTTCAAAAGCATCCTGGAAAGCTTGCGCCAGCAGTACCGGGTTGTTCGCTTGCAAAAACTGACCGCGGCCGTTTAACGCTGCGTGCAACATATCGTCAATCTTGGCGTCGTTGCTGTTAAACGGGTCACCCCAATTGAACGGCTGAGAAAAATTGATAACCGGCAGACCAGTACCAGGGTTAACTCCGGAATTCGGCAAATCGGCAAGCTCTATAGCACCTGTTACACCAAAGCCAACGGTGTAGGTTTTCATATGCTGGTGCATCACCTCGTCCTCGTTAAGGAACGAGCCTGCGGGCGCGAGGTTAATATCGCGTGCACTGGTCGGTACCCCGTCTTCGAGGGTTGGATGCAAGTCGCGCTCGTAAAAGTGCATGGCAATATCAGCGAGTGAGCCGGTGATGTTGTCCGCGAAAACACCCCCATCGAAGGCGGTATTCTCTGCGCCATTAGACGCGGCATCTGCATCGGTGTTTTGCCGGTCTGCGCTGTTAATATCCGAAGTAGAGCCATTCCAGGTACCATCGGAGAACAACAACGTGAAGTTGTTCTGACACTGGCCTTCTGGAACTGGCAGCACTGGGCACGCCGGTGAGCCTGGCGACGACGACGTTGTGCTGCCAAAGGAATCTCCAGCCTCGCACTCAAAGTGTCGGCCCGCTCTCGACAAGGCTCGACGCAAGGGCGTACCTCCATTAGAGGTGGTCGCGTAAAGCTGTTCCAGCAATTCGGCCTTGTGGCCCGTACGGAACGATGAGTTCAACGACTCAATCTCTTCGCGATCATTCGAGTCGTTAAGCACCGCGTAACCCATGCGCAGGTTAGTGGTTTGTGCAATCGCTCGACCCAATGCCGCTTTAGCAGTGTACTCGCGAGCGCGGTAGTAGCTAAACCAGTTGGCAAAGTTCTGCAGTTCTTGCTCCAGCGTACACTCCAACGGATTGCCATCGTCGACAGAGCAATCAAGCCGTGAGATACCCCCAGGATACTTAGAGTTCGGCAACGGGCCGGGACCCTGAATAACCACCTGGGTACCGCGCTCATCCCACTCCGGGCGATCTGGGCCAACAGCCGTCGTTGTCCAGTAATACGGCAAGTAGACGTTATTGTTGACTACCGTCTTACGACCTGTGGTCACGTTCCGAAACAACGGAACAGCGGTTGAGTTCCAACTGTGTGTGGCAGTCAGATCGATTGTGGGGCTATTTACCTGGAAAGGATCCAGGGGGGCAGCAGCCGGGTTGACATTACCAAAGTCTAGATTGTTTCTATCAAGACCGCGCCAAGGCTGGTACTCGATTTCGGGGTTGTAATAAATCGTGTTGAACTGCGGGTTACGCAGCCGCCACACGCCGTGCTGGTTATTGAAGAAGTCGCCACCTGGGCCAGCTTCCGCGTCAATCTCCGCTTGCACAGGCGCAACAGGGCGCGTCGAAAACAGATTCGTTGGCAAGTCATAGATGTAGTAGTAGTAGGTGCCGCGACCCCTGATATTGCTCGCACGCAGACCCCCAAAGTTATCCAGCAGTACCAAGCCTGCAAGCTGATCTGTCATCATGTCCCAGTCCATAGAACCTGAGTCATCCATAACAACCAGCACATTGGCCTCTGTCGAAATCGCATCTTCCAGCGGTACATCTGAAAGTTGCATATCGAATTCAACTTCTCCCGCCGGTGGAGCACTCGGTGGTGGGGGCGTCGGCGCCACAGTGATCAATACGGTAACCGTAGCAGATTCAAGGTTATTCGGTGTGGCATTCTCTCGATATCGAATATCGAAGGACAGGTCACCACTAAACCCAGGCAGCGGTGTGAACTGGAAAGAACCATCCGCATTCGGGATAAACGACAGCGTGGCAAGCGGATCAGGAGTGGTCAGGTAAATCACATCCAGAGTGTCATTCTCGGGATCGAACGCCGTACTAAGTAAGCCACCCTCCGCAAGCACATTCAGCGTACCTGCCTGGGGCATAGTAAACTGCGGCGGAACCGCTGCCTCAGGCGCATCGTTGTCTGCGGTAATGACTATGTCTACCCGCGCTGTGGAAGTATCTCCGTCGCCGTCCTGGATAGTGTATGTGAAGAAGTCGGGACCGTTATAGTTGTCCTTCGGAATGTAGCGCACTTGCGTACCACCCGCCACAACCTCAACGCTGCCATTGGGGGCGAGAAAATCAACGCCAGAACTGTCACGCAAGGACGTAGGTGGAGATTCCGACGCACCTTCAAAAATGCCAGCAACACCCAAGTCGAGAGTGATACCTGCGCTAATGATGAGTGTAGGTGGATCTCCGAACGTGTCGTTCGCTAGCACATCGATGAGTTGCGCAGCGGGGTCTGTCTCACCTTCAGCAATGGTGAAGACGTCATCAAAGGCATCAACAATTACGAGCAGAACTTCCAGCGGAACGTCCACAGGAGGCGATTGGAGACCACCCTGGTCTGTGGCGACTACCTGTACCGTGTGGAAACCAACTGCGTTGAGCGTCGGATCCAGTTCCAAATGATTGCCGGTAACGCCAATCGCATCGAACAGTGGACTGGTACCACCACCAACAATCTGGAAGCTGAACGAGTCACCCTCACGAGTCAGGTCGACATCGTCAAAGAAGATTTCAAGACCCCCGATCGGCAAGAACGAGATTGGATCGTCTTCCCGAATTTGGACCAAAGTTGGTGCCGATGGGCTTGCAGTCGGCCCGTCATTAACCGGTGTCACCTCAACAGTGACGGTTGTAGTTGCCGTTGCAAATTCCGTATCTGTCGCGGTCACAACCACAGTGGCTGTGCCGTTCTCGTTCGGGGCCTGGGTAAGCACCAGGTTGTCGCCGCTAATACTGAAGTTACCTAAGAGGGATGCTGCCCCGGACGTCACACTGAACGTCAGAACATCACCGGTAAACCCAATATCGTCATCGCCAAACACACCAGCCAACGAGAACTGTGGAGCACCAAGGTCTTCCTGGGTGACCTGTGTCGGTAAGGGGGCTATCTCAAAAGGTGGATCATTTACCGGGTTAACGATTACACGGAGAGTCGTTTCTGCGGTCTCACCAGCACTATCCACCACTTCTACCGTGATGTCTGAAAAGCCGGATTGGTTTAGCTCTAATTCATAAGTGACAGTTCCAGCAGCTGAAATGCCAACCGAACCCGCAGCGAAGACTGGATCGCCTGTAACGCCAACGATGGAATAACCAAGCGAGTCGAAGGGCAGATCCACGTCATCAAACCACGCCGTCGCGTCTTGCGTCTGAACACCGTTGGTATCTTCTTCGATCGACACTGGTGCGGGTTCGATTACAAATGGGGCATCATTCACCGGCGCAATTTCGACGAGGACAGTGTCAGAGGCCGAACTACCGCTGGGATCAGTCGCTGTTACCGTCACGATCACGTTACCGTGTGCATTCGCAATAGGCAGCAGGCGAAGCTCACCGGCACTCACGTTGGCCTGCAAAATACCTGTGGGGGTCACTGAGCTCACTACATAGCTGAGCGCGTCGCCATCCGGGTCGCTAAACACCGAGTCGAGTGTGATAAAGCTAATCGCCTGATCTTCAAGAATAGAAATATCGTTAATGGGCGCAATAACAACCGGCGGATCCTCCACCGGAGTGATGTCAACTGTCAGAGTCGTGGAGGCAGGCTGTGTGCCACCATCAATAGCTTCGATGGTAAGTGTCACTGATCCAAAGGCGTCAGGAACAACATCAACGGTTAGGGTAGAACCGGTGATCGTGGCGTTTACTAAACCACTCGGGTTAGCAGACGCCACAGAATAGCTTAGCGAATCAAGGTCAACATCGGAAAACGCGTTGACCAACGATACAACAGCAGAACCTGTATCTTCCGCAATCGTCACAGGCGCCAGCGGCTGATTGACCACGGGGACATCGTTGATGGGGTTAACAACCACACTCACAGATTCAGCAGGTGCTGATGCGGCACCGTCACTCACATTGATGAGCACCGTCGCCGTACCAGACTGATCCTGGATAGTGTCAAACGACAGTATGGAACCACTAACACTCGCGTTGACTACGCCGCCAGGATTGATGGATACAACAGTGTAGAAAAGCGACGGGCTATCAACATCGTCGTATATGGTGTTCAAATCGAAAGTAGGCAGCCCGGCTGACTGATCTTCATCAATAGTGACGACACCAATAGAACCTGTTTTTACAGGGGCATCGTTAATTTCCTGCACAATTACCGTAAGTGTAGAAGTGGCAGTGGCGCCGGAAGCGTCTTCGGCAGTTACTTCAAATTCGGTTGTACCACTCCCGTCAGCGATGCTCGCAAAAGTCAGCAATGATCCACCAATACTGGCATTGATAACACCAGGGACCGTTTCCGTCAGCGTGTAAGTCAGTGCCTCGCCGTCTGCATCAGAAAAGTGGTTGTTCAGATCGATGGGCGCCATGCCAGTTTGATCTTCCGCAAAAGTGCGGCTGCCTAACTCCTGAGTGACCAAAGGCAAGTCGTTAACAGCGACAACGTCAATAGTAAGCGTGTCACTGATACCAGGGCTCAGGCCATCTGAGGCATCAACTACAAGAGTCACGACGCCATTCGCATTCGGTATCAACGTCAACTCTAGATCATCGCCCGCAGTCTGTGCGTTAACGATACCGGTGGGACTAGGCAACAACGTATAGAATATCGTGCTATCGACATCAGCAAAGATAGTGCCCAAATCGATCGTTAGCGTACCGGGTGTGTCCTCTGGCGTTGAAATTGAGCCGAGTGAGCCTATGAGTACTGGTGGATCATTGACCTCATCAACAAAGAAACCCGCATCTGTACATATCTGAGCATGAACACCATCGTTGGCGCAAACGCGCACGTTGTTGTTGCCATGGGCGTTAGGAATCGTCTGTATATCCAGAAAATTCCCGTTCAACACAACGTCTATAGCAGCCGGGTTGGTTTGAGAATCAATGATGAAGCCGAGCGTGTCTCCATCAACATCTCTAAAATGATCGAGGAGATTGATGGACGGGAGCGCCCCGTCATCTTCCGAAAGATTGTTAAATGGTATCGGGTTAAATACCTCGGGGGCATCAGGCGAGCCAATGATTTCACCTGTCACTGTATGAGTAATAGACTGGTTCGCAAAATCCGTGACGGTGAGATCAAAACTGAAGGGGCCAAACTGGTCCGGCTGGCCAATGATCTGGATATTGGCACCGCCTTGCCCGGTTAGGTTTACGAACAGAATATTCGACGGAACGGAAGATACAGAGTAGCTAAGAAACGCTCCAACCCCACCAGTAAAAAATGCATTGAGGTTACCGCCAAGACCTGCATCTTCTGGAAATTCCAGATCGTCGAGACCACCCGTATAAGAGGGCGGGACAGCATGTACCGCCAGAGTACTGCACAAAGATAACAACAGAGCAGTGCTCAGCGTCAGTGTACTTTTTATAAATCGTTTCATTAGTGAATACTCCTAGGGGTTAGCGACACTGCGAATCAATTCGCTATCAGCCCAAAGCTGCTCTGCAAGAGCACTTGAGCTGTGTCACTACCACCCACTCCACGGGCGGTGATACGAAAAATGTTATAAGTTTTGATTAGGCTGGGCTGACCTTCACCGACGTTGCCTTCGTTGGCCTGTTGTTGGATAGTGGACAAAAATTCGATCATGTACCGAGGTTGCGAATCGACGTTGGCAATGTTCACAGGGACCTGAACGGTTGTGCCTGATGTCCACACCCCGCCGTTTTGCCAGCGCGGTGTTACACCATAGGGCGCTGTTGTCCAAAGACCTGCCGCGCCATTGTTTGAAAACTCTGTGGTTTCTGGCGGATTATCAATCAGTCTCTGTTCTGCCTGGCGCAGCGCCATTTCCGCCGCCTGAAACGCCAGCACGCTGTCGTGTGCATTACGCGCCATGCGCTCTTCCAGACTGGTGGTTTGCACTGATGAGACGCCAATAATGGTCAGCACCAGCAACAGCACCAGGCTGATGAAGAGCGCAATGCCTTTTTGCGCCGCACTAAGAGAGTGCACACGTTGTGGCAACGAGGAACGGGCAACAAACATCATAATTCAAACTCGCTGTTCCGAAGGCTAATTGTTTGGGTGAACGTCCGCGAAATGGGCTCGGGCGACTCAGACACCACATCGATCGTGTTAGCCTCGATAGAGACTCGCACGCTGCGAATAACGTTTACGCCAACACCTGCATAAGGCACATAGCGGTTGGCACTGGGCCGACCGTCGTTGGTTATGGTGTCTATGCCAAATAACACCTGCAGATCGGAGATACCTTCAACCATTTCTACAGGCGCATCGGTGCCCCGCTTGAGCCAGAGTGACGTAATATTGTCGCCGCGATTGTTCAGGTTGGCGCTTTCTGCCACAAAATAGATATCTGTCAGCAATTGCGACACGACGCTGCCTTGCGAGCTGCCTGCGCTGTCGCTGCCGAAACTGATGCCTCGCACAGATAAATCTTTGGTCGGCGAATTAGCGAAAAGACCTATCCCGGAACCACGCGTAAGCGCTACATTGCCGCCGCCACCTACGGCTGTGATATTAAAAACAGTTGCCTGTTCACAATCGCTGATAACCGCGTAGTCGCCGGCTTCGAAAGGAACGTCGCCGGTGTTCTCAATCAGCACGGGGTTATCTAATTCATCAACCTGTTGGGCAACACGCCAACCAGGGGCCAACTGATAGCGCACAACCAGAATATCGGTTCCAGGTACCAGGGTAGAAATATCGATGCCATTGCCGGGAACAATGGCGTTGATTGAACCGCCACCGCCACTCGAATTGCGTGGCAATTCAGCTAGAGAGGGTGTCCAGTCGCCAACGCCATTGCCGGCACCTGTTCCATCAAAACCTTGCACCGGAATCGTCATGTTCAACTCAAAGACCTGCTCCAAGTTTGCGTTCAACGTGGTATGAAGCTGATCGGGCTCCGCATCACAGCCATAAAAACCTCCAACGCGGGTTGATCGAGAGATAAAGTCGAGCGCGTAACGCGCACTTTCCTGTAATCGCGACTGGCCGGTGATAAGTTCGTTAGTGCGGTTGTTGCCCACAAACAGCTGCACGATTCCTGCGGTAACCACAAGACCCAACGTAAGTGCCAACATGAGCTCAATCAGAGAAAAACCCTGGACCCGACGGCCCAGGACTCGAGTACGAGAACTGGTGTAGATGCGCTGATTACTGGGCTTCATGGGTAATTTCATGTTTGCAATCTGTTTTGTTGTCGGGTTCATTTCAGTACGGCTTCAAGATTGGCTGTCGATCGAGATCGAGCGCTGACCAAAATTAGGATCATCCCACTGCACCATGATGGTGATAACGCCTGAGGTACCATCCACGGCAATGCTGCCATCACCATTGGGTAAGCCTGGCTGCTCGGTGGGGTCTGGCAACACACCCGTGTTATGAAAATCAACACAGGCGCCATCCTCGACGTAACTACCGAGCGCGCATTTCCATACGGCCTGGTCAAACTCGACCATCTGCGCCGATGTGCATTCGCTCGCATTACAATTCGAGGAGTTGGGTGGACCACCACCAATGACTACGCCGGCATAGTCTGAGCCTGAACCAATGGGTGTTCCGACGGGATTCGCACGAATACGATCCATCATGTCGTAAGCCAGCACTACCGCTTCACTACGTAACAGCGCGCCGCGATTGTTTTGCAGGCTAACCATCTGCAGACCGGTAATGCCCAGCACGCCAATGCCCATTACGAGCACGGCAACTAAAAGCTCAATCATGGAAAAGCCGCCTTGCCGGCGGAGTGCCTTCAACAACACCTTGTGTGGTCTAAATGTATTCATCGTTATCTCCCCTAGTCCGGACAATCCAGTTCGGAAATGTTCAAGCGGCCAATGACGCTGATATCCAGCTGGCGGCCTGGGTCTTCAAGCGTGTCGTTACTGCACAGGTCAAGCTGGCCAGTTGCTCCGAGAGTAAACAAACCACGGCCGTTAAAACTCAGCGTGGATACACCATCGAGAGCACCCTGGCCGTTGATGGTGGACAGCGACGCCGCATCATAAATACGCAAGTTCGAGTTGCAGTCACCGGGGTTACCCTCAACCACACAATATCCTTCGCCCCATTCGTTGCTGTTATCGCTACCCATTGCCTGCAGACTAACGGTGCGGCCGCGACGCGTTGATTCGCTGCGCGCGTAAGCTATTGCTCCCGCGAAGGAGTTGGCATCAGCTGTGAGGCGCTGCTGAACGATGAAACCGTTAAATGCAGGCAAGCCCACACCAATAAGTACGGCGGCGATGGCCATGGACACCAATAGCTCTACAACAGTAAAGCCTGATGTTTTACTGCCTTCGCCAGAGTGATCCGGTCTCCGCCCTGTGAAGTATCTATCCCCTGATACCTGCTGAGCCTGATAGTGCATAGCGTCGTGTGACCTGCATTCGGTTTTTAACGGAGGCAAGTGTAGGGAAGGCTTCAGCGCATTGATTGCGCTACCCGACCAGCGGTAAAGAACCACCGGACAAGTGGTCAACGCTGGTTGTTAGGAAATACAACAGAGCGCAAAACCCCACTAGTTGTAGGCTTTTCGCTTACAACTCGAACAGTTTCACAAAGAATTCAAAGCTAAATGTTCGAACACAAAAATCTGTTTTTGTGTTTTTTAAGTTAGCGATTTTGTGACCTAGATCACGTATCCCAGCTTTCGATCCAGCCGGCGTTATTTCGATTCCAGCGACGTTGACCATTGGAGCTGAACTCAAGTGGTCCATCTCCATCCATCACGCCTGTGCGTGGCGTTGCAGTCAACGTAAAAGTGTCACGCGTAGTAACCACCGTAAGTAGGTAGCGATCGCCGGACAGTGGACGACAAATGTTGACGCCAACGCCACCAGAACCATCATCGCCACCCACATAAGTAAAGTTTTCGCTGGCGAAGCGTTCAAGCCCTTGCGCGCACAACAACAAATCAGACATCGCCTCGCCGCGGTAGGTACTTTCGCTGTAGCTGGTGTAGATAGGTACCGCAATCGCAGATAACACGGCCAATATAGCCATTGCGATCAGCAATTCGATCAATGTAAACCCTGAGGTTTTCGCCGGTCTGGAAAAAAACGTGCGCATGGTAGATTTACCAAAGTGAGTTAATACCCAGTATGCGTGTTTGGCAGGCTAGCTCGATGTCTCTTGGGCTGAACGGTAGTTTTTTACCGATGAACTGACCTTCAACTGTTGACGGGTTCAACCTTTAGAATTGACACGTCAAACACCAGGTCTCGACCAGCCAGCGGATGATTGAAGTCAACCTCTACGGTGTCGTCCCAAATTTTCTGCACTACCCCTGGCAGCTCACCATCTGGAGCAGCAAACGACACAATCAAACCGACTTCCAGCTCATCCGCATCGGGAAATCGGTTGCGAGGCAAACGTTGGACATTGCCAACAACCCGCTCGCCAAAGGCATTGGCCGCCGCTATGTGCAATTGCTCATCCGACCCGGCGACAAGCCCCAACAACGCGGCCTCAAAGCCCGGCAGCAAATTGCCATCCCCCATAACAAAGGTTGCCGGCTTGCCACGTCGAGTAGAGTCCACCTCGTCACCCTCGGGCAACAAAATGGAAAAGTGCAGCGTGACCGCCAGACCCTCGGCGATTTTAAGCGACTCGGAACTGCTAATCAGATCACTCACCGGCACGCATCTCACGAAAAATCAAAACAAACCAGGTGGCGGCGCCGAGAAAGATTGCCGAGTCGGCTACATTAAAAGCTGGGAAGTAACTGGCGCCCCAGTGAAATTTGGCAAAGTCGACAACAAATCCGAGCACCGCACGATCAAGCATATTTCCGAGCGCACCGCCTAAAATAAGTGCAAAGGCCAATGCTTGAGCAATCTCAACCCGACGCAAGCGGCGTAACTCGAAAATTAGAAAGCCGCTAAATCCAACGGCCAATGCCACAAAACCCCAGCGCTGCCAGCCACCTGCATCATTTAGAAATGAAAACGCGGCGCCGTAGTTACGCCAGTAGACCCAGGAAAAAAACGGCAGCACCTCGAGCTCGCCACCCAGGGGTAAATGCTGCAGCACCAGTTTTTTGGTGTATTGATCAAGCGCAATGACCATGCCGGCAAGGCCGAGCCAACGCAGCGTCCAGGACCAGGGCGCTGGACTGTTCGTCTTTGTATTGACGTTTGTATTGGCGCTTTTATTGGCATGGCTAATCTGAGAATCACTCATTCTTTACTCCGCTGCGCGCTAACAGGATTAACAACAAACCACTGGCGCGCCTCCTCAAGATCAGAGTGTAACTGGGTTTTCAGCGCATCGAGCCCAGCAAACTTCTGCTCTTCACGTAGCTTGTGACAGAATGTCACCGTAAGCAGTTCGCCATAGATGTCACCGCTAAAATCAAACAAGTGAACTTCGAGCAGCGGTTCCTTTCCTTCTACCGTAGGTCGAATCCCAATATTGGCGATGCCGGTATAGTCACGCGCAAGACCACTCACCCGCACGGCGTAAACACCATCGAGTGCGGCGCGATAACGTTGCAGTCGAATGTTGGCGGTAGGAACGCCCAACTGACGGCCGATCTGACGGCCGTAAACCACACGGCCCATGATGAAATATGAGTAGCCCAGTAACTGTTCGGCGAGCACAAAATCACCCGCCGCAAGTACTTGTCGAATCCGTGTGCTGCTGACCCTTTCGTCGGCATAGGTGAGCGTACCCATCGCACTCACGCCAAAACCATGCTCCTGACCTTTGCGGTGCAAGAGCTCGTAATCACCAGCCGCGCCGTTGCCGAACCGAAAGTCATCGCCCACTACAAAATACTGCACGCCTAGACGGTCGATTAAGAAATCATCAACCACGTCCTCAGCAGCCATGTTAGCTAGCGCCTCGTTAAAGGGAATACACAACACCCGATCCAGTTTGGTGCGGGACAGCAAGGTTATTTTCTCGCGAAAGCGCGTTAATCGTGGCGGCAGTTCGCCACGCTGAAAATACTCCCGCGGCAACGGCTCGAAGGTGATCAACAAGCTGGGCACGTCCAATTCTTCCGCTTTGGCGATAATATGCGACAGCATCATTTGATGACCATGATGAACGCCATCAAAATTACCGATAGTGGCAACACACCCATGATGTTGCGCACCAATGTTGTGTGCACCGCGAATTATTTCCATGCCACTATTATATAGGTATACAGTGGCTTTACGCAGAATGCCGGAGACTTGCGGGCCGCAAACCAAGCAGTAGCGCAACGCAGGCGTACGTCAGCGCTCCAGAACAACACAGACTCGCCACCCATAACCAGCGATCGAACACACTGGCACCCAGCCAGAAGGATTGTTCGGGGCTAAGCGCCAGCAACACGCCTGTCATCGCAACAGCACCACCCAGACACTGCAGCAACGTCTTGCCCACCGCAGCCCCCGGCGAGTACACCCCCGCGCGAGCTAGACCACGCAGCAGCAACGCACCATTCGCTAATGCGGCAGCGCTCGTGGCTAAAGCAAGTCCTACGTGACCCAGAATTTTGTACAGACTTAGGTTGAGCACCACATTAAGGCCAACAGCAACAAATGCGAAATTCAAAGGGGTGCGGGTGTCTTTACGCGCAAAATAGCCCGGCGCCAGCACTTTCACGACCAGTATGCCCAAGAGACCAGCCGCAAATGCTTGCAACGCGAGCGCGCTCATTTGAGCGTCAATGGCCGCCAGTTTGCCATGCAGAAAGATTGCACTCACCAACGGCAAGGCGAGCACATACAGAGCAGCAGCAGCCGGTAAGCCAAGCACAATAGCCATGCGCAGGCCCCAATCGAGCGTACTCGCGAACGCGGTTGAGTCATTCGCTGCGTGCAGCCGCGACAGGTTTGGCAACAGAACCGTGCCTAGCGCAACAGCAACCAGCCCAACCGGCAACTCGAGCAACCGGTCGGCATAATAGAGCCACGAAATACTTCCGGTTATCAGAGTTGAGGCAAGCATAGTGTCGATCAAGGTATTTATCTGGCTGGCTGATGCCGCCAGTATGGCCGGTAGCAGCAATCTGCCGACCTGGGCGGCCCCCGGATCGGCAAAGTCTAGTTTTGGTCGCGCCAGCAGTTCAAGGCGCCTGAGTGCGGGAAACTGAAACAACAGCTGCGCCAAACCTGCCGCGAACACACCCCAGGCGAGACCAAACACCGGATTGGCGAACAACGGCGCAACCACAAGAGCAGCCCCAATCAGGCAGAAATTCAGTAGCACCGGTGTGAAGGCCGGCACCGCAAACCGTCCTTTGGAGTTCAGGATTGCCCCGGCAAACGACGTTAACGAAATAAACAACAGATACGGAAAGGTGATCCGCACCAGCTCTGTCGTGAGCTCAAACTGCTCGCCAGCAGCCCGAAAGCCCGGTGCGAACACGCTGACGAGCAGCGGGGCACCCACCACCCCAAACAGGGTCACCAATGCAACTATCAGGGCAAGGTTACCCACCATAACCTGGGCGAACCGGCGCAACGCCGCCTGCGGCCCCGCGTTGTAGTTCGCGAGTACGGGCACAAACGCCTGGGCGAAGGCGCCTTCGGCAAATAACCGCCGGAAAAAGTTGGGAATGCGAAACGCCACAAAAAAAGCGTCGGCAGCCGCTGTGGCGCCAAAGAGGTGCGACAGCACCACGTCGCGACCAAAGCCGCTAATTCGCGACAGCAGGGTCATGGACGAGACAATGGTGCCTTGCCGGACCAGGCTCGCGCTGCCTGGCTCCGAATTCGGCCCGTTGCCCGATTTCGACCCTCGCGGGTGTTTCGACGTAGTTGACACCCTAGCCGCTCATCGGCATATTACGCCGCTCTTTTTTCCCCACACTAAAGCGAGGAATTTCGCGTGGCAAATAGCCCTCAGGCTCGCAAACGCGCCCGACAAAACGTGACCCGTCGAGCCCGTAACGCATCGCACCGATCCATGTTTCGTACCTTCCTGAAGAGGGTAGAAGCCGCCATCGAAAGCGGTAATCAGGCTGAGGCGAAGACCGCCTTGACCGCAGCAATCCCCGTAATCGACCGGATGGCTGTCAAAGGCATCATTCACAAGAACAAGGCCGCCCGACACAAGTCGCGCCTGAGCAGCCGCGTGAAGGCGCTCGACGCCGCCTGACATAGCCGCCTGACATAACAGGGCCTGCCAGACCGGCTGCGAACAAGTGTTCACCGTCAATCCTCATCAGCGGCTTGCGCACTTAGCACCAGGTTGTCGCGATGGACAAGCTCTGGCCCAACACTAAAGCCAAGCACCTGGGCGACATCACCACTGCTCACCCCCACCAGCGCCTGCGCGTCTTTCGCGCCATAATTGACCAACCCCTGGGCAATCACCATGCCCGTTGGGTCAACACAGGCAACCAGATCGCCCCGCTCAAATTCGCCGCTGACTGCGGTTACGCCTACCGGCAACAAGCTCACGCCACGCTCACACAGCGCAGCTGCCGCCCCGGCATCCAGCTGCAACCGCCCCTGCACCCGCAGCTGATCGGCGATCCAGCGCTTGCGCGCATCAAGCGGAGCAACATCAGCACGCAGTCGGGTGCCGTGCGCTTCACCCGCCAGCAGGCGGCCAATAACATCGCGCCGCGTCCCCAATGCAATCACGGTGTCGCAACCAGAACGCGCTGCCAGACGGGCCGCCTTAACC
>CAZSYU010000028.1:0-42592 GCA_964611345.1 uncultured Pseudomonadales bacterium
TACTGGTTGCGGGGGTGCAGTGTCGCAGTCCACGCACACCTGTGAGTAGCTGCGTGTTTCCAGTACCTCGCCGTCTTTGCTCACCTCGCGTATCAGGTTTGGTTCGATAAGAAATCCACCGTTGGCAAACACACTGTAGGCGCGTGCCATGTCCATCGGGGTCACGCCCATCGTGCCGCCGCCCACACCAAGTTGAGTGTTGCGTGGAAAGTCGCTGGTGTCGAAACCAAATTTTGCGACATGGCGGAGCGTGCGACCGGCGGTTACGTCTAGCAACACGCGAATCGAGACCAGATTGATTGACCGATACAGCGCCTCGCGTAAGCGGGTAGGGCCGTTGTAGCGCTTGTTGTTGTTGTCGGGACGGTATTGAGTTTCGAGACCCTCGTCTTCCAACACGATGGGGGCGTCCATGTAAATGCTGGCGGGCGTGATGCCTTTGTCGAGCGCGGCCGAATAAACGAAGGGTTTAAATCCAGAGCCGGGCTGACGCCGCGC
Organism: uncultured Pseudomonadales bacterium; assembly: GCA_964611345.1. GTDB lineage: Bacteria > Pseudomonadota > Gammaproteobacteria > Pseudomonadales > Azotimanducaceae > JALZVT01. Next base: position 499 of record CAZSYU010000028.1, read on the forward strand.
CTGAATCGCGTGATTGAATTGATTGCGGGAGAAATCATAGCCACCTGTGAGTGCACGGATGGCCCCGGTTTTGGGATTTATCGACACCAGCGCGCCCTGCACTTGAGGTTCTTCGCTCAGGCGATAACTCATGGTCTGGGTGTTCTCTATACCTTCTGCATCCTCTGCGCTCTCTGCAGCAAGCTGAGTGCTGGCGGCGCTGTTGGTTACTTGAATAACGTCGCCGCGGGCCACGATTTCGCTCGCGTTAGTTGGTACGGGGCCTCTGCTTTCTACGGAAACAAACGCGCGCGCCCATGCCAGGCCGTGCCAGGGAATGATGGCTTTGGCGCCATCGTTCAGGGCTATCGCGATGCTGCGAGTGCCCACCGCGGTAACCACGGCGGCGTGCTGATTGCCGATCAAAGGCGTGTTGTTGATGGTTTTGTTAATACGCGTAACAAGCTCCGCATCCAGGTCGGGTAACGGCGGCAGTGTCACAGTGGGTAGCGTTTTTTCCTTGTCTGTCGATTTTTCGAAGGCCACGATCAGCGGCTCGAGTTCTTTGTCGAGACTTTCCAGCACCTTGCGTTGGTGTGGTTGTTCGGGCACCTCGATGTTGTTAGTGGCGCCGCGATAGCCGTGCCGCTCGTCGTAGCCATGCAGACCGCGTCGCACGGCAGATACGGCTGCGCGTTGCAGCTCGCCGTTGATCGTGGTGGTTACCGTGTAACCGCCGGTGTACAAATCGGGATAGGTTTGCAGCAACTCCTGACGCACAATTTCTGCTGGGTAGGGCGCCGCTGTGGCCAGGCTCTGGCGCCGAATGCGTGCGGTAATGGGTTCGCCAACAGCGAGCGTGTGCTCCTGCTTGGTAATTGACCCTTCAGCAAGCATTCGACCCAAAACCAGATTACGCCGTTTCAATGCACGCTCTGGGCCATTGATTGGGTTGCCGGTTGATGGTGCCTGAGGAATGCCGGCGAGCATGGCGAGCTGGGCAAGGCTCAGCTCGGCCAGTGGTTTGTTGTAATAGGTTTGGGCAGCGGCCTCGGCGCCATAGGCACGTTTACCAAAGGGCACAACGTTGATGTAGAGATTCAGTATCTCGTTCTTGCTGAGCTGGCGCTCAATCTTCATGGCCAGCAACATTTCTTTGAATTTGCGAATAAATCTTTGTTCGAGAGAAAAAGACACATTGCGCGCGAGCTGCATGGTGAGCGTGCTCGCACCGGAAGTTATCTCGCCCGTGAGTAACAGGTCTGCGGAGTCGTTGAGCAGGGAAATAAAGTCGACGCCCCGGTGCGAGAAAAACCGCTTGTCTTCGGTATCCACAATGGCACGGATGAACAAGTCAGGAATCTTGTCCATGCCAATGGGAATCAACCGGCGCTCACCGTATTCGGCAAGTAAGTCACCTTCTTCAGAGAGAACCCGCAGTGGCGTCTCAAGTTCTACGTTTCTGTAGCTCGATGCATCCGGTATCTGTGGATTGAGATAAAGGTACATCGCGGCAAGAGTGAGCACTGCAGCACATACAGCGAGGATTCCGAGACAGATAATAGTGAGGATTGGGCGGGTTTTTGCCGCTGAGTTGAAAATTGCCATTCTGGATTAATGGCAGCCACGGCTTGTCGAGTGGCAAAAATACGAGTTACGAAAATGGATATTCACAGCGGTCTAATAACTTTTCTTGATGGCGAGGAGCAGCCCTAGTGCGTGCACGTGCAGATAACTGGCGCGTTGCGGATGTACTGTGCGTGAGTGTTGGTGCCTTTGGCACCGCCGTCAACGCTTTCTGTGCCAACCTCTTCAAAGAAGAAATTCAAAGCTTAACTAACAGGTGCGTTGCCCTTAGCCTGCAGCTGGTATTTAATGTCGCGTCGCAGAAGAATGCCATAAGTATCGGTTTCTGTCCTTTTGTCCACAGGGAAGCGTCTCTTGGGACAAATATCGGCAACAGACTTGCACGACGCAACTGTAATTTGGAACTGTAAGGAAGGTTTACCTTGTTCGGTCTATTCAGCAATAAGTCCAATATCCTGCTCGGATTGGATATCAGCTCGACTTCTGTAAAGCTTCTTGAGTTGTCGAAGTCGGGTGCCCGTTACCGGGTTGAGTCGTACGGTGTAGAGCCGCTACCACCCAACGCGGTTGTCGAAAAAAATATCAGTGATGTAGAAGGTGTTGGTGAGGCGGTCAAACGTTTGATCGCGCGCGCCAAAGCCAATGCGCGCACGTGCGCCGTCGCGGTTGCTGGTTCCGCCGTCATTACCAAGACCATCGAGATGGATGCCTCGTTGTCTGATGACGAAATGGAAAACCAGATCACTGTCGAGGCGGATCAATACATTCCGTATCCGCTCGACGAAGTTGCGATCGACTTCGAAGTGATGGGTTTGGCTGAAGACTCGGGTGACCAGGTTGAAGTACTGCTGGCCGCTTGTCGCCGTGAAAACGTTGAGCTGCGCGAGGCGTCGCTCGAACTGGGTGGCGTTAAACCAAGAGTGGTTGATATTGAAGCGCACGCTATGAAGCGAGCTTTTGAGCTGGTTCAACCGCAGTTGGGTGCCAACCCTGAAGACCTGGTTGTTGCGATCATCGATATTGGTGCGACGATGACTACCTTGTCTGTGCTGGCTGACGACAAATCTATCTATACCCGCGAACAGCTTTTTGGTGGTAAACAACTCACCGAAGAGATTCAGCGACGTTACGGTTTGTCTTTTGAAGAGGCAGGCCTTGCGAAGAAGCGAGGTGGTCTGCCCGATGATTACGACCAGGAAGTACTGTACCCCTTCAAAGAAGCTGTCTTGCAACAGGTTACACGTTCGTTGCAGTTCTTCTTCTCATCGAGTCAGTACGACGATGTTGACTACATTGTATTGGCTGGCGGCACAGCCTCTATCGAAGGCATGGCCGAAATGATTGAGAACAAGTTGGGTACCCCAACGATTATTGCCAACCCGTTTCTGGATATGGCTTTGGCGGGCAAAGTGGACTCTACTGCGCTGGCCAACGATGCCCCCGCGATGATGATTGCCTGTGGATTGGCCATGAGGAGCTTTGAATAATGGCGACTATTAACTTATTGCCCTGGCGGCAATGGGAACGTGAACGGAAAAAATCGCAGTTCTTGGCGAGTCTTGGCGCTGTGTTTGCTGCGGGTGCTTTCGTTGTCATGATTGCCGGCTTTATGCTCACTGGCGAATTCGACGAACAGAATCGACTCAATGCTCGACTTGAATCTGACATCGAAGTGCTAGATGAGCAGATCAAAGAAATTAAGTTACTCGACGCGGAGCGCGAAGAGTTGCTGGCACGAATGCGGGTGATTCAGGAGTTACAGGGCAACCGACCCATTATTGTTCGCGTTTTTGATGAGGTGGCGCGCAAATTGTCGAAAGGTGTGCACTTTAACAACCTGCAAATGAAAGGCACTTTGCTGTCAGTAGCAGGCGTAGCAGAGTCGAACAACCGTATCTCCAGTCTTATGCGGAACCTAGATGGATCGGCGTGGTTTGCTAACCCAAACCTTAAGAGCATTCAGGAAGACCCGGAAAACACCGACTATGGTAGCCAGGCCAGCGAGTTTGAGCTGACCTTTTTACAGAAGTCGAGCAAGACTACGGGGGGTGAATGATGGCGATGCAAGATACCCTCGATCAGCTAAAGAACTTTGATGCGAGTGATCTCGACATCAACAACATTGGTTCGTGGCCTGGTGCTGTTAAAGGCATCATCATGTTACTGGTTTTAATGCTGGTGCTCGGTCTGGGTTACAGCTCTTATTTGAAGGCCAAGCAAGATGACATTGAGCGCTCTGAACGCAAAATGGCCGAGCTGCGTGCTGATTACGAAACGAAATATTTCAAAGCGGCGAATCTCGATGCTTATCGACAACAAAAGAGAGAGATGGAGGAAACCTTTACCGACATCCTCCGTCAGTTGCCTTCAGATACAGAAGTACCCGGCCTTATCGAGGACATTACTCGAGCTGCTCTTGATAACTCGTTGACAATCGAGAGTATCAAATTGCAGGCAGAACGACAGACCGAGTTTTATGTAGAGCTGCCCATCGCCATAACTGTTATTGGTGATTACCACGAGCTTGGATCTTTTGTGAGCGGTGCGGCGAACTTGTCTCGAATTGTCACTCTGCACGATTTCGATATTACACCTCAGGCCGATTCCAATATGTTGCGGATGACCATTCAGGCCAAAACCTATCGCTATCTCGACCAGGAGGATGGCCAATGAGCGCCAGTTACCATTATTCACGAAGGCTTGTTGTTGCGGTTTGCGTAACAACGATGTTGGCTGGTCTAACCGGGTGCTCCGGTTCTGCAAAAGAGAAAGACTTGAATAACTTTTATGCGAGCGTGCAAGAGCAGAAAAAGGGGCGTATCAAACCGTTGCCACCGTTTGAAACTGTGGCGCCGTTTTCGTACCAGGCAGGGAACTTACGCAGCCCATTTGAAGCACCTGTTCTTGTAGCTGCAACGCGCAAGCCGCAAGGCAGCGCTACTGTAAAGCCTGATCCTACTCGGGTTAAACAGTTCCTTGAGCAATTTAATGTTGGTCAGTTGGCCATGGTGGGCACGCTTGCCCGAGGTGATCAACTGTTTGGTTTGATACGAGATTATGAATCTGGCGTACACCGGGTTCGAGCAGGGGATTATATGGGTTCTGATCACGGTCGCATCTTGAAGATAGATGATGCGTCGATTGAATTGCTAGAGATTGTTTCGGACGGATCAGGAGGCTGGGTTGAACGTCAGCGCCTAGTCACGATGGGCGCTGGAGGATAAACAATGACGAGGATTATTGGAATGAAAACCCTCGCGGGACATTTGGCAGATCGCACTCTGCAATTGGTTCGAGCATCAGGTAAGTCGGCGGCGCTTGCATCCAGGCTGGTTTTTGGTCTGGTTTTCAGCATGACATTGGCTACTGGCGTGAATGCTGCAAATCTTGAGGGTATCGACTTTGCGTCTCTGCCAGGCGATAAAACAGAGATCCGCATGGCGTTTGATCAAACGCCTCCGCAGCCCTCTGGTTACACTATTGAGCAGCCTGCGCGTATCGTATTGGACATGCCAGGTGTGACCAGCAATCTTACGCAAAAACACCATACGCTGGGTGCAGGAAATGCACGTCGCGTATCGATAATTAGCGCTGGTGATCGTACTCGAGCCATTGTTAATCTGACAACGCTCGTTGGCTATGAAACCCGCTTAGAGGGTAACTCGCTGGTGTTGGTTGTCGGCGGCGACCAAGCTGCGGCACTGCCAACCTCTACTGCGTACGCAGCTGCACAGCCAGTCAGCGCAGTCGATTACAACAATGAACCGGCAGTGCGAACTAGCGAGTCGTTGTCTGGTTCCCACATTAGGGAAGTTGATTTTCGCCGTGGCGAAGACGGTGGCGGCCAGGTGATGTTCACCTTGTCAGATCCCCGTGTTCCTGTGGATGTCACCAGTCAGGGCTCGACGGTTCGGGTAGAAGTTCGCAATACCAAGTTGCCGCAAGATTTACGACGTCGTCTCGATGTTCGTGACTTTGCTACTCCGGTATCAAACATTGATGCGATGCAAGAAGGCTCTAACGTCGTCTTTACCATTAAGGCGGATGGTGAGTTTGACTACCTGGCTTACCAGGCGGACCAGACCATGACGGTTAATGTGCAGCCTTTGACTGATGAACAGGTTGCCCGCCGCGAAGAAGAATTCCGTTTTAGCGGTGAGAAGCTATCGCTGAACTTTCAGGACATCGAAGTACGTTCAGTGTTACAGCTTATTGCAGAGTTCACCGATTTGAACCTTGTGGCCAGCGACACGGTATCTGGACGGATTACCTTACTCCTCAAGAACGTGCCCTGGGACCAGGCGTTGGAACTCATTTTGAAGACCAAAGGTCTTGACAAGCGTCAGGTAGGCAATGTGCTCTTAGTTGCCCCTGCTGCGGAAATTGCCGCGCGGGAAAAGCTTGAGCTGGAAAACCAGAAACAGATTTCTGAACTTGCTCCGCTACGTACCGAGCACATGCAGATTCGTTACGCGAGCGCGACATCGCTGTTCGAGCTCTTTAGCGGCGAAGAGTCAGGTCCGAACCTCCTGTCGGACCGAGGTACAGCCATCGTCGATGAGCGGACTAACTCGATCATACTTACAGACACAGCCGAGAATCTCGATAACTTCCGCCGCATACTTACGCAACTGGATATTCCTGTTCGCCAGGTACTTATCGAAGCGCGTATTGTGACCGCAACAACCAACTTCTCGGAAGAGATTGGTGTGCGCTGGGGTGGTGGCGGCCTGAGTCGTTTTGGTCCCGAGTCTGAAATTCAACAGCAGGGTGACCGTGCGATTGCCATTGGCGGCAGCAGTGAGACGATCACTGAACTCCAGAACATTTTTAACGGATCGGGCGATGAGATCACCTCACCCGGAAGTCTTGTGGTTGATCTCGGCGTAACTGCAAACAGTGCATCCAGCTTTGGCATCGGATTTGCGAGCCTTGGCAACTACCTGTTGGATCTTGAAATCTCGGCACTGGCTGCAGACGGTCATGCAGAGGTTGTTGCTCGACCCAAGGTCATTACAGCGGATAAGTCGACTGCAAGCATTGAATCTGGTGTGGAAATTCCCTTTCAGGAAGCAAGCTCCAGTGGCGCTACCTCCGTATCGTTCAAGGAAGCGGTACTGGGCCTCGAGGTCACTCCGCAAATCACTCCTGATGAGCGCATCATCATGGATTTGAGGGTGAACCAGGACACTGTCGGCCAGGTGTTTGAGGGCGTTCCGTCCATCAATACAAACCAGATTGAAACCCAGGTACTGGTGAACAATGGTGAGACTGTAGTGTTGGGCGGTATCTTCCAGACCGACCGCAATACCACAGTAACCAAAACCCCGTTCCTTGGTGACCTGCCTTACGTTGGTCGTCTGTTTCGACGCACGCTTGAGCGCGATGACAAGCAGGAGTTGTTGATCTTCATTACTCCGCGAGTCATTCAGGATGCAATTACCGGTCGCTAGAACGCGGCCATCGGTAATACACTACAACGGCGCCCTATGGCGCCGTTTTTGTGTCTTGAGGTTTTCTAGCGTCCATGACCCTGCGTAATGTATTCCTGATCGGTATGCCGGCGACGGGTAAGTCGACGATTGGCCGGATGCTGAGTAAGCTCTTGCAGTATCCCTTTTATGATACAGACCAGGAGATTGAGAGCCGCTCGGGCGCTACGGTTTCCTGGATATTTGATGTCGAAGGCGAAGCCGGGTTTCGCGCGCGTGAAGAGAGCGTGTTGGCGGACCTCACGCAGCGTTCAGGGGTTGTCGTGGCCACCGGAGGCGGGGTGGTTTTGCGCGCTAGCAATCGCCGTGTGCTGAGCTCCCGCGGACAGGTAGTACTGCTTGATTCAACTGATCAGCGGATTCATGCGCGTACGATTAACGATACTAGACGCCCGCTGCTTGCTGGTGCGGAAGGTGCGGCGAGGATTGCTGCTCTGCGCCGGGAGCGCCTGCCGTTGTACCAGGAAATTGCCGATTTTACCTTTGTCACAGACCAACAACCCGCCCGCAGCGTGGCCAGGAATATTGTCGAGGCGTTGTCGCAGGGGGTGGCCCCCTGACCAATAAAACCCAGAGCGATGTGCAAGACAACCTGCAGACTCTCGGGGTCGATTTGGGCACGGCCAGTTATCCGATTTGGGTAGGTGCCGATTTGCTGCTGAACCCGGTCGCGGTAGCGGCGCTATTACGCGACAAAATTGTGGGCAAGCAATGCGTCCTGGTAAGCAATGACAAGGTCGCGCCCTTGTACATAGCGGCGCTGCGCGCCTGTATTGATCAAGTGAGTCAGGCTACTGGCACTGAGATTCTACTCGATGAGTTTCTGCTACCTGATGGCGAGGCGCATAAGACACTCGACAATTACACGGCATTACTCGACTTTTTACTGGCACGTAAACACAATCGTTCAACGACCGTGATTGCGCTGGGTGGAGGCGTTGTTGGGGATCTGGCGGGCTTTGTCGCAGCCAGCTATCAGCGTGGTGTTAATTTCATTCAAGTACCCACTACACTGCTTGCGCAGGTCGATTCTTCGGTCGGTGGTAAAACCGCGGTAAACCATCCGCTTGGCAAGAATATGATTGGCGCGTTTTACCAGCCGGCATGCGTGCTGATAGATACAGACACCCTTGCGAGTCTCGATGAACGCGACTATCTCGCGGGGCTGGCCGAGGTCATCAAGTATGGTGTGATCTCAGCTGGCGGTTTTTTTACTTGGCTGGAAACTAATCTGCTGGCTTTGTTAGACAGAGAAGCGAGTGCGCTGCGGCATGCGATTGTTGAGTCGTGCCGAATAAAAGCCGCGGTGGTTGCGCAGGACGAAACCGAGCAGGGCTTACGGGCTATCCTAAATTACGGCCATACGTTCGGCCACGCCTTGGAAAATCTATCGGGCTACGGTACCTTGCGGCACGGAGAGGCGGTTGCTATTGGCATGGTTCAGGCAGCCGATTTCGCCGTTCGTTTAGGGCTCTTTTCGCTCTCTGACGCGCAAAGGGTGAAGGCGCTGATAGCAGCCACAGGGCTGCCGGTGGTGCCAGCGACTGGGCTTGATGGGAACGATCTCATCGCTGCGATGGCCCTCGACAAGAAGACCAGAGACGGTACGTTACGTTTTGTGTTGCCGTCAGAAATTGGGGCGGTGGCAGTGCATAATATTGGTACAGACGAGCAAATGAAGGCGCTAAAGGAAACACTCGGCGCCGGTCATTCTCTTTGTGAAGAGCCTGGTGGCAAAGGGGTTGAAAATGACTGAATCGCAGTGGAACTTCCTTGGGCTTAGCCACAATCCCTTTTCCGACCCGCAACAAGAATTTTTCCCGGGCGCCGATCGCGAACTGCTACTGGGCAAGGTGCGTGCTCTAGAAGATTGGCCACGACCGATCATCGCGGTTACCGGACCACATGGTGTTGGCAAGACTTGCCTGTTTCGGGCGCTGTCTTCGTCGCTTGAATCCGGAGTGGTTGCAGCACGTGTTAACGGCAGTCTGGTGTCTCGCGCCGGCGACGTATTGAGTGCGCTGGTGCAAGGCTACGGCGTGGCTGCACCCAGTGGCGCCGATTCTGCTTTGTTAATCGAATTGATTGTTGCCTACCTGAAAGATCAAACAGAGAACGATCGAATTAGCCTGGTATTGGTGGATGATGCCCACTTACTGGAGCAGCGAGCGGTTGATGACCTGGTAAACCTGGCGGCAGCGGGCGCTCGCCTGGCGTTCTTTTCGGAACCCCAGTTTGTTGAGTCGTTGCAGCGCGCGGTTGAGCGCAACGCTGAGGCTTCAACGGCTAGCGACGCTGAGCCGCTGTTGTGGCATGAAATGCTGGTGTCACCGTTTAACCATGACCAAACGGCTGAGTATCTTGAGTGGCGCTTTGATGAAGCCGGCTACAACGGCCGGATGCCGTTTTCTGAGCATCAGGTGAATCTCGTCCAGCGGGCGGCCGCGGGTTATCCTGGGCGGCTTGACTTCGCTGCCAACGAGCAATTGATGCTGATGACGATGGGTGGTCGACATTCTGGTGGTCTGCCAGCCAAGCATCTGATGCTGGCTGGTGGTCTTGCGTGTGTTTTAGGGTTGGTACTCTGGTTTTGGTCTCCCGATGAGGACGGCGCAAGTGATGATGCAAATGTTGTTACGCTTGAGATGCCTGGCGAAGATGTGACTGATGCTGGCTCTGATTCTGACCCAGGCGCACCTGTTGCGGATAGGTCGACGTCAGATACTCCGGTGGCGGCAACTACTCAAAATGGCACATCAGGTCGCAACCTAACCGAAGAACCAGATAGCCGTGATATTGCAGACAGCGCAAGAGATCAGACTGGCGATCGGGGGAGAGAGCCCGTAACGCTGTCACGTACTATTGAGCCGGTTGAACCGAAGCCCGAGGTACCCGTGCCAGCGGTGTCGCGCACCGTGCAAGTGGACCCGCCGCCAGAGCCCGCACCAAAACCTAAACCCGCACCGAAACCTAAACCGGCGCCGGTAGTGGAGTCAGTGCCGACAGTCACACCCGGCCGTGCAACTTCGATTGCCGGTGCCGCAAGCGGTGTTCGCAATGCGTCCTGGTTACTGGTGCAGAATGATGCGTCTTACACTATTCAGTTGATTGGTTTTGGCGAACAGCAACGGGCCAAGAGTTACCTCGCTGAGCAATCTCGACCTGCAGACTATGCGCTGTTTCGCACGCGTTCTGGTGCGAACGTGGTACACGTCGTGACCTACGGTGTCTATGATACGCGGCTGGCGGCAGAAGCTGCGGTGTCCCGACTGCCGGCGACCATCGGCAAAGTGACTCCCTGGGTGCGGCCCATAAGCAATGTTAAGGCGGCGATAAAAACCGCACTGCAGTCAGACGGGTAGTTGTTTGGGTTAGGGCAGTTGCGTTTCGCCCATCAGGTCGCGATCAATCTCACGGGCCGCTTCGCGCCCTTCGTTAATCGCTCTTACAACTAGAGACTGACCGCGCCGGCAATCGCCGGCAGCAAACACTTTTGGGTGACTTGTTGCGTACTTGCCATATTCAGCGGCGATGTTTGAACGCTCGTCGTAGTCCAGTGCAAGCGCGTCAGTTGCCGCGTGTTCCGGCCCGAGGAAGCCCATTGCTAACAGTACAAGGTCGGCTTCCCAGTCTTTTTCGCTGCCTGGTACTTCTTCGATTTTGCCACCTTTCATTGCGACGTTTACGGTGCGTAACCCTTTCAGGTTGCCTGTTTCGTCTTTCAGGAATTCTTTGGTCGAGATGCTGTAAACGCGCGGATCGCCGCCAAAGTGCTGTTCCGCCTCCTGATGACCATAGTCAACGCGGAAGATGCGTGGCCAGGTTGGCCAGGGGTTGTTGTCGAGACGTCCTTCCGGTGGCTTTGGGAACAGTTCAAAGTTCACCAGCGACTTGCAGCCATGACGTAGCGAGGTGCCAATGCAATCGGTGCCGGTGTCACCTCCGCCGATTACAATAACGTGCTTGTCCTTGGCGCTGATAAAATTTGGATTGCTTGCTTGTTCGTTAGCAGCGAACGACTGGGCATCATCGGGTGCGCCGGAATCGAGCAGCGCTTTGGTGTTGGCCGTTAGGAACTCCATAGCGTAGTGCACGCCCTTGTATTCCCGGCCGGGAATCGGCAGATCGCGCGGTACGGTTGCACCGGTCGAGAACAGGACGCGATCAAATGACTCAATAAGTTCGTTGATGTGTTTGCTGCCGTTGGTGCCATCACCGACGGCAGTGCTGGTTTGGAAACTGATGCCCTCGTCGCGTAGCAGTTGCACACGCCGTTCAACAACACGCTCTTTAGCGAGCTTCATATTTGGAATGCCGTACATCAACAGCCCGCCGATGCGATCAGCTCGCTCAAACACTGTGACAGTATGGCCGGCTTTGTTGAGTTGGGCCGCTGCGGCGAGCCCGGCAGGACCAGAGCCGATTACCGCAACGGTTTTGCCGGTACGTTGCTGCGGTGGTTCAGGAACCACCCAACCTTCCTTAAAACCGCGATCGATAATAGCCATCTCGATGTTTTTGATGGTTACCGCCGGGTCGGTGATGCCCAGTACGCAAGCGCCTTCGCACGGGGCCGGACACACGCGACCGGTGAACTCTGGAAAGTTGTTGGTTTTGTGCAAGCGCTCGAGAGCGTCGCGCCAACGGCCCTGATAAACAAGATCGTTCCACTCGGGGATGAGATTGTGAATGGGGCAACCATCACCTGACTGACAAAATGGAACGCCACAATCCATGCAGCGCGAACCCTGGGTAGCGAGGCGCTTGCTGTCGTGCTCGGTATAAATTTCCTTGAAGTCGAGCATGCGTACTACGGGGTCGCGATAGGGGGCGACGACGCGTTCGAATTCCTTGAAGCCTGTGGGTTTACCCATTCTTATCCCGCCGATACATTTTGTTGTTCATTCAGCACGCGTTTGTAGTCGGTTGGCATGACCTTTACGAAATTGCGGAGCTGGGTTTCCCAGTTGCCGAGAATTTCCTCAGCAACTCCGGAGCCAGTGTATTTGTGGTGTTTGCTAATGAGTTCGCGCAATTCGTCTATGTCCGCGTCTGCTTCCAACGACTCGAGTTCGACCATCTCAGGATTGCAGCGTACTTTGAAGCGCTGCTCCGGGTCCCAGACATAGGCAATGCCGCCGGACATGCCTGCTGCAAAGTTGCGGCCAGTTCGGCCGAGTATTACCACGCGCCCACCAGTCATGTATTCGCAGCCATGGTCGCCCACGCCTTCAACCACCGCACTGGCACCGGAGTTACGAACGGCGAAGCGTTCTGCTGCAATGCCGCGCAGGAACACCTCGCCCGAAGTAGCTCCGTACAACACCACGTTGCCTGCGATAATGTTGTCTTCGGCCTTGAACTGGCTCTCGGTCGGCGGATAAACAATGACCCGACCGCCCGACAAACCTTTGCCGACAAAGTCGTTCGCGTCACCTTCAACTTCAAGCGTTACACCCTTGGCTAACCAACAACCCAGACTTTGTCCCGCCGAACCATGAAACTTGAAGTGAATGCTGTCGTCTTTGAGCATCTGCGGACCAGCCCGGCGCACGATAAGATTCGACAACATCGCACCTACCACGCGGTTGGTGTTTTTTATAGGTAGTTCCTGGTAGACCTGCGCGCCGCGCTCGATGGCCGGGGCGGCCAACTCCATCAACTGATTGTCGATTGATTTGCCGAGTGCGTGATCCTGATTGTGAATCGCGTAAGAGCCAAGAAAATCGGCCGGTTCTGCAGCGGGTGTCAGCAACATCGACAGATCTACGCCCTTTGCTTTCCAGTGATCAATGGCGTTGGCCGTTTGCAGCGCATCTACGCGACCGACCATTTCTGGCAGGCTCTTGAACCCAAGATCCGCCATGATCTGACGGAGTTCTTTTGCCACCATAAACAGATAGTTCACGACGTGCTCTGGCTGGCCGGTGAACTTCTTACGCAGTTCTTTGTCTTGCGTTGCGATACCAACCGGGCAGGTGTTGAGGTGACACTTGCGCATCATGATGCAACCCAGTGCGATCAGCGGCGCCGTAGCGAAACCAAATTCTTCTGCACCAAGCAACGCGGCGATGGCAACATCGCGGCCGGTTTTAAGCTGACCATCGGTTTGCAGCACAACGCGCGAGCGCAGGTTGTTCATGACCAGAGTCTGATGCGTTTCGGCGATGCCGAGTTCCCAGGGCACGCCGGCGTGCTTGATTGAAGTGAGTGGCGACGCTCCGGTACCACCGGTGTCGCCAGCGATCACAATGTGATCCGCCAGCGCCTTGGTGACACCTGCCGCAACGGCGCCTACGCCAATCTCGGCACCCAACTTTACGCTGATGCGCGCGCGTGGATTGGCGTTTTTCAGATCGTGAATGAGCTGGGCCATATCCTCAATGGAGTAGATGTCGTGATGCGGCGGTGGGCTGATAAGGCCCACGCCAGGTGTGGAGTGGCGCAATGACGCAATGTAGTCGTCTACCTTTGGCCCAGGTAACTCACCGCCTTCACCGGGCTTCGCACCCTGGATGATCTTGATCTGTAATTCATCGGCGTTAGTCAGGTAGTTAATGGTTACGCCAAACCGGCCGCTGGCGACCTGCTTGATGGCTGAACGCTTGGAGTCCCCATTGGCGAGCGGGACAAATCGCTCGGCGTCTTCGCCACCTTCGCCGGTGTTCGACTTGCCGCCCAGGCGATTCATAGCGATGGCAAGCGACTCGTGGGATTCGGCGGAGATGGAACCAAACGACATAGCGCCCGTGGCGAAGCGCTTAACAATTTCTGCCTCAAGCTCTACTTCGTCGAGGGCGATCGCGCCGCCGTTTGCGCCCGGGTTGAAATCCAGCAGACCACGCAGCGTGGCGTTTTTGTGGTTGGTTTTGTTGATGTGGTCAGAGAAGCGCCAATAGGCATCTTCATTGTTGGTGCGTGCGGCCACTTGTAATTCGGCGATAGCGGTTGGGTCCCACATGTGGGCATCACCGCCCTTGCGCCAGTGGAAGTCACCCGGGTTATTTAGCACAGGAATTTTAAGTGCATCGCGCGCCGGGAACGCACGCTTGTGCCGGCGCTGCATTTCTTCGGCGAGAACCGTCAGGCCAACCCCCGATACCCGGCTGGCTGTGCCTTTGAAGGCGCGCTCAACAATGTCCTCGGCCAGGCCAACGATCTCGAAGATTTGCGCGCCCTTGTAAGACTGCAGGGTCGAGATGCCCATTTTGGCCATCACTTTCATGATGCCTTTTGCGGTGCCTTTCCGATACGCGGCGACAACGTCAGCATCACTTTGAATGTGCTCGGCTTTGTCGAACATACCTCGTGCGCGCGAATCCCACAGGGCTTCGAAAGCAAGATAAGGGTTGATAGCGTCTGCGCCGTAGCCGATCAGCAGGCAGTGATGATGTACTTCGCGCGCCTCGCCGGTTTCGAGCACCAGGCCGATGGCAGTGCGGGATTCGTTGGCAACCAGATGCTGATGCACGGTACCGGATGCGAGTAAAGCGCTGATAGGCACGTTGTTTTCATCTGCACCGCGGTCAGAAAGGATGACCAGTGAGAAACCATCATCGATGGCGCGCTGAGCCTCGGAGCTGATGCGTTCGAGAGCTGCGCTCAGGCCATCGCGACCTGAGTTTTGCGGGAAGGTGATGTCGATGGTTTTCGCCTTCCAGCCGCGATGATCCATGGCTTTCAGAGTAGCGAGTTGATTGTTGTCGAGTATGGGATGCGGAATGTGCAGGCGCTTCGCGTGTTCCGGCGTTGTCTGCAGCAAGTTTTTTTCGGGCCCGATGTAGCACTCGAGCGCCATGATCACTTCTTCGCGGATGGAATCGATGGCTGGGTTGGTTACTTGCGCAAAGCGCTGTTTGAAGTAGTCGTACAGCATGCGAGAACGATCAGACATGACGGCGAGGGCGGAGTCGTTGCCCATGGAGCCAAGTGGATCGCGCAGCTCTGTGACCATTGGCCGCAACATGAACTGCATGGTTTCCTGCGTGTAACCAAAGGTGTGCATACGCTCGAGTAGTGAGTCTTTGTGCAGGCCTTTGCCTTTTTGTGCAGGCAGCTGGTCGAGCGTTATTTGTTGCTCATCGAGCCACTCCCGATAGGGGCGTTTGTTTGTCCAGGTGGTTTTGATTTCCTCGTCTGGAATTAATCTGCCTTGTTCAAAGTCGATGAGGAACATGCGGCCCGGTTGCAGGCGACCTTTTTCAATGATGCGGGCCGGGTCGATATCGACAGTGCCAACCTCGGAGGCCATGATGCACTTGTCGTCGTCGGTGACGTAGTAGCGGCTGGGACGCAGGCCGTTACGGTCGAGCACCGCGCCGATGTAGGTGCCGTCGGTGAAAGCGATAGAGGCTGGTCCATCCCAGGGTTCCATGAGGCATGAGTGGTACTCATAGAAGGCCTTTTTGTCTGCAGGCATCTGGGTGTGCTGTTGCCAGGCTTCCGGAATCATCATCATTATAGATTCGGGCAGCTTGCGACCGTTCATAACCAGAAACTCGAGCACGTTATCGAAGGTGCCGGAATCTGAGCAGTCGCGTTCAACAATGGGGAACAGTTTTTTGATGTCTTCGCCGAAGCGCTCGCTTCTGGCCATGCCCTGGCGAGCGTTCATGGAGTTCTTGTTGCCCAGCAGGGTATTGATCTCACCGTTGTGGCTCATGAACCGGTTGGGTTGCGCGCGATCCCAGGAGGGGAAGGTGTTGGTGCTGAAGCGTGAGTGCACCATGGCCAGGTGGGTTTCGAAGTCGTCGGCGCGCAGGTCGGCGTAAAACGGGAACACCTGGTCGGGCGTGAGCATGCCCTTGTAAATAATAACCTTGGTCGACAGGCTGCACACATAAAACAGTTTGCGCTGGGTGAGACTGTCATTGCCGCGCAGCAGGTGGGTTGAGTGCTTGCGAATCAGGTACAGCGCCCGCTCAAATTCTTCGTCTTCGAATTCTTCGCCAGCGCCAACAAAGAGTTGCTCGATGTGCGGCATGGCGGCGCGCGCCGCAGAGCCGATGTCTGCGCCGTTGGGGTCGACAGGTAGCTCTCGCCAGCCGAGCAGGGTTTGTCCGGCCGCGCGGATCTGTTCTTCGAATACGGTCTTGCAGTGCGCGCGTTCCTTGGGGTCCTGGGGTAAGAACACATTGCCTGCGCCATAGCTGCCAGCCGTGGGCAAGCTGATGCCCAGATCTTGTTTGGCAACGCGTGCAAACAGGCCATGGGGCAGCGCGGTCATGATGCCGGCGCCGTCGCCGGTGTTTTTCTCAAAGCCGACACCGCCGCGGTGCTCCATGCAGCAGTTCATTTGTTCGGCTTCACGCAAAATCTGGTTGCTGGGGCGACCCTTGATGTCACAGATGAACCCGACACCACAGCTGTCTTTCTCGTAGGCGGGGTCATACAGGCCCCGCGCTGCTGGCAGACCAATGCGCTGCGCGGCGCTGTGTGCGCCGGCGGTAACTTCTGGCGCACGGGCAGATCTACCTGCACTCGAGAAAGGGGTCTTGGTCATGCGTTGCTCCCAACTGTACTCATACGTGCCTATTTGCGACCTATTGCAGGCCACGCCGCCGGTTCCATGGCGAAGGACACATATAATATTGCGGTACTAAGCGACTTGTTTTTATAACGTTAGTCTTTTCTTTTCTGCTCTGATCGGGTGGGGTATAGACGCCCGATCAGGCCGCTAACTTGTTGAATTGTCGTCAGTTTCCGCTGTTTTCAAGTGCCCGCGTTTGTGCGGAGCGAACGAGGGAAAATGCCAGAAATGGGCAGAAATTACAAATGTCTAACATTCACCCGGTCTGCCGATACCAGTAATGGTAGAGGTCGACAAAACCCAGGCGGCGGTACAACGACAGGGCAGGCGTGTTGGCGGCAATAACCTGTAGATAGGCGTGTTCTGCCCCTCTGCGGGCGCCCCAAGAGAGCAGCTGGTCTAGTAGTTGCTCGGCGAGTCCCTGGCCGCGGTAGGTTTCCGCGGTGATGACGTCAAACAGCCCCAGCAGGTTGTGCTCCAGCACCCCAAGTGCACAGACTGCCGGGGTGCCCGCCACGCTCAGCAGGGCGAAGGCACAGTCTGGGCGAATCGAGCGAATGAGGTTGGCGTGCAGCTCGGCGGCTGGTGCCGGCATGGCGGCCAGTGCGCTGTAGGCACGCAACCATTGCGTTGCGGTAACAATTTGAAAATTGGTGTTTGGCCCGGCGGTTGTATCAGCCGCAGAAGGCAGTGCGCGCAGGTCAGCAATCTGCACCCGGGTGGGGTCCACCCGCTGATAGCCCCGCTGCTCCAGCACAACATCCAGAGGGTGTTCGGCGGTCGCGGTGGGCGGGGTGCTTTCCGAGGTCAGGCGAAAAATGGTCTGGAGCTGTTCGCGAGCGTACAGGTTCTCGCAGTAACGCACCTTGTTTAGCAGGTCTGTTTGCAGCGGGTCTGGGTCGGTTGCTGGGGTCGCATAAAGGGGTACCACGCAATTGGCGCGTTTGGTGAAACCGTTTGAGATCCGAATCAGCCAGCCGTCGACCAGGATTTGATGGGAAGCGGGCCAGGCGTTCATTGACGCTTCTTCGATGCGGCTCGGACTGGGACTGGTTCTGGTTTTGGTTATGGGGCGACCAGGATTGTCGATAGGCGCAGAAGACGAAGACATGGCGCCTAGACTAGCATGCCCGTCGACACCCCAAGAGCCGCAGGACTGGTATACAATTCGCCTCCGGCGCAATACGACTAACGTGTGCCGCCAATACTCAGGAGCCCTGTTCATGAAAGATCCCGTTCGCATTACTGTCACTGGAGCCGCAGGCCAGATTGGCTACGCACTGTTATTTCGTATCGCCTCCGGTGCGATGCTGGGTGACGATCAACCGGTTATTTTGCAGTTGCTCGAAATTCCGCCAGCAATGGATGCGGTGAACGGCGTCATCATGGAAATAGACGACTGTGCGTTTCCGCTCGTTGCGGGTATCAGTGCCACCTCGGATGCTGACGTGGCGTTCAAAGATACCGACTACGCGCTGTTGGTCGGTTCGCGGCCGCGTGGTCCAGGCATGGAGCGGCAAGACCTTATTGAGGCCAACGCTGCCATCTTTTCTGTGCAGGGCAAGGCGCTCAATGATCACGCCTCTCGCAATGTGAAAGTGTTGGTTGTGGGCAATCCCGCGAACACAAACTCGCTGATTGCGCAGCGCAATGCACCAGACCTTGACCCGCGTAACTTCACAGCAATGACCCGGCTCGATCACAACCGTGCGCTGACCCAACTTGCCCAGAAAACCGGCAGCCACAGCACCGATGTAGACAATCTGTGCATCTGGGGCAATCACAGCGCAACCCAATACCCCGATTTGCATGAGACAACGGTCAAGGGTGCGAAGGCGCTCGAGCAGGTAGACGCCGCCTGGTACGAAAACGATTTCATTCCCACCGTGCAGCAGCGCGGTGCGGCGATTATTGAGGCTCGTGGCGCATCCAGTGCGGCATCAGCAGCGAACGCTGCCATCGACCATATGCACGACTGGGCGCTGGGCAGTGACGGTGTTGTCAGCATGGGCGTTTATTCGGACGGCAGCTATGGCGTTGCCAAAGGCCTGATTTATTCGTTTCCGGTGACTTGCAGTGGAGGCGACTGGAGCATTGTGCAGGGTCGCGATATCAACGCCTTTAGTCAGGCGCGCATGGACGCGACCGAAAAGGAGCTGGCTGAAGAGCGCGACATGGTGGCGCACTTGCTGCCGGGTTAAACCCGATCGCTCCTGCCCTGTAAGGCGCTTGTTCTAAGCCAGCCAGTCGTTAAAACTCGGTGGGCGTTTTTCCTTAAAAGCGGCGACGCCTTCTTTGGCGTCGGGGTGGTGATCTGAGATCGCGGTTTTTGCGGCGATCTCATCCAGCGCCGCAGTCCACGGCAATTCAGCAGCGTTGTAGAGACTGCGCTTTAGCAGGCGCATGGCAACCTGGGGTCCATCGGCGAGCTCCCTGGCGAATGCCATGCTGTGGTTGGTTAGCTCATTGGCACTCACCACCTCGTGAACCAGCCCAAGTTCCAGAGCTTCGCTCGCACTCACAATGCGTTTGCGCATGAAGAAGTCGAGCGCTTTGGCAAGACCGAGTTGTTGAACGACAAGGTGTTGCCCGCCTTCGTCGGGCAAGAGGCCAAAACGCAAAGTGGCACTGCCCAGTTTTGCGGTATCGGCGGCGATGCGAAAATCGCACGACAACGCCAACGAAAAACCGGTTTGGATCGCGACCCCGTTGATTGCTGCGATGGTGAGTTTGTCAATATTGCGCAATACCGTGTTCAGCTGCTGGGACACTGTGCGTAGTGCATTGTAGGTACCCAGCTCATTGTCGTGTCCCTGAGGTAGGGGCGGAACCAGAGCATCGCCTTGGAGTGGTGCACCGTCGCGGTAGGCTTTCAGGTCGTCGCCCGCACAAAACGCCCGACCCTGACCTGTGAATACCAGGACCCGGACGGCATTGTCCATTTGCGCCTGGGTAATGGCCTCAATCAAATTGCGCTTGATGTCGAACGTCATACCGTTCAGGCGTTCAGGGGAGTTGAATTCGAACCGGGCGATGCCCTGTTCATCTAAGGTTAAGTCGAATCCTGTAAAGCTACCGGTATCCATGTATCGCTCCCTTATATGCTTTAGTGTATATAGCCTGATTGTGGGTGCTTGGTATAGTAGTGCCTGTATCAGGCGAGTTTGTCGATGAACAAGAATTGAGGAGCTGGTGTGCGTAGATTGGTGTCAGCAGGCGGGTCGGTCACTCTGGCGTTAGCTCTGGTGTTTTTGGGCAGCGTTGCTATTTATGCTGATGACGAGCGAGCGGCACAAAAAGCCGCAGAAGTAGAAGGGCTCTGGGCGACCGGTGGTTCCCTGATTGAGGTGAGTCAAGCCGATGGCACACTGCGCATGATTGTCGTGGCGCTGGAAGAACCCTTTGATGCCGATGGTGAGCCGCTGAAAGATCTTGAGAATCCAGACAAGTCGCTGCGCGACCAACCCATACTTGGCATGGATCTCCTGTCGAATTACAAATTTTCGGGCAAACGCTGGGAAGGCAAGATTTACGACCCCGAAAGTGGCAGCGTGTATTCGTCGCGCATGAAGCTGAAAGACGGCTTTTTGGAAATGCGCGGCTACATTGGCACGCCGCTGTTTGGCAAAACCAAAAAATTCAAACCCATTACCGTGTGTCGGCCAGACATGCTGGTGATGCTCAACAATTCGAACATCAAGGGCTACTGCGGGCTCTAGAACTCTGCTTGTTTAAAGCTGCTTGTTTAACTGTGCTAGTGGTCGTGCGGATGACCCATGAGTTGATGCCACAAATCGATCTCAGTGATATTCAGTTGCGTATTGAACTTGCGGGTTTCGCCCATGGTGGCGTTCGGCACATGGGAGTAATTGTGCCCGGGTAAGAGCAGCGTGTCGTCGGGTAGCGAGCGCAGTTTTTCCAGGCTACGAAACATGTCGTCAGAATTGGAGCCCGGTAAATCAACCCGGCCGCAGCCCTGGATAAACAGCGTGTCGCCCGAGACCAGCGTGTTCTTGATGCGAAAGCACTGTGAGCCCGGGGTGTGGCCTGGGGTGTGTAAAAACTCCACTTCCACATCACCGAGGTCGAGCTTGTCGCCTGATTCCACAGACTTGATGTCAGAGTCGGACAACGCCGTTACCTTTTTCACGCCTTCGGTTTCGAGCTTATGCGCGTACACCTTTACGGGGCGTTTGCCCATCAACTCGGCAAGGCCAGGCACGTTCTTGCTGCCAAAGCTGCCGCCAACGTGGTCGGGGTGGTAGTGCGTGGCCAGTGCTGCAGTCAGCGTGTAACCCTGTTCGTCAATGCGCTTGAGCAGGCCATCGATATCCCACGCTGGATCAATAATGGCCACTTCGCGAGTGCGCTTTGAGCCAACAATATAGGTGAAGTTTTGCATGGGGCCGATTTCGATTTGCTCGAGAATCAGGTCGTCTTCGGCGGGTTCGGCGCTCATCAGTGGTTCTCCCCGTTGTGTTTAAGCCTTTGTGCTGTGAGGCATCGTACCAGCCGCTGCGGGGTTTGGGTGCGCAAGCAACACTGTGGTTGGCTGTTGCTTGCCTGTAACGGACAGATCGACCGCGCTTGCGGGCACAAACACGGCGGGAGTCTCGTGGCTAAGGGTTATGGCTCCGGCCCTGGTGTGCACCTCTGCCATCATCTCTTTAGTGTCTGCGATCAGCGCAAGCATAGTGTAACCGGGCTGTGCTGGCGGCGCGTAGGTTTGTCCGGGTTCTATAGTGATGCGCTGGACGGCAAACTCGGCAAAATTAACAATGCGTTCGACGCGGACACCCTCACCCTCATGCAGCAACACGATATCTGGCGGTTGTGGTCCGTCGAGCGACATAGTGTTAATCGCGTAGCTGCTGTCCCAATGATCTTGAGTAAGGACTTTCTGGTTAAACGAGATGATGTTGCGTTCGTAGGTTGGTGTTTGAAATTCGAACACTCTAACGCCGTGCTGCAGTGAGTGAGGAATTCCGGTGCCCACTTGCACCACATCGCCCACCCGCAACGGCACGCTGGCGGTAAAGCTCTCCATGGCGGTGCGCAGCTCTTGTTCTTCTTTGAGTATCTGGGCGTCTGATTGGGTTTCGTCTCGCTCTGGATGGTCGAGTTCGCGTCGTATATGTTCGTAACTGTTCACGGCCTCGAGATAGGCGGCACGAAATTCCGCATCGCTTGGGTAGGTTTTACGCAAGGTCTGATTCATGCCCAGTCGAATGGCGCCGACAGCATCAGGCCAGGCGGAATGATCGACGTGAGTCACCACGTACACCTCCTGCTTGGTGTCGTGCGTTTCGAAATACAGATTGCCGGTGACGGCCTGTGGTGCCGGATCGAGAATTTTTAACAGCAGCGGCTGAGCGTGGTTGGCCAGCCGGTCAGGGTCCAGCGCCAGGTAATCTGACAGCGTTATCGTTGTCGTGCCCTGCATGATACTCGACTCGCCACGCGCTTCGCTGCCAGAAAACCAGATCTCCTGGCCCCAGGGCTTGGGGATGGCAACACTTCGTAGAGCGACCGGAGCATCCAGCGCGATCTGGCCTTGTTCAGCGCCATCATCTGCGGTGAGCGTTGCCCGCAGCCCCGTGGTGGTGTGCCGAAACTTAACCCTGATTTCTGGCATGGTGAATTATGTTTGGCATGGTGAATTCCGGCAGGTGCTGGGTGAACGCGGGTAGTAACACTGGCGATATCAGGGGCAGTATAGTGGCTATAGACCTTAATCTGGACTGAACTGACTCGTGTTGCCCGACTCCGCCCATTGCCTGGCCGCCTGTGCCGCGCGTGACGCCAATTTCGATGGTGTTTTTGTGGTGGCGGTCGGGCAGAGGTTTTGCCGTCCGAGTTGTTCTGTTCGCCGCTCGATTAATCCCAGCAAGCCAAGCCAACGGTTTTTTGCCAGTCCGGCCGCTGCGCGTAACGCTGGACTTAGCGCCTGCAGACGGTGTTTGCCCGAACGGGCACCGCGGCAACCCGACGCACGCATTGAGCAAAGTTTGGTGTTGCGCGCGTTACGGCTTATTGAACAAGGTGCGCTGCAAAACGGGGGAAGCCGGGCAATGGCCCGACGGCTTGGCAGTACGCCTAAAGCGTTGGGCGAGTGCTTTATGACAGAGCTGGGCGCACCGGTTGCAGATATTGCCAACGACTTTCTAATGCGCGCCGGCCTGCCGCTGCAGGCGGGCAGAACCCGTGGCCCCGTACAACTGCGATTGCCCGTGCGAGCGCCTTTTGATGCCGAGTGGGTGTTTGGGTTTTTAGACAAACGCGCGTTGCCAGGACTGGAAGCGGTCGTCGATGGCGTTTATCGGCGCCGGCTTAACGAGCGGGACTGGCTCTCTGTGCGCTATGCCGATGGCCAGCTTGTCATCGACTTGCCTGCCATGTCGCGTGCCCGCCAACTGGAGTGTCTTGGTCGGATTGGTGTGGTTTTTGATGTCAATGCAGACTCGGCTGCCATTGATAGCGTGCTGAAGAAAGAGCGCTGGCTGCGCTCGCAGGTCACCGGCGGTATCAGGGTGCCGGGCGCCTGGGATGGCTTTGAGACAGCGGTGCGCGCAATTTTGGGCCAACAGGTTAGCGTGGCGCGGGCGCGCGATCTTGCGATTGAGTTGATGCAACGTTTTGGCGAGGGAAGCTTCCCGCAACCGGCGCAGTTGGTTACTGCGGATGTATCAGCCATAGGTATGCCAGGTAAGCGGGGTGGTGCTGTTCGTGCCCTGGCCGCCGCGGTGCTCGATGACCAGTTGGAGCTTACGAACGTGGTGCCAGCTGTAGAACAGTTTGCGGCGCTGTGCGAGCTGCCGGGCATTGGCCCCTGGACAGCCGGTTACATATCGATGCGCATCGCTGGTGATGCGAATGCGTTTCCGCGTGCCGATTGGGTAATACTGAAACAGCTAGGCATGACGGCGGGGGCCGCTGAGCGTTATTCTTTGGCCTGGCAGCCGTTTCGGGCCTATGCGCTGATGTACATTTGGCAGGCTTCCACTGCAGCCGAGCGCGTAGCCAAGCCTTGAAGATAAAGGATAAAGATAGAAAAAGAGGACACTGCGATCGCCAGTCACTATAGCTACATGCCTTCACCCGTGGGTGAGTTGCTGCTTGCCGGCACCGAAGACGCCCTCGAGGTCATTGGTTTTACCCGCGGCAGTAAGGCTCGGGGCGCAGACATGGGCTGGGAACGCTGGGACCATCCGTTCCGGCGCGTACGCAAGCAGCTCGAAGAGTACTTTGCCGGTAAGCGCAAAGTGTTTGAGGTGCCGCTTGCGCCCGCGGCAACCCCGTTTCAGAGCAAGGTGCTTAAGCAGTTACTGAAAATTCCCTACGGCGAGACCTGCAGCTACATAGACATTGCGCGGTCACTGGGCAACCCCAAGGCATCGCGTGCGGTTGGCATGGCGAATGGAAATAACCCCATTCCCATTATTATTCCCTGCCACCGCGTCGTCGGCGCTAACGGCAACCTGACCGGCTTTGGCGGTGGCTTGCCAAACAAGCGGTTCTTGCTTGATTTGGAGACCTCTAACTCTGGCTTGTTTGCCTAGGTTTTTTCTGGGCTGTTCGTTGTGCTGGTTGCTGCGACCTTCGCAAACACGTCGAAGAAGTCTGGAAATGTTTTTGCCACGCAACCCGGGTCGTTGATGGTTACGGGGACGCCAGCCAGCGCGATCAGCGAGAAACACATGGCCATCCGGTGATCGTCGTAGGTATCGATGCTTACATGCTTAAGCTCGGTCGGTGGGGTGATACTTAAAAAATCTCTGCCCTCGATAACCTCGGCACCGAGCTTGGTCAGTTCCGTGGCGAGCGCTGCGAGTCGATCGGTTTCTTTTACGCGCAGGTTGTACAGATTGCGCAGATGGGTGGTGCCTTCGGCGAACAGTGCCAGCACTGCGGCGGTCATTGCTGCGTCTGGTATGTGGTTCAGGTCCATATCAATCGCGCTAAGTTTACCGGGCGTAACGCTGATGGTTTGTTCGGCTATCTCGACGCTAGCCCCCATCGCACGTAAAACTTCGGTGAAGGCGACATCGCCTTGCACACTGTTTTTACCAATACCCTGGACGGTTATGCCATTGCCGGTAATCGCGCCGGCGGCCAGAAAGTAGCTGGCGTTTGAGGCATCACCTTCGATCAGATAGTTGTCAGCGGCGATGTATTCTCCGGGTTCAACCTGAAACACTGCGTAATCTGTGTGGGTCACGCTGGCGCCAAAGCTGCGCATGAGCGCAAGTGTGATGTCGAGGTAGGGTTTTGATACGAGTTCGCCCTCGATGTTGATAGTTACGGGCGTATCAGCAAGTGGCGCGCTGAGTAGCAACGAGGTTAGAAACTGACTTGATATATCGCCACGAATGCTCACTTCGCCGCCACGCAGACCAGTGCCCGTCACCCGCACTGGTGGGAAGTTCTCTGCTTTTAAATAGGTGATTTCGGCGCCAAGCTGACGCAAGGCATCAACCAGATGACCGATAGGGCGTTCGCTCATGCGGGAATTGCCAAGCAAATCGAAGCTGCCGACGCCCAGCGACAGGGCCGCGGTGAGTGGCCGATAGGCGGTGCCGGCCATGCCAAGCTGCAGCTGCAAGGGCGAATTGGCGCTGTACTCATCGCTCGGTGCGGCTGCCAGTGGTCCGCCTGCACCAACTACGGTGCGCGTGGTGGTAGGCGCGTGCGTGGGTTGCCTGATGTTGATGCCGAGGCTTTCCAATGCGTTTGTCATGTAGCGCGTGTCGTCGCTGTGCAGCAGGTTGTGCAGGGTGCTGGTGCCTTTGGCGAGTGCAGCAAGCAGCAACGCGCGATTGGTGATGCTTTTACTGCCGGGTAGCACAACGATTCCGCCGACCTCAGGCAGGCGATTGAGCTTTAGTGAATCAACGGCGACTTGCGACATGGAGTAGGCGACGGCACGAGGAGTGCGCATGTTACCCCTTGTGTGGTTTGTGTAGGTAAATTTAGCGCCGGTTTGGGCCATCGTCGTTGTTGTCGCCGCCGGGGCCGGGTGCTCTGGCAGCAAGAAACGCTGCCCGCTCTGGATGGCGCTCGGGTGGGGCGGGCTTAAGCGTGCTCAAAAATTCCGCGAGGCTGCCGGCAACGGTGCGTTCGGGTTTGTAGCCCGGTCGTTCCAGCAGAATGTGTCCGGTGTGATTTTCGATCGCGAGAAACAGCTCTGAGTCGACCTCTGTGCAGGCGAAGAACACGCTATAGGGTGCCTTCGCGCGCTGCTTGGCGAGCGCGTGTCCCAGCAGATTTTCGATGAGTCGAGTGGCGTCGTTGGCGTTCCATAGTTGCAGCAAACTCACGGACCCCTCGGGGCTGTCGGTTTCGATGCCCCCGGAGTAATAGCTGCCAAAATAAGTGGTTATGTCCTGGTGTACGGTTATCTCCAGCGCCCGTTCCAAAGGCGCAAACAGAGTGTGTCTAGCCGTGTCGGTGCGTGCAAAGGGCTGCCACGGTATTTCGAGTTCGCCACTGGCAGCGAGTCGCGGCTCGCCGGTCTCACAGGGCGACCGCCAGTCTGGATCGAAAGGGTCGGTGGTGTTCGGCCATGCCTCGTTGTGGGCCGCTACCAGGCGCGCGAGTTGCTCAACCACGGCGGGGTTTGCGGGTTCGGCGGAATTGCGGTCAGCTTGCGGGGACATACTCGATGGCTCCTATCTCATAGTAGCTGACCCCATCCGGGCCTTGCACCTCGATCTCGTCACCCACGCGTTTGCCAAGCAAGGCGCGGGCCATTGGCGAATCGATACTGATTAAACCGGTTGCAGTGCCGGCTTCATCGGTACCCACCAGGCGGAGTTTCTGTTGTTCATTGGTGGCACCAGTCACCGTAACCCAGGCGCCGAAGAAAACGCGCTCACGGTCTGCGGGCAGGCGCCTAATAATTTCTGCGTTGTCGAGTCGTTTGCTTAAATAGCGAATGCGCCCATCGATTTCGCGCAGTTGTTTCTTGCCGTAAATGTATTCCGCGTTTTCCGACCGGTCGCCCTGGGCCGCTGCTTCAGACACCTTGGCAGTGACTTCAGGGCGTTTTTCTTTCCACAGGTATTTCAACTCGGCCTGCAAGGTATCGAAACCTTGCTGGGTCATGTGCGGGGAGGACGGTGGTCGAGGGGGGCGGTAGCGAATCATGGACGCAGATTGATGTTGGCTTCTGCCAGACTGTCCAGATTGTCAGTGGTAATCAGACCCACGTTAGTAATGTAGCCCGTGACAAGCTCTTTGGGGGTGAAATCAAACGCTGGGTTGTACACCTTTACGCCGGACAATTCCCAGGGTGCGCGCACCTCAACGGGGTCGCGCTGTTCGATGGGGACGTCTGCGCCGGTGGCGGTTTCGAGATCATAGGTAGAGGCCGGGCAAGCAACGTAGAATGGCACACCAAAATGCTGGGCCAATACGGCAACGCCCAGGGTGCCAATTTTGTTCACGACGTCGCCGTTGGCTGCGACGCGATCGGTGCCAACGATAACCAGATCGATCTTGCCGGCCTGCATGAGGGTGGCGGCCATGTTGTCACACAACAGACTGACATCGATTCCGGCCTGAGCCAGTTCCCAGGACGTAAGCCTCGCGCCTTGTAACAACGGCCGGGTCTCGTCAGCGTACACGCGAAATTTTACGCCTTGCTGATGCGCGAGATACATCGGTGAGGTTGCCGTGCCGAACGCTGACACAGCCAGGGCGCCGGCGTTGCAATGGGTAAGTACGCCGCAGTCTGGGGTAATTAGCTGCACACCATGCTCGCCAATGGCTGCACACATGGCTTCGTCGTCCGCGTGAATCTGTTCTGCATGCCGGGTGAGCGCGGCAACCGTTGGGTCGCGCTCTGCCACGTCACACATTTGGCGGGCGGCCCACTCCAGATTAACGGCGGTCGGCCGAGCGCTAATCAGGTAATCGGCGGCATTTTTCAGCGCGGCTCGAAACTCGTCCGCCGGCGCGCCATCGTGCGACTGCATGGCAACCACCAGAGAATAGGCGGTGGCGATGCCGATCGCAGGTGCACCGCGCACTTTCAGCGCCTTGATAGCCTGCCAAGTTTTTTCGATGTTGGTCTGGGGTTCGTACACTACCGTGGTCGGCAGCAGAGTTTGATCGAGTAATTGCAGACTCTTGCCGTCCCATTTAATAGCCGGCGGTGGCGCGCCATTATTGCTTATGGCTTGACTGGTGCTCATGTGGGCTCCGTGGGTATTGCTGACTCAAGAGTTAGGGCGCGGGCCAGATAGCTGATAAGCAAACCGCCGGCGTCTCTGGCGGTGGGACCCAGAGCAAACACCTGGTCGGGTTCGCTGGCCGCTGTAAACACCAGGGGGCGCGACATGTTGGCGGCCAGCAAGTCGATAACGGCCTGAATCATCGCAGCCGAACCTGCGGCGATGCGTTCCGGTGTTGCTGGCAACAGCAATGCCTCTGCGTTGCGCCAAATTTCCGGGCAGCGCACCTGAAACACAAACTGGGCATTGGGCTCGGCAGCATAAATGGCCGCATGCGTCATGGTGTGTCGAGACGGTGGCTTAGTACCGCGTGCTTCGGCCCAAAACCGATCGAGTTTGACGGTATCGATGGTGGTCCAGGCGGCCGGGTCGTTGTGGTCGCGATGGTCGGACTGACTGGCAGAAATGATGAACAACCCATCGCTGGCCTCTGGAGTGGATTGGGACGTGGTCTGGGCGCTCTGGGCGATGCGGGGTGCCGTGGAGGCCAGGCGCGTACTCAGGCTGCCGTAGGCATTGCCAGAGTAACGCAACTCATCGCGGCCGATCAGCTCCTGGCGCATAAGCAGCTCGCGCCAGGCGAGCAACTCCGGGTTGAGCGGGGCGCCTGGTTCGGGACTTAGGCCATAGGCGAACTGGGTGCTGGGTTGATCGCTTGGGTTTGGCATGGGCCAAGTTTACCGCTAGTGAGGTAGAATTAGGGGGTGTTTCAGTGCCCGGCAGAGGTCTAGCGGCAATGCAGCAAGAACAGTTATGAAGTGCACTCGCGCGGCCGGCGCACTCGGTGCCTTTGTCCACGACATCGACCTGAGTGATGCGGCCGCCAACACTGCTCTGCACGATGCTGTGCAGGCGGCCTTACATGAATGGCAGGTGTTGTTCTTTCCCCGACAGAGCATTTCTGCGCAGGCGCTTGAGGCCTTTGCCCGCGGCTTTGGCGAGCTAGAAGATCATCCGGCTTACCCCAAGGTGGCTGACACCGCCGTGCAAATCCTCGAAAGCACCCCGGATGAGCCGTCAAAAATTGAACTCTGGCACTCCGATATGACGTTTAGCGCCACGCCACCCTTATTAACGATCGTGCACGGCAAGGTCATTCCGGCCTATGGTGGCGATACGCTGTGGAGTTCAGCGGCCGCGGCCTTCGAGGCGTTGTCACCCGCCATGCAGAGCTTTTTGTCAGAACTCACCGCAGAGCATGATTTTGCGCATGGGTTTAAGGAGAGTCTGGCAGAACCAGGAGGTCGGGAGCGACTGCAAGGGGCGCTGGATGCGAATCCGCCGGTGGTGCATCCGGTCGTGCGCACACACCCTGGCAGCGGCCGGCGCGCGATTTATGTTAACCCACTCTTTACAACCCGCATCAAGGAGCTGCAGGCGGACGAAAGTGACGCACTGCTAGAGTTGTTGCATGGTCTTTGTGTGGCCGATGAACTCACAGTACGGCTCGACTGGCAGGAAGACACCGTGGCAGTGTGGGACAATGCGGTGACACTGCATAAGCCGGTCAATGATTTCTTTGGTCAGCATCGCAGGTTACATCGCTTGACCGTCCGTGGTCCTGTCCCAGTATAAGGCATGTCCACACAGCAAGCAGTCAGGTTATGAACAGGGAATAAATTGTGCCGAACGAAGTCGATCAGCCAACAGCAGAGGGTGGTCAGTTTGCATTGCTGGGGCAGCGCAAATTTTTACCGCTGTTTGTCACGCAGTTTTTAGGCGCGTTTAACGACAACCTGTTTAAGAGCGCGGTCAGCCTGTTGTTTGTGTTTGGCGGGCTGGTGGCGCTCGAAAACCAGGATATTGTGGTCAATCTGGCAGCGGCGCTGTTTATTTTGCCGTACTTCCTGTTTTCGGCGCTCGCTGGGCAACTCGCAGACAAGTACCCTAAAGAGCTGCTGATTCGCCGCATCAAGATTTTTGAGATTTTGATCGCCGCCTTCGGCGCTATTGCTGTGTTCTCTGGCAGCGTTACGCTGATGCTCACTGTGCTCTTCTTGCTTGGTCTGCAGTCCACGTTTTTTGGGCCACTGAAGTTCTCGATTTTGCCGCAGCATCTGCACGAGTCGGAGTTGATTGGTGGTAACGCCCAGATCGAGATGGGGACCTTCGTCTCGATACTGTTGGGCACCTTGGTGGGTGGAGTGATTGCTGGTCACGCCGAAGCGGGTTTCTGGTTGACCGTTTTGATCCTGACCGTTGCGGTGGGTGGCTACATTGCCTGTCGGTCTATTCCGCATGCGCCGCCTGCCGACCCCGACCTGGCGATCAACTGGAATTTTTTCGACGAAACCAAAAATCTCATCAGTATGGCGATGGAAAAGCGTTCCATCATACTGTCGATTCTTGGCATTTCCTGGTTTTGGTTTGTCGGCTCGATATTACTGGCCCAGTTCCCTGGGCTGACCGAGCGCGTGCTGCTGGGTGATACCACGGTGGTCACCCTTATTTTGTGTGTGTTCACGCTGTCGATTGCGGTAGGTAGCCTCGCTTGCGAAAAGCTCTCTGGTCAGCACATTGAAATAGGGCTGGTGCCATTCGGGGCGTTGGGCATCGCGCTGGCCGGCTTGCACATGTATTTTTCGATCGGCAACGTCGCCGATCTCGCGCAAGGGTTAGCCCATCGCGACTGGCTCGGCTTTGTGCAAGCATCGGGCAGTCTGCGTTTGCTGATCGACTTTGCGCTGATTGGGTTCTTCGGTGGCATGTTTATCGTGCCGCTGTATGCCTACATTCAGGCGAACACACCAGAAGATCGACGCGCACGAATAATCGCCGTGAACAATATTCTCAATGCGGTGCTCATGGTGCTTGGGTCGGTGTTTGCGATTGCGATGCTTAAGGGCGCGGACAGCGGCATTCCCAATCTGCTGCTGACGGTTGTCATCATGCACATCGCTGTCACTGCGTTCATTTTCAAGCAGGTGCCGCTCTTTATTATTCGCTTTCTGATGTGGGTACTCAGCCATTCGCTGTACCGGGTGACGCATGAGAATCTGGAGGCTATTCCCGATGAAGGCGGCGCCATACTGGTAAGCAATCACGTGAGCTACGTGGATTCTTTGTTGCTGGGGGGAGCAGTGCGGCGGCCCATTCGCTTCATTATGTTCAAGCCCATCTACGACCTGCCCGTGCTCAACTTTGTGTTTCGCACAAATCAGGCCATTCCCATCGACAGGCGCGACGATGACCCACAGGCCTATGAGGATGCCTTTCGGCAGATTGCGGCGGCACTCGAAGCTGGTGATCTGCTGTGCATCTTCCCTGAGGGTAAATTGACGCAGGACGGTGAGGTGGACGAGTTCAAAGCCGGTATTGAAAAGATCGTTGCGACCACTCCCGTGCCTGTAGTGCCGATGGCGTTGCGGGGGCTTTGGGGGAGCTGGTTTAGCCCCGATAACGGTCTGTTTAAGGGCAAGATGCGGCCCTTTAGCCAGGTGGAAGTTGCTGCTGGCGAACCAGTGCCCGCCGCCGACGTGGTAGCCAGTGAGTTACGCGAGCGGGTAGTGCAGTTGCGCGGGGATATGGCCTGAGTCCGGTGTGCAATCGGTGTGCGCAAGCACCCGCATAATCGTGTGAGCGCGGTACAATAGGCGCTGTTGAAACGAGGATAAGCATGGATTTTTCTGACTCCAAATTTGGCTTTGCCACGCGTGCGATTCATGCCGGGCAGCCGGCGGACGAAGCGACCGGCGCGATCATGACGCCGGTGTACATGAGTTCTACCTTTGTCCAGGAGTCGCCTGGCGTGCACAAAGGCTACGACTATTCGCGCAGCGGCAACCCGACACGGACAGCCTACGAGCGTTGTGTCGCGAGTCTTGAGGGGGCGCGCTTTGGGTTTGCGTTTGCATCGGGCTCTGTAGCGAGTGCTACGGTCATGCATATGCTCAATGCGGGCGACCACGTATTGTGCTGTGATGACATGTACGGTGGAACCTATCGCCAGTTTGAGAAAGTGTTTCGCCCGCAGGGCCTCGACTTCAGCTACGCCGACCTGTCAAATCTGAATACGCTGCAGTTCAAGCCCAACACTAAAATGCTGTGGGTAGAGTCGCCGACCAATCCGTTGTTGAAACTCACCGACATTCAGGCGGTTGCGGAGCGCTGCAAGGCAGCGGGCGTGCTCTGTGTGGTGGACAACACCTTTATGAGCCCCTATTTTCAAAACCCCATTGCGCTCGGTGCAGATATTGTCACGCACTCTGCGACCAAATATTTAAACGGGCACAGCGATCTGGTAGGCGGTGTGGCGATCACCGACAACGAAGAGATCGCCGAACAGCTTGCGTTCTTTAGTAATGCGGTAGGTGGCGTGCAGGGCAATCTGGACGCCTTTTTGTGCATGCGCAGTTTGAAGACGCTGGCCTTGCGTATGCGTGAACATGAGACCAACGCCATGGCGATTGCTGAGTATTTAGAGGCACACCCCAAGGTTGAGTCGGTGTTGTATCCAGGGTTGCCCAGCCATCCACAGCATGAGTTGGCAAAAACCCAGGCGTCAGGGTTTGGGGGCATGGTGACCTTCTTTATCAAGGGCGAGCTCGACCACGCGCGGCGATTTTTGGAAAACACCCACCTCTTTTCATTGGCAGAGAGCCTTGGGGGGGTCGAGTCACTGGTGGAGCATCCTGGCATCATGACTCACGCCAGTATTCCGGCGGACATGCGCGCGAAGCTTGGCATTAGCGATACGCTTATTCGTTTGAGTTGTGGTGTAGAAGACCTGGCGGACCTGCTCGGAGATCTTGATCGAGCACTTGCGGCCGCGTGAGCGGACAATGCACAGCGAGCGCGTCGATGCCTGATGTGGTTGACAGTCTCGATGAGCACATCGCGGTAGCGGGCAGCATTGACCGTGCGGCACTGTTGCCCGGTATGTATCTTGGCTGGTGCGTACGCCTGAGCCTCGTAACGAAAGCCTTCAAGGCTGCGCATCAGACCGCGGCGCTGCGATTGAATTATGGTGAGGGTTCGGGGGTTGAGTTGCTTGTGGGGTGCGGAGGTTCTTTGCGCTACGATTGGTTGAGTAACGAGGGTCAGGCATTTACGCGGCATTACTACCCCCAATACACAACAGACTGGGAGCAGGTCTTCGGCGTTGATCGATACGCCGTAGAGGATAACTGGTCGAACTACGAGCAACTTGCGCCTGTGTTAACCCGGGCACTCTACGCCTACACCGATCAGAGCAAATCGCCCAAGGGCCTGAGTCGCTGGAAATTCTGGCAATGGCACTGATCACCCTGCGCAACACTGAATTCTATAAACCCCTCCCGCAAGAGCTGCCCTGGGAGCTCATTGCGCAAGGCTGCGCGCAGCATGAATTGGTCGAGCTTAAAGAGCTCATTGATCTCGATTACACGCGCATTGTTTGTTTGCAAGAGGAAGGCACCACACTGGGCATTTATGCAATGCGCGCCGTCAACGACACTCGCTTTGAGCTGTTGAGCTTGGCTGTGGCAACAGAACATCAGCATCAGTTGCTGGGGCGCAGGCTGCTTGGGCATGCGCTAGGGCTTGCCGAGTCGAAGGCCGGTCGCGAAGTAGAGCTGTCGGTGTGTGCGAACAACCTGCGTGTACTTGAGATTGTTAGTCGCTACGGTTTTGTGCGGCTTTCGCAGGACGCTGCGCAGTTTGTGCGGTTGCGTTTTGAGCTAACACCAGAATGAACGCGCTTGCGCCTAACGTATTGTGCGCCCGCCTGCTGCCCCAGCCCCAACAGGTGCTTCCCCTGGCGGGCGAGCTTAAGTTCTCTGGCCGTGAGTTTGCGTTGCAAATTGAAGGCGCCTGGAGTGCTGAAGCCCATCAGTCGATGGTTAGCATTCTGACGCAATTTTCAAGTGCAGACACGGTGCAAGCTGAAGATGGCAGTCGGCCATCACCAGTGCCACATAAGGTTATTCGCGTGCGCGCGGTATGTGAGCAGCCTGCCGGCGATAGCACTTTGTCACTTGCACTTGGGGGGGCACTTTCTGGTGCGACTGCCGGTGCAGATGAAAGCTACCGCCTGCATATCCTGAGCAATCGCATCGAAGTGTTCGCACGCTCCTGGGCAGGTATGCAGCGCGCCCAACAAACACTCTTGCAACTATTCACACAAAGCGTGTTGGCCGGTGCAGATGCGCTGCCTTGTTTGCACATTGATGATGCGCCTGAGCTTGCGTGGCGAGGGCTGTTGCTCGATGTCGCCCGGCACTTTATTGAGTTACCGACGCTCTTACGCACGCTCGATGGCATGGCACACCACAAACTCAATGTGCTGCACCTGCATCTCACGGATGACCAGGCGTTTCGATTTCCGAGCCGTGCGTTTCCTTTGTTGAACGACGGGCGAGCTGCGTATCGGCGGGAAGAACTTGAGCTTTTGGTGGCCCATGCGGCTGGGCTGGGCATTCGGGTGGTACCTGAGCTCGATATGCCCGGGCATGTTACCTGGTGGTTGGCCGCCTACCCCGAGTGGTCGTTGTTTCCGGTTGCGCCGACGCAGCGTTTTGGGGTGCATCCTGCCTGCCTCGATCCAACGTCTGAAGAGACATACAGGGTGATAGGTACGCTGCTTGATGAGTTTGCCGAAGTGTTTCCTGATGACTTTGTGCACACGGGCGGTGACGAGGTGCATCCGCAGTGGTGGCAGGAGCACCCGGCCACGCAAGAGTTTATGGCGGCACATGGCATGGCCGAACCACGCGATTTGCAGGCGTACTTTAATTCGCGAGTTGGTGAGTTGTTAACGCAGCGCGGCAAGCAGGCAGTGGTGTGGGATGAGGCGGTGCATGAAGGGTTGCCCGCGAACACATTGGTGCAGGCCTGGCGGGGGATGACCGCTCGCGACGCAACACTTGCCGCTGGGCACAACTGCATCGTTTCGGCGCCGTACTATCTCGATTTGTTTTATCCCAGTGATTTGCACACGGCGTTCGCGCCGCAGATGCCAATCACCGAAGCCCTTGCGGCAGAAGATGCCTTGCTGGCTGATGAGCGCCTCGCTCATGTTGCTGGTGGTCTTGACTGGACCAGGCAGTGGCGTGAACGTGATGAACCCGTGCGGGCGCAGGTACAGCCTGGACGTGTACTGGGCGCTGAGGCCTGTTTGTGGAGTGAGCTTGTCGATAACGAGTTGCTCGACGTGCGGCTGTGGTCACGAATGCCACTACTTGCCGAATTGTTTTGGTCGGCCAAACCGAACACTCAGGACTACACCCGCGTAGTGCACTCGCTCACGAGCTGGCACTTCTGTGGTGGTCCCGATTTGGTCACGGCGCTTGGCGGGTCGATTTCTGTTGATCAGCTCGACTTGTTGGCGCCGGCGGGCATCGACCAGACGATAAAGGAACTACTGGCCGTGCTTGAGCCGGTGAAGTGGTATGCGCGTTTGTTAGGTGCCCAGGCGCTTGCGGCACGCTTGCAAGGTAGCGAAATGCCGCAGGCACGGCCCTATTCTTTAGGCAGTGCACTGCGCGGTGTCGCAGACGTCATTAGTCCACAAAGTTTTCGTACGGCGCAGCTTGGCGCACTGCTTGCGCGCTGGCGCACGGCGCCGTTGACTGCCGATGACCGGCGGGTGTTGTTGCACTGGGTGGCCCGATGGCGCAAGCAAACACAGGCGCTCGAGCGACTGTCGGTCACTGAAAGCGAGACGCTCGCCGTGCTTGCGCAGCGACTGGGGGAGTTTGCGGCCTGTCTTGAGCAATTGGTGGACGTCGCCGGGCAACGCGCGCTGGAAGATGCGGCTGGCGTTGCTGCAGTGCTTGCTCTACTTGATCGTGACACGTTAAGTGGTTGGTATGAACCTGTGGAGGAACTGCTGCTGGCAGTGGTTGCGCCGGCGCTCGAACTATCGAAATCGCTTGGCCGGTGAACTTAGCGGTAATGGATGCAGCCACAGAACAAAGTACCGTGCAGCAAGCCCTGCGGTGCTGGTTTGGTGATCAGGCGGTAGCTGTAGAACCTCTGGGTGCCGGACACATTCATGGGACATGGCTGGTCACCTCCCTTCTTGTAAGAGACGTAAGAGACCAAACGGGAAAAACCCCACAACGCTACGTGCTGCAGCGGATCAATCAGACGGTGTTTACCCGGCCAGAGGCTATGATGGCTAATCTGTTGTGCGTGCAGCACGGAGCACCAGCGACAGAACTTACCGCGCTGCCTTATGCCTTGCCGACACCGCTACCGGCGCTCTCTGGCAGCTATCTGGTGCAGTCCGGAGTGCAGAGGTTGGCACCTGCCGGTGAAGTGCCGGGACTGTGGCGCCTGGCTAAGTACATAGAGGGTTCACGCACGCTGCAGAGGTTGGCATCGAGCGATCAGGCAGAAGCTGCAGGGCGGGCGTTCGGCGAGTTTCAGTACTGGCTTGGTGCCCAGCACGCGCAGCATGGAATGGAATTTACGGAAGTCATTCCAGGCTTTCATCAGTTGCCGGGGTATCTGCAAGCCTTACGGCAGGCAGTGGCGCAGCTGGACCCCCCTAATCCCCCTCGCCAAAGAGGCAGCGCTCGCGAGCGAGTGTTGATCGACGCTGTACTGAGTTGGGACTATGGGGCATCCACACTCGAGGGTATGGACGCAGCGCCGAGCTTGATTCACGGTGATTGCAAGCTGAACAATCTGCTGTTTGCAGCGGACGACGATCGGGTCGTGGCCGTGCTTGATCTCGACACCATGATGCAGGGCCCCTGGTGGCTCGACTTCGGTGATTTGGTGCGCTCCGCCACCTGCTCTGACGCTGGGGAATTCAACGCCGCCTGGTACCCGGCACTTGCCAAAGGTTTTTTCGCTGGTCGCGCGGGCCCCAGTCAGAATAAGGCGCAAGCCCAGCTTACCGGGGCCCAGTTAGCAGCCGCGCTGCAGGCGCCGGCGTACATGACTTACATGCTCTGCGTCCGTTTCCTCACTGACCACCTGCTCGATGATCCCTATTTTCGAGTGACACAACACGGCGACAACCTGCGCCGCGCGGAAGCGCAATATCGGTTGCTTGAAACGCTTGCGAGTCCGGCTACCCGCAACTATATGCGCGGTGTACTGGAAGAGCTGCTGTAGCCTCTTCAGGTACCGCTTAGTACAACGCGCACGATGGTTAGGAGGATGCCGATGAACACCAGCGTGAACAGGATGGCGGCGATAATGAAATGGGAGGCTTTGCCGTGTTCGAAGTCGCGCGCGCGATTTTTCCGCGACTGCACGCCCAGCGCTGCCGCGAGGGTGCTGTGCAGCACCTGCCAGACAGTCACACCCTTTCTGTTAGATGGCTCGGATCTGTCAGGGGGCTCGGACTGGTCAGGAGGCTGAAGCTCATTCATTGGGCTATCCTAAGCGCGCTATTGCGCTAATGACAGTGAGAAATGGCGGCAGTAAGAATTGGCGCAAGCCAGGCGAAAGTTTGGCGCGAGACTGCGCTGTGGTTAAGCTGTAGGGGTTATCGATTGGTTAGAGAAATGATCACACATCAAGAGTTATCGTTACCCTTTAGAACTTGCGCTGGAATTGGGACTAGAAGTCGAGGTGCTGGTCTTGTGCTGGTCGTGAGTTTGCTGGCGGGCTGTCTGACCAATCCTGAACAACCCCCGGTGTTGTTGCGTGGGGATACGCTGGTGTATCCCGAGGCCGCCAGGGCACAAGGTTTGCAAGGTACCGTGGATGTTCGCTACGACGTCACGGCCAGCGGGCGGGTGAGCAATGCGGTGGTGGTGGCTGCTGAACCCGCGGGTGTGTTCGATGAAGCGGCTTTGAGTGCGGTGCGCGCCTGGCGGTTTCGGCCTGGTCGGCACAAGGGCGAAGAGAGTCTGTTTCAGAACATGATAAGCACCATCGAATTCAAATTTGGCGAAACCGATGACTACCCCAGCCCCTGAGGGTCAAACCAGACCGCCAATAGCGATACTCATTCCGCTGCCTGTGCTAGTCGCTACAGTGTCGCTACTGACGCTCACAGCGACGCTCGTTTCTTTCGGTGCGGGGCTGTTCGCACCACTAGCCCCGCAGCTCCCTGCAGACCCCGTTGCGGCGGCGGCAGCCTTTAGTGAGTCGCCGGTGGCCGTTGGTGCACGCTTGACTGCGCGGGCCACCTTTGTGTTTTTTATTGCGGCCTATCTCGCGCGGCCGTTGTGGGAGCGATTTCGCTGGCGACCAGCGGCTTGGGCGCTGCGCAATCGCCGCTGGTTGGGGTTTGCGGCGGCGCTGTCGCACAGTGTGCATCTGGCCTATGTGGTGGCTGCCCAGTACGCCGGCAATGACCCGCTCGATGTTGTCACGTTGCTTGGTGGCGGGCTTGGATTTTTACTGTTTTGGCTGATGGGCATCACCTCCAACGACACAGCGGTGCGCAGGCTTGGCAACGGTTGGGGTTGGTTGCATCGCACCGGCATGCATTACCTGTGGTTTATTTTTATTTTGACCTACGCAGGGGCTGCCGCACAGAACCCGATGCTTGCGGTGTTTGTGGTGTTGCTGGCAGGTGGGGCGCTGCTGCGCCTGGCCAACCATCGGTGGCCAGTGAGCGCTACTGCCACTGATTCCAATGCGTGATCGTGCTGACCGGTGGCCGGGTGGCGCGCTTGAAATCGGTGCCCAGGGTATAGGCGACGGGTAACAGGGCCACCTGGTGCATGTCGTCGGGGATGCCCAACAGCTCGGCGGCTTCCTGCTCGTGTGCCAGGTGTAGAGTGGTCAGTGTTGAGCCCAGGCCACGGGCCCGCAAGGCAAGCTGAAAACTCCAGACCGCAGGAAAGATCGACCCGTACAGGCCCGCGCTCATTGCCGCGGGCACGTCGGCACCCGGTCGTCCCTGAATGCAAGGAATAACGTGTACGGGCACTTCGTGCAGGTGTTCCAACAAGTATTGCGCCGAGGAGAACACGCGAGTTTGTTGGCCGTCGCCGCTCTTTTTGGCTTCCTCGCCGGCGGCACTTAGGTAGCCGCCGCCCGCTTGAGCGTACAGTTTGGCGAGCGCCTGCTTCTTGTCGGGATCGTCAACCACAACCCAGCGCCAGCCCTGCGAGTTGGAGCCGGTGGGTGCTTGCACTGCCAGTTCCAGGCAGTCGTTGATAACCTCGCGTGGTACTGGCTTGTTGAGATCGAGGCGTTTGCGCACGGCACGGGTGGTGGCGAGTAGCTCGTCGGTTATGCTTAGATCAAATTCCATGGTGTCCTCTCTCTTGCAGATTTTAATATCGTGAAAATCAGCTTACCTCAAACACTGGTGGCGCTGGCGGTTCTGGCAGCGTTGGTAGCCGCCCAGCAGTTGGTTAGTTTGCCGGGTGGGTCGGCGCTGATGCGAGCGGCGCAGGATGCCCTGCACGCCCCATGGTTTTTTGCCATGGTAGTGGTGCTGTGTTGGTGGTTGCGGGCAGTTTCGTTGCCACTGCGAGTAGTGCTGGTGGTGGTTATTGCAGCGGTGCTTGCTGTGGGGACCGAGTATGTACAGACCTACATCGCCGACCGTTCGGGCAGCGTGGGCGACTTGCAACGCAATGCTGTGGGCGGTTTTCTGGGGTTGATCTTTGCATTGGCACTGATGCCAGAGCGCGAGTATCGGTTCACACCTGCAGCGCTAGGCCTTGCCTTTGGGGCACTGGTTATCCTTGCCATCTACACCGCCCTGCCGCCGTGGCAAGCGCTTGACTTGCGGCGCTACCGGGCTGAGCTGGCACCGACCCTGGTGGATTTTGCTGACCCGCGCGCGAGTCAGTTTCTTACCACCAATGGCGATAGCTGGTTTCGGATAGGGGCGGCCACAGATGACTGGCCGGACTATGCAGGTCGTCAAGTGTTGCGGTTGGAGTTTGGCACCTCGGACTACCCAACGCTGTACATTAATGAGCTTATGCAGCGCTGGGCGCCGTTTGATAGGTTGGCGCTTGATGTGTTTGTGCTTGGCGCGCAACCACTCCCACTGACGGTGGCGGTGCAATATGAAGGCAGCAGTGGTACGTCCGCTTATCAGGAGTCGACCCTTGTTCCCGGGGCCAATCGCGTACGCATTCCGCGGGTAAAATTCCTGTCTGACGACGCCACCGCCCTGCGTGTCCGTGATCTGTTGATCTACACCACTGAAGAACACGCGGGTCGTGCGATTTTGCTTGGCTCAATTCGAATGGAAATGAAGTAGCAAGCCGGCGTGCAGTGGTTGTCACGACTGTCGTTTACGACTACTTTGCGCGACTGACGTTTGGTGGGTTACGAGGGGCAGAGGAATGGTTAGCATTCGAAACAGTGTGGGCGGCATCGCCCTCTGGGCCTGGGTTGCATTCATTGTAGGCGGGGTCGGCGGGGCTGGCGGGGCGGTTGCCGCGCCGGACGCACAAGTTAACGACGCCCTGCACAAGAGCATAGATAAGGCGGCGCAACGGCTCGAAGCGCAGGTGATTGCCTGGCGGCGAGATATTCACGAACACCCCGAGTTGTCGAATCGTGAGTTTCGCACGGCAAAACTGGTGGCTGCGCATCTGCAAAAATTGGGTATGGAAGTGACTACCGAGGTAGCGCACACGGGTGTGGTGGGTGTGTTGCGTGGTGGCAAGCCTGGCAAGGTAGTCGCCTTGCGCGCTGACATGGACGGCCTGCCCGTCGTTGAGCGAACTAACTTGCCGTACGCCTCCAAGGCGCGCGATACCTACCAGGGCAATGAAGTAGGGGTAATGCACGCGTGCGGCCACGACAACCATGTGGCAATACTCATGGGCGCCGCCGAGGTGCTTGCAGGCATGCAAGCCGAGCTGCCGGGCACCGTGAAGTTTATTTTTCAACCCGCTGAAGAGGGTGCACCAAAAGGTGAGGACGGTGGGGCCAGCATGATGGTGGCCGAGGGCGTTTTGAAAAACCCTGATGTCGATGCCGTGTTTGGCCTGCATATTTCCCAGGGTGATCCAACCGGGCGAGTTTCATATCGACCCAGAGGCATGATGGCAAGTGCACAGCGCTTTGATATTGAAATTACTGGCCGCCAAACCCATGCGGCGCGACCCTGGGCCGGGGTGGATCCCATTTTGGTGGGTGCTGAGATTGTCACCGCTCTACAGAGCATTGTGAGCCGCAATGTTGATGTTACTAGCTCACCGGCTGTGGTTAGTGTGGGTCAGTTTGTTGCGGGCGTGCGCAATAACATTGTTCCAGACAGCGCATTTTTGTCCGGCACGATTCGTACGTTTGACCCAGAGGTGCGGGCGGATATTCATCGACGGATAACCAAGTTATCTGAGCAGATTGCTGACGCTATGGATGCCAAGGCGGTGGTGACCATTGATCCGGGCGTGCCCGTCACTTTTAACGACGAAGACTTGACCGCAGCGAGTTTGCCAACGCTGCACCGGGTGTATGGGACGAGTAACGTGGGCGTTGCCCCGCGCATAACCGGCGCTGAAGATTTTTCGTTTTATCAAGAAGAAGTGCCCGGGTTTTTCTTCTTTATTGGCGCCCGGCCACCGGGTGTGGCTGCTGCAGACGCCATTCCCAATCATTCACCATTGTTTTATGTGGACGAAGACGCGCTGTTACCTGGCGTGAAGGCAATGGCCGGGTTGGCGGTGGATTACCTCTTGGCCAACTAATCACGCAGACGACCACCGCGCCGGACTTGCTCAGGGAATCTCACTAACGGCGCCTGAGCGCAGCAACAACTTCAGACCTTCACGCTTGCTGAGCGGGCTGAGTCTGTGCGCGTATTTTTCAACGAACTCGATAACAGCATCCGGGTTGGTGCGCGAATGGGCGCGCAGTGCCCAGCCAATGGCTTTGCGGACAAAAAACTCTTTGTGGTCGAGCGACTTTTTGATGCAGCCAAACAGTAGAGTTTCGTCGGTCGCAGATTTTTGCTTCAGTTGGCACAGAATGGCCACACGACGGCGCCACAGGTTGTCGTCGCAGGCGTAGCCACGGAGCAGGGGCTTAACCACGCTGGGTTCTCTCGCCAATAGCCAGGCGTGATGGTTGGGTGCCATGGCATCGATAAAATCCCACCAGGCGCCGCTCGTGATTAGCTCATCCAGCATGTCCCAGTGGTTGCTGGTGAGCCAGGGCCTGCACGGCTTGTGAAAGGCAAGTTCGATAGCGGCGTGTTGCTGTTCACGCACCGGCGCGCTGCGCCACAATCCCAGCACTTCGCGGCGCCAGGTCGTTTCGGTCGCAGGCTGATGAGCTGTGAAGATAACCTTTGTTGCGGCCCGTAACTCGGGGGCTGTCAGGCCCGCGAACGGCTGCGTCGACTTCATGTACGCCTGTTGCTGTTTGGCGCGCTTCGGGTTGGCCTGATCGATAAAAACCTGAGTGAGTGC
>CAZSYU010000029.1:0-42257 GCA_964611345.1 uncultured Pseudomonadales bacterium
ATTACGGTGTCTGCTCGCTGTGGGTCGGCAGCAACCTGCGCAAGCACCACGTAAACAAACGCGATGTTCAGGAAATAGTTTTGGGTAATAAGGACACTGTAATCCGCCCCTGCGGACAGACTCGAGATGAAATACACAACCCCTAACAGAAGAACCGGCGCGTGATTGCTGAGACCGGGCGGTTTGTCTGACATTGCCCACGCCAGAATCATCACGGTCTCGACAATAGGGATAATGGGAACATTTAACGAGATCCAGGTGTATTCCTGGAACCGCATGATCGCCAGTACGAGATAGACCGCCAGGCCCAAAAACGCGACGAAGTTCACAGTCGCCAAGGAATCCTCGACAAGATCTGTGCGATGTTGGGGTATTCGTACGGCGTTATTCATGGGCTACAGGTCAAAAGCACCTAGCAATAAGCAATAAGCAATAAATTTAACGATAAATGTGGAGGCAAAGTAGACCATTCGCTGCTGGTCACGCTGCAAATGCGAAGATTGCGTCAATCCTGTGTCTGCTGCTATCGAGTCGCGCATAGTATCGGAATCCCAGTGCACACTCTCTGAATATTAGTGATCAAAAGCACACTATTTCCTAGAAAAAATAAAGTGGGTGCTCGCCCACAAATCCGATACATGGAAATACGTTCTGTCGTTTGGGTCTGATATGCTAGCCTCGCTTTGAACGGGCGCTTACGGACGCGCGACGTTGCTACTGTGCATTACACGGAATACTGACCGGAACACTGAATCATGTTATCTGATTATCTCCTTCACGGACTAAAATACCTTCGACTCGTTTGCTCTGCGCGCCGACTGGTTATGCCGTTGGTTACGTTTTTATGCTTGTCAGGTTGGCTGATCGCCTGGTATTTACCAAATGTTTACCAATCGGAAACGCGGGTCTACGTAGATCCACAAACAACATTGCAATACCTGCTTAAAGGAATTGTTGATGAAAAAAGCGACGTGGAACAAGACCTCGTTGATGTTGCCAGGGTAAGCCTTGTCACAACGTCAAACCTCGAAAAAGTGGCAAACGAAAACGACATGCTGCTTGATGTCCGTACTGATATCGATAAGCAAATCATTCTCGAAGAATTAGCGGGTGACGTGCGAATTACGTCTCAGCGACGTTCGGGTTCTCGTGAAGGTACCCAGGACCTCGTCATCTCGTACCGAGACATCGACGGCGAACGCTCGAAAGATATTGTTCGCAGCTTCCTTGATGTCTTCTTAAATACAGTATTGAAGAGCTCCCGCGATGACGGTGAGCGTTCTATCGGATTCCTCGAAAACCAGATCGACAAATATAGTAGCCTCCTTAATCACGCCGAAGAGAATCTGAAACGTTTTAAAGTTGAAAATAGTGACGTTATGCCTGGCACCGGCACGGGAGGCTTTTTCGAGGAGCTGCGCAAAGCTGAAGAAAAGGCCAACGATGCGTCTCTTGCGTTGCGGCAGGCGCGCCAGCGACGTGATCGTCTAAGCCGCGAATACGCACGCACCAACTCGCGAGACGGCAGTTCTTCAGCAGCCGCCCTACGCAAAGCAGCGCAAATTAAAGAGCTCGAAACACAGCTTAGCGAATTGTTGCTGCGCTTTACCGAAGATCATCCCGACGTGATTGGTACCCGAGATCAACTAGCGAACCTGCGCCGCGGTTTTACGCCCCCAAGCGTGAATAAAAACACAATAGGTTCGCAGTTCGCTCTGGCTGAGCTAGCCCGTCAACTGTCAATCGCAGAAGCAGACGTGGGTGCTGCTGAAGCTAGTGTTGCGGAATACAATCGCCGGGTAGACAAGCTGCGTTCAGCGGTTGACACCATCCCTGAGGTCGAAGACGAGTTTAACAAGCT
The DNA here is from genome assembly GCA_964611345.1 of uncultured Pseudomonadales bacterium. GTDB lineage: Bacteria > Pseudomonadota > Gammaproteobacteria > Pseudomonadales > Azotimanducaceae > JALZVT01. The sequence continues at coordinate 1,862 of CAZSYU010000029.1, forward strand.
CAGCCGTGACTACGAGGTGTTGAAAGACAGCTACGAAGACTTTGTGAAGCGTCGCGAGCAAGCTCTGATTCTGCAAGCTGCTGATGGCAACGTTGATTTTCGTATTATCGAACCACCACGCACACTGCCCCGTCCGGTAGAACCTAATCGCCCATTGCTGATCACTCTGATCTTCCTGGGTGCCTGGGCTATAGGTGTCGCCATCCCAATCTTGCTCGATCTGGTACGCCCGTCTGTGTCATCACTGAACGACCTTGCCAAACTTACTGAGTGGCCAGTGTTGGGCACGGTGTCAATGACCGAGCAAAGCTCAGCAACGATGAGGGTAGGTATGAAAACCCTGCTGGTGTTTCTGATACTCACCGTCATCGCCTACGGGGCGCTCGCGGTGCTCAGCGTACTGCCCCAGATGTTTACTCTCTAGCACAGCAAGGCTGGTTAACGCTCGGGGTTTACCAGTCCTGCATAAAGGTTGTACATCGCGTCGGCCCTGGCATCCGGTGAAAACTTCGGATGCAAGGAGTCACGCCCGGCGAGCCCCACTCGCCGCAGTTCAGACAAATCCTGCAGTGCGGTGTTAATCCCGCCTGCAAGCGCCGCGGGGTCACCCGCCGGAACGATCCAGCCTGTTTTAGAATCAGCGATTACCGCATCAATGGCCCCAACCTGGGTGGCGATGACTGGCAGACCGTAAGACATGGCTTCCAGAACGGCGAATGGCAGGCCCTCACTCCGCGAAGACAGCACCAGCGCATCTAATTGCTCGTACTGCTGCGGCATATCACTGCGCCACCCCGTGAATGTCACTGCCTCACGAATGCCTAGGGCGGCAGCTCTGGCCTCCAGGGCTGAGCGTTCCTGACCATCACCAATTAAACGCAGGTGCACCTGCGGGTTTGCCGCCAGGACGTCGGGCAAAGCCTCCAACATTACATCCTGACCTTTCTCGGGGCTGAACCTGCCGATCACACCCAACGTGATCCGCTCCAGTGATGGCGCACTTGCAACCGGGTTTTGGAGATCAATTGCGTTGAACACCAGATGCGTATTTGTTGCCCCACGCAGCTCGAGTAACGTCTCAAACAAAGGTGGCGAGACGGCGACGGCGGCATCTGCGCGCTTTAGTAAAAACCGTTCGAGGGCATTGTAGATCTCGATCTTCCAGTTTTCGGCGGTCCAGCCGTGCGCCACCGCTACCCACGGGATACCTGCGAACCTGGACGCGCAATAACCAATAAGATGGCCTTTGTAGCCGTGGGTCTCGATCAGGTTATAGCCACCCTCACGCATTGTGCGGAGTACCTGACGAATCGGTGCGGGATCGAGACCAAAGCGCTGCGTGAACAGCTTTAAGTTGTAGCCCTGCTCGGCAACGGTGTCATTGAACTCCGTACTGATCCGCCCGCCGTAGTCGAAATTGCCAATTAGATAATCGAGCGCAGCCAACTGAGGATGCGCGTATAGCTGCATGATGGCCTTGCCAGCACCGGCGATGAGACCAGTATCGATAAGGCTGAGAGGCTTGGGCAGTGTGCGAGCCATGTGCATAGAGATTTCTCGACCAGGAGCCCAGGGCTGCTGCCGGAGCGCCCTGCAATGCAGTATCTAAAGCCCCAGCACCAGCTTGGCCATGATGTTGCGCTGAATCTCATTTGAACCCGCGTAGATGCTTACCTTGCGCGTGTTGAAATAATTCTGCGCTACCCCATTGGCGTGTTGGGCGCCCGCGGGTTGGAAGTTATCGCCTTCTACGGGCAACGACTGGTCAAGCGGTGCCGAGTAATAGCCAATCGCCTCGACGGCCAGCTCAGTCAGCGCTTGCTGTAACTCGGAACCACGGGTTTTGAGCATGGACGACTCGGGTCCAACGTTTTGTCCGGCGGCCAACGAGCCAAGAATGCGCAGCTCCGTGAACTCCATCGCCAGAATTTGCACCTGTACGTCATTGAAGCGCCGCATGTAATCTGCATCTTCCACGAGCTTGGTGCCCGTACTGGTGTTCTCGGTCTCTGCGATACTACTGATGTGCGCCATGCCTGCTTTCAAACGCGGCGAGTAAGCATTGCCGCGTTCAAACTCCAGCAGGTACTTGGCGCAGGTCCAACCTTTGCCTTCTTCGCCAACCAGGTTTTCCTTCGGAACTTTGACGTCCTCGAAGTAGACCATGTTGATCTCCTGATGACCTTCTGCAGGCTGATCAAGGGTGATGATTGGTTTCACGCTGATACCAGGTGTTGTCATGTCGATCAGCAAAAAACTGATACCTTTTTGGCGAATGTCTTCATTGCTGGTGCGAACCAGACAAAAAATCATGTCAGCGTATTGGCCCAGGGTGTTCCAGGTTTTCACGCCGTTCACGAGGTAATGATCGCCCTTGTCTTCGGCTTTCGTCCGCAGAGCGGCAAGGTCCGAGCCGGACCCAGGTTCGGAGTAACCCTGACACCACCATACGTTGGTGGCCAGAATATCCGGCAAATACTTGGCTTTCTGCTCTTCGGTGCCAAATTTCATGATGACCGGTGCCACCATGGACATGCCAAACGGGATCACGCCGGGAGCCCCTACCCGAGCGAGCTCCATATCAAAGATGTAATTTTGCGTGGGCGTAAACTTTGCGCCGCCGTATTTAGCAGGCCAGTTGGTTGCAGCCCAGCCTTTTTCGTTCAAACGCTTCTGCCATTGCACGTGGTCATCCTTGGACAACCTGCCCATGGCGCTTTTAGACTGCCGATCACGCATCTCTTGCGGCCACGCGGTGTCTAGCCAGCTACGAACTTCTTTCTGAAAATCGCGATCGGCATCGGAAAATGAAAAATCCATGGAATCTGACCTCTAAAAAATAGCGTATCGAAACTGCTGGGAGCGACCAAAGATCATTCCCGTTCAAAACCCGTCAAGTTTACCTGCATTGGGTCTAAAAATCGTGACTTCGAGCCCGCATGCCAATACCCGCGGATACCCGCGGATACCCGCGGAGAAACAAAATGGCCGGCCTACCCTGCGGACTTGGTTGCTGGCTGGGCTGCCTCTTGCGCTGCGCGTTTGCGCGCATCCTCCAGCAGGCTCTTGCCCACCACCCTGATTGCCAGAGTCTCCTCGGCGCCCTCAAAAATCGACAGCACCCGAGCGTCGACAAAGTAGCGGGAAACGGCGGTTTCTTCGGCGTAGCCCATGCCGCCGTGCAACTGCAGAGCCTCACGGGTGACCCACTCGGCCAATCTACACGCAAGCAACTTGACCAGACTGGCAGCAGTGGCACCGCCGCCCCTGTCCATCTGTTCGGCGACCGCATAGGAAAACAGCTGACAGACGCTGATGTAGGCCCCCATACGAGCGAGCTTGGCCTGTGACAGACCGAATTCACCCAACGAGCGGCCGAACACCTCTCGGTCATCGCAGTGCCGCAGGGCCGCATCAAAGGCGGCGCGCATCACTCCGGTTGCGCGAGCGGCGGTTTGCAGCCGCCCGCCCATAAAGCCGCGCATCGTGTAGTAGAACCCCTTCCCTGCTCCGGCCTCGCCTCCGAGCAGATGGCTGTCCGGGACAAAGAAGTTGTCGTAGAACATTTCATAGGAGTGCATCCCGCGATAACCCAAAGTTGGAATCGCTTTACCAACCAGTGAACCCCCACCCGCTTGCTGCTGCTCGAAACTGTGGGCATCAGTTCTGGGCTTTTCAACCAGAAACAGCGACAAGCCCTTATGCGGGGGTTGGGCGTCGGCATCGGTTCTGGCGAGCACGAGCAGTACATCGGCTTTGCCCGCAAACGTGCACCAGGTTTTATTGCCGTTGAGCAGCCAACCACCCGCAGTGCGTTTGGCCCGCAGACTCACATTCGCAACGTCGGAACCTGCAGCCGGTTCGGTGACAGAAATTGCACATAGGGTTGCGCCACTCGCAATTCCTGGCAACCAATGTTCTTGTTGCTCTGCGGTGCCGCCTTCGAGAAGGGCCCGCGCGAGTATTTCTGGGCGCGTGATCAGACTACCCGCCGCACCCAGGGAGCCACGCGAAAGTTCTTCGGTGACTATCACCATACCCAGACTGTCGTCACCGTCATCCGGGTTCAAGCCGCCAAAGCGCTGCGGCACTGACAACCCAAAACAACCCAGTTCCCGCAAGCCGTCAATCAACTCATCAGGAATGGTCAGGTCTTCACGATGAATACGTTCCGCAATAGGTGCGACTCGTTGTTGGGCAAAGGCACGAAACGAGTCGCGGATCATGCGCTGTTCGTCAGGCAGTTCGGCCCCCGCTGGCTCGCCGCCATTGGCTTTAAAGTGATCGCCAAGAGCGATTAAGCTGGAACTTGCCAGATTGACCGCAATGAACTCATCGACACCGATTGACCGCCCCTCACCGGTTACCACCGTGAACTCTAAATCAGCACTGGTGAGTGAATAGTCGAAGCTGCGGGCGCCAATCCGCATGCGCTGATTGAGCAGGGTTTCCGCAATAAAAAACTGCGCCACAGCCAGCAGCAGCGAGTTTTGCGTTCCGGAAAGCTTGCCCAGTAGCACCTCGCAGGCCGCAAGTTCGGCGCCACTGAGCGCGAGGTCAAACAACTGCAGTTGCTCGGTGTCGAGATCACCACGCAAATTGTTACAGGCTCGTTCCTGTAGCGCGCTGGCTTGCTGCACGAAACTCGCGAGCGTGGCCAATTCGAGGCCCGCTGATTCTGTGGTGACTACTTCCAATGATTTGCCCACGTCTTGTTAAACTGCGAGTTTAGCGGCATTTCCGAGCATTCGATATCTATGACCAGCAACAATCCTGAAGAGCTCCCGCAGGACGGTTTACCCACCCCGGAGAAGGCGACAACCACGCGCGAGTACGTGGCGTTGGTGCGGCGCTATTTATTGTCACTGCAAGCATCACTGGTCGAGCGCATCGACGGTTTTGCCAGCAGCGCAAATAGCTCCTCAGCAACAAAACCAGCATTCAGTACAGAATCAATCGAAACTCAAGGTGGCGGACTCTCGCAACCACGAGTTATCGCTGATCCCTGGGACGGCAGCTACAACCAACAAGGCATAGAAAAGGCTGCCGTGCAGTTCACTCACAGTGTTGGCGCGGCTCTGCCGCCTGCTGCGACCGAGCGCAATCCACAATTAGCCGGCACCCCGTTTCAGGCGCTTGCCTGTTCGCTGATCATTCATCCCCACAATCCTTACGCACCGACCACGCACATGAATGTGCGTTTTTTTGCAGTAGATTCACAAACCCCGGTTTGGTATTTCGGCGGCGGGTTCGATCTAACCCCCTACTACGGCTTTGTCGAAGATGCACAACACTGGCATCAAACGGCGTATGCCGCGGTGGGCGATGAGTATCCGATGATGAAAGCTCGCTGTGATGAGTACTTCTATTTGCCACACCGGCAAGAGGCCAGAGGCATTGGGGGCGTGTTTTTTGACGATTGGACCCAGGGCGGCTTTGCTGCTGCTTTCGCGCTGCTGCGTCGGGTCGGAGATGGCCTGGCCCTCGGTTACACCCCGATCTTCGAAAAACGCGCAAAAATGGCCTATGGAGAACGGGAGCGCCAGTGGCAGTGCTACCGCCGGGGCCGCTACGCCGAATTCAACCTCAATATCGACCGTGGGACCAAATACGGCCTGCAGTCCGGTCGCCGGGTAGAATCCGTATTGGCATCACTGCCGCCGGAAGTTCATTGGCACTATCAGCATGAACCCTCGCCCGGCTCTGCAGAGGCTGCATTAGTTGCTGAGTTTCTGCCGCCCAGAGACTGGCTTGAGGCTGTGGATAACTCTGGGGACGAATAGTTGGATTGTCGACCTGTTTCGCTTCAGGATTCATACTAGATCAACTGTAAAATTCAAATACCGAGCTAATTCAATAGCTTATGCACTACTATTTAAACTGCAACCTCAATTCTGAGATATCCACCATAGCCAACGCGCTGTGTAAAACTATTTTTGCCGAAAACGCGATATTTTTTTAATGGCTCCCAGCACGGGACGCCACTTAGCTACTCGGTGGGGGTAACACCACCAGCTGGTTGGCAACTTCCTTAACACCTTTAACCCCGCGTGCCAGCTCGAACGCTTGGTTCAGCTCTGCCTCACTCTTGACGTAGCCCCGCAGCGTCACCGTACTGCGAAAGACGTCTACGTTTATCTTCCAGCCGCGGGTTTCCCCATGCGCGATCAGCCTGCTCTTAACGGCCGTGTGGATGGCCCGATCGTCCGTCGCCTCGCCCGCGGTACGCAGTGGAGAATCGCGGTAATAGCCTTTACAGCCCGTCACCAACAGGGTCAGGCTGACCAGCGCAACACCCGCAAGCCAACGAAATCGTCCCGCTTTGAGCTGGGTTTTGGAGGGCATATTGAGGCTTCCTTGAGCGTTGGGATAAGGCGTTAAAAGATATACCTAAACACCCTGAGAGTGAACTCGTTCAGACTGGCAACCTTGCAGGTGAGTTAGTAATATCCATGCCTGTAGCAGCACAATGACTGCACAGCCGTGCTGCAAAGAATTAACAGGGGAACAACATGCGCAGAAATTTTGGCACCCGCCAGGAAGAAGAAGAAGCGGAGATCAATCTGACGCCCATGCTCGACGTGGTATTCATCATGTTGATCTTTTTCATCGTTACCGCAACCTTCGTGAAGGAAGAGGGCTTGGACGTCAACCAGCCCGATGACGACAAGCCAAAGACTGTTGACCCCGACAAAAAGAGCATCCTCGTGCGCATTACCAGCCGTGATCGTATTCAGATCGCACAGCGCGATATTGATCCCCGCAATGTGCGCTCAAATATCGAGCGCTTGCACGCGGAAAATCCCGAAGCACCGGTGATTATCCAACCCCATGCCGACTCGCGAACCGAGACGATGGTGCTGGTGATGGACTCGGCGAAGCTGGCGGGCGTCAGGAACGTCTCCCTGGCGTCGAACTAGAGCTAACCGGCAACGGACGACTCTAAGCTTAAGTGTGCGTCTAACCCTGCCCTTCGGTCTGCCTGCGTGTGAACGCTAACTCATCTCCAGGCCGGATCATTCTGCTCAATGGCTCGTCGAGCTCCGGCAAGACGACTCTCGCCCGCACTCTGCAACGCGTATTGCGCGACCCTTGGCAGCACGTGGCGCTCGATCAATTTCGCGATGGTTTGCCTGGCAGGTTTCGCGGGCTTAACTCCCCACCGGGCACACCGGGTGCCCAGGGCCTAAATGTGGTCCCAGTCGACCTCGGCGGGCAGCGCGTCACCGAGATCCGCTTTGGTGACTTTGGCGAAGCCGTACTGCGCGCGATGCGCCGGACGGTTGCCGAACTCGCCCAACAAAGTGTGAACGTGGTTGTCGATGATTTGCTGTTCAAGCCGGCCTACCTAGACGACTACCGCGATACGCTGGCGGGTCTCGAAGTCTGGTTTGTCGGTGTCCGCTGCGCTCTTGATGTCGTCGAGGCGCGCGAAGTATTGCGACCAGGACGATTTCCAGGCACTGCAAGCTCCCACTTCAAATCGGTGCACGCCCACGGCCTGGCTTACGACATCGAAGTAGATACCGGCGCCAACGACCCAAACACCTGCGCGCAGCAGATCATGCAACGGCTAGACTCTCCCCCAGCCGCCTTTGGCTAACCTACAGCGACGATTTCAGGAGGCTCGCATGACCACCGCAACACCCCCCGGTGATACGCTCAACGAACTACGCAGACTTCTGGAAGCAGCACAATCGCTGGTGGTATTCACTGGAGCGGGAATCAGTACCGAGTCTGGCATTCCTGATTTTCGCAGCCCAGGAACGGGTCTGTGGACCAAGATGAAACCCATCATGTTCCAGGACTTTGTCAACAGCGAAACCGTGCGTCAGGAATCCTGGGCGCGACGCTTCGAAGGTGACCGGCCGATGGAAAATGCGCAACCCAACAAGGGCCACGAAGCAGTCGCCGAACTCGTGCGTAGGGGTACCTGCACCTGCCTAATCACGCAAAACGTCGACAATCTGCACCAAAACAGCGGTATTGCTGACGAGCGTATTGTGGAGTTGCACGGCAACGCAACATACGCGAGCTGTCTGTCTTGCAGCAAACGTTACGAACTTGCGGAACTGGAACGTCAATACAACGCGCAACAACGGATCGATCCCTGCTCAGGGTGCGGTGGCATCATCAAGAGTGCCACCATTTCGTTTGGTCAGGCCATGCCCGAAGCCCAAATGCAGCGCGCCCAGAGCGCAACCGAGGCGTGCGATACTTTTATGGTTGTGGGCTCGTCACTGACCGTCCACCCAGCGGCCGGCTTTCCGGAGCTGGCCAAGCACCTGGGGGCAAAACTCATCATCGTCAACCGAGAGGAAACTCCTCTGGATGCGCTCGCCGACCTGGTCGTACACGAGGAAATAGGCCAGGCCCTGTCGTTTGCCGTTGGGATCAACTAGCGGTGACTCCCGACATCGAACGAGCGCTTGGCGGCCTTTGCCCCGACTGGAACTTGCACGATGTAGAGGTAGACGCCTTTCTATGGGGCGGCTACAGCAACAAAAACTACAAGGTGCGCCATAACAAAGAGCCGTTTGTGTTGCGCTTGCCCGCATCAACATCAACATCAGACTTCGCCACCGAGTACGCCATCCTGCGTGTGTTGGCGCAGGTTTTTTCCGAGCCTGGGAATGATCCCCCCTCGCAGAATCTGGCCCATTCGAATCTGGCTGAGCTGGTTGCAGCGGAGCCTGCGCATGGCTGGTTGCTGTCACGCTGGGTAGACGCGCCAGTGTTGGCGAGCATCAATGGTGTCACCGGGGCACAACTCGGCGGCTATTTGGCAACGCTACACACCCAGCTAGAACAGGCGAGCCGACTGTTTGGCAAACTCATTGCCGCGCCTCCCGCCACGCGGCTCGTCACCTCAATCGTGGCAGATTTCCAGAGGGTTGTAGACCACAGGGATTGTCTCGAGAAATTGCGTGGGCACTTACAGACACTGACCGCTAGCGCCGACGTCAGCCGGCTGTGTCACATTGATCTCAATCCCTGGAATGTACTGTGTGACCAAACTCCCAGCCCGGCGGTGTGGACCACGCTCGACTGGGAAACCCTGGCGAGCGCTCCGGCCCTGTTTGACCTGGTGGCACTCAGCGACGGCTACGCTTACAACCAGGGTTATTCCGCTGCGGACACCCATGCGCTGGCCGAGAAAACACTGCAATCGTATTGCTCGGCTAGCGGCCAGAAGCCAAACCTTGTGGCCCTAGGGGAGATGCGAAAGCTGTTTTGGTGGCGTGAATACGCATGGGCAGCTGCGCGCCTGACCTCGGCGGACTTGAGTGCTGCGGTACTCGCAGATGTGCGTAACCAGCGCCGCGATTATGCAGTCCTGTTAGCGCCCGAGGCGGCGGCCCTCGGACTGCCACTGCCTTAGGACTATTCGTCGAGCTGGGCAGGCAGCATCGCCACACAGTGCAGGGCGCGTGCCGCACGAATCGGCCCACTGCCCCAGATCACTCGAAAATCTTGTTGGTCAGCCACCAGCGCCTGGTGCTGCGCCTGGAACAGGCGCAATCGATCGTGCGGATTCTCCCGCTGCGGATCGGCCTGCCAGGGTAGATCTGGATAGCACAACAAGTAATAGCGCTCAGGAGCAGCCGGGATTTGTGCGAATGCGGCCTCGCGCGTCGGGTATTTCTCCCGCCACCACAGGTCTATCACCCGCTGGTCTGTATCGGCCACAACCAGCGGTGGCGCGCCACGCTTACCACTGCCACCCAGGGCGAGCAGCTCTACCTGGCGCTGTTCCCGCGCGATGGCCTGCAGGTCTTCAGGGCCATAGTCCGGTGTGGTTTTAGCGTCGAGATAGGCTCTGGCCACTTCGGGTACGAGAGGTACCCCGAGCCGCTCAGCGAGTGTCTTGGCAAGTGTCGATTTGCCGCTGCTCTCTGGGCCTGTCACTACTAGCAGTGTTTGTCGGGTGGCCATTTAGGTCAGGGCGCGGCGCCAGGTTTGAAACCCAACCACCGCAAGCCCCAGGTAGACGAGGTACAGCACCGCGTAAAAATTCAATCCAGCGCTCAAATAGAGCGCCACAGAACCAACATTGATCACCAGCCAAAACCCCCAGCATTCAATAAACTTGCGGGCTTGCAAGTACATGGCCACAAAGCTGAAGGCAGTGATGACGGCGTCCGGCCAGGCGAGCTGAGCGCCGTCGATGCTACCGAGACCAAACCCCAACAGCCCGGTGCCTGCCAGACCCGCTACAACGGTTAGCAGCAGGCCTGTGGCAGACAACCGTCCAATAGCCAAGGCCGCGTCCTCTGGCCGCTCACCGCCGTATAGCCAGTACCACCAGCCATACAGATTCATCACCACGTAGAAGACATGCAGCAGTGTTTGACCAAACAGTTTGTCCTGGCTGAACACCCAGACACTGACGGCGGCGTAAAGTACCCCTATCGGCCAGGTCCAGATATTCTGGCGAATCAGGAGAATTACCGCAGCCAGGCCGGTAACCAGAGCAAACAGCTCAAATGGAGGCAATCCGGAGAGCCAGCTCAACGTGCTGTCTGCCGTACCAAAAAGGGTTTAAAATCAATCATCAAGGTCGGCATTTTCCGAGTTTTGCGAATCTAACGGGCGCAAGTATGGCAAAAACAATAGCTATTGTTGAAGACGACCCGGATCAGCGCGCCAACTACGCTGATGCGATCACCAAAAAAGGCTATGAAGTGGCGGCCTATGGCACGCGGCTGGAAGCCATCGATGGTTTCAATCAAAAACTGCCCGATCTGGCCATTCTCGACATCATTCTCGGCGATGAAGTCGACGCCGGTTTTCAGATCTGCCGCGACCTGCTGGGCCGCTCACCAACCTTGCCGGTTATTTTTCTGACCGAGCGGATTAATGAGATCGACAAAATTTCAGGCTTGCGGCTCGGCGCGTGGGACTATTTGCCCAAGCCAATCTCACTCGAATACCTCGCCGAGCGCATCTCGTCACTGCTGCGCATTAACGAGGCCCGCAACAGTGGCGACTCCGAAGAAGTCGCCAGTGAAAGTGCCCGCCGAATTGGCGACCTCACGCTTGATCAGGATGCGCTGCTGGTCTCGTGGCGCGGCAGCCGCATCGATCTCTCGGGCACCGAGTTTCGGATGCTGGCAAAGTTGGTGCGGGTGCCTGGACACGCCGTTAGCTACGAGACCTTGATGAACGCTACCATGCAAAGCCTGGTAACCAACAACACGATAAATACCCACATGCGCAACATTCGCAAAAAGTTTGAGCGCGCAGATCCCGACTTCGCCTGCATTAAAAGCGAGTATGGGTTTGGCTATCGCTGGTCGGCAGGTTAACCAGCATGCGGCTGTTTCAGCGCTTTCGCGGACCCCGACTCGGCACCAAGTTGATGGTACTGGGTCTTGCCTTGCTGGTACTGCCCTGGTTCAGCTATCGCCAGCTTGTCGCCATGGAGAACCTGCTGATTCAAGGTCAATCCAAAACCCAGCTATTAACCGCAGAGGGCATTTCCACGCTGTTTAATGGTCGCGATCAGCTTTTTAGCGATTTGCCAATCACCACTGAAGACTACGAAGCGCTCTACGCCTATCCCGTTGACGCCAATGCACGCATGGACGGAGACGTCACCGATTGGGGTGAGGGCCTCGAAGATCGGCTCTTGCGGTTTGGCGCAGATCGACAAAAACGTGCTCAGGATGGCACCTTCGAACTCGTGCTGGGCGAAAAAGAAGATCAGCTCTGGGGGTTTTTGCGTGTCACTGACGACGCCCGCCTCTATCGTGACGCCACGACATTGCGGCTCGATACCGGCGATCACGTTCGTCTGAGCTTTATCCGCACCGACGGTGAGGACGGCCGCATTACGCTTGCGCTACCTGGCCCCGGTGTAACCAGTGCCTACGAGGTCGATGGTGAATGGCGACGCGCGGTTAACGGCAGCCCCGAGAGCTCTGTTAAGGGCTTCTCACGCGAGACGCCAACAGGCTATGAGATAGAGTTTCGACTCCCGCTCGATACATTGGGATCACTGCGTTTTTTCCGGGTGATGTGGGTTGATGTCGATGATCCGGTAGATCGCGAAATAGAACAGATTACCCAGACCCTACCCACCGCCGGTAAAGAGAGTTTTGAATTGGTGGTGTTTCGTTCAGCGGAGTTGCTCGACATCATCGAGGGTCTGGGTTATTCGGGTGCCCGCATTCTGGTGCTCGACTCACAAAAACGGGTGCGTGCCGAAACTGGCAGCATCCAGGAAGTTCAACCCCCAGAACCGCCCGGTGAAATCAGCTCTGCCCTGCGGCAATGGTTCGGCAAGGTTCGCCCATTTGTGCACGAGTTGGTTACAGGCAACAGTTGGCCAACCCCGGTGCAAAACACTGCCAGCATCGATGATGTGATTGAATCCTCTCTGGAAGGCGAGTCCAACTGGTTAATGCGTTCCCTTGGCGATGAGCAGGAAGTCATTATGGCAGCTCATCCCATTGTCTCTAAAGACCGCATTCTCGGGTCGGTGATTGTTGAGCAAAATACCGCGCAAATACTGAGTTTTCAGCGCACTGCTCTTGAGCAGGTTATCCTGTTTTCTGTATTGAGCCTGCTCGCCGTGTTTGTTGCTTTGTTGGCCTTTGCGGGCCGCCTCGCCTGGCGCATTCGCTCCTTGCGTCGCGAAGCAAGTGCAGCGATCGATCAACACGGCCGACTGAAAACCAACCGTCTAACCAATGAGATGACCGCGGGTGATGAAATCGGCGACCTGGCACGCAGCGTTTCAAACATGCTGTCAAAACTGCACCAGCATAATCGCTTTCTCGAAAACATGCCGCGCACACTGCGCCACGAAATTAACAATCCGCTCAATACCCTGTCGACCTCACTGCAGAATTTGGCGGAAGAAAATCCGGATATACAAACCTCCAAATACCTAGATAGCGCTAAGCGTGGCGTGATGCGCATAGGTGCGATCGTGCAAAACCTCGCTGATGCGGCAAATCTAGAAGAGTCACTAGAAGCGGAAGATCTCGAAGTACTGGATATTCAGGAGCTGTTAAAGAGTTACGTCGCAAACTGCTCTATCACCCACGCGACTACCGAATTTGTTTATCGTGGCGAAACCACACCCGTCTATGCCGAGGTGGCAGATTTTCGTATTGAGCAGTTACTCGACAAGATTGTCGACAATGCCATTGATTTTCATCGCTCTAATAGCCCCATTAAGGTGCAACTCGATAAGGGCAGAGATTTTCTAAGCATTAGTGTGGCCAACCGCGGCCCGCTGCTGCCGCCGGGAGTCGAGAATTCGCTGTTTGATTCCATGGTGAGCCACCGCGGTCAGCATTCACAATTACACTTCGGCTTGGGTCTGTATGTGGTACGGATCATCGCCGAATACCACGGCGGTTCTGTGCAGGCCAACAACCTCGCTGACGGCAGTGGGGTAGCCTTTCTGGTGCAGCTCCCCCTTGCAAGCCGCCAGGTAATGCCGAAACAGATTGAGCCCACCTTGTCTGGAGCGATCTCAGCTGGGTAGTCCGTAGGTTGCATCCAGAGTGATGCCGCTCGCGCTTGTGATGTTGCCCTTTTTTGCCATGTGTTCCATGGCGGCTAACACGCTACGTGCTGCCGCGGGATACATAAACTCGGGAAGACCGTCGTACATGTCAGGCACCATAACTTCTATGGTGGTTAAACCGCGTCGCAGACAATCGATGATTTGATCTTCACGCTCCTGCCTGTGCTCGATGAATTTTTGCACAAAACTCTTGGGCGACTCGATGGCAGGTCCGTGAGTTGGCCAATAGATCTCGTCATCGCGATGCAGGAGTTTTTCGAGGCTTTGCAGGTAGTCGCCCATGTCACCGTCAGGCGGAGAAATGATGCTCGTAGACCAGCCCATCACATGGTCGCCCGTAAACAGGGCTTTCTGCTCACGGTAGGCGAAGCACATATGGTTGGAGGTATGACCCGGTGTATAGACACATTCCACTGACCAGCCATTCCCGGCAATCACATCGCCGTCCTTGACCAGCACATCGGGCGTAAACTCCATATCACCGCCCTCTTCAACCTGAATACCAGATTCGAGCTTACCAGCGCCGTGGGGACCAAAGGCGTAGGTTGGAGCAGCACAATGTTCACGCAACAAGGCACATCCGGGTGAATGATCCATATGCGTATGCGTCACCAACACGTGACTGATAGTTTCCTCACCAAGACCCTTGAGCAACGCATCAATATGGGCTGAATGTGCCGGACCAGGATCCACAACGGCCACCTGGCCTTCACCAATAATGTAAGTACCTGTGCCGTGCAGTGTGAACGGACTCGGATTTTCTGCGATCACCCGGCGAATGCCAGGTGCAATGGTTTCTATTTCGCGATACGCAAAATCGAGTTCGCGACGGAAAGGAATCTTGACGCCCATAAAACTACTCTTACACGGATTTCAGGTTCGGAAGCCTATTGGAAGACTAGCAGCAGAACAACGGCGATAATCGCCGCCGCAACACCGCCTATGGCCCAGGGTAACCAGTCACGGAAACTCGCAGCCTCTGCGCTCGAGGTCTCCCGCAGCAGGAAACTGACGTTGCCAACTGTAATCATGTCACCATCACACAACAACACACTATCGACTGAGTTGCCGTTCACGCGGGTACCGTTGGTTGAAAACAAATTTGCAACCGCCACGCCGTCGGAGCGGTAAGTGAGCTCTGCGTGACGCGCCGATACGCTGGGTTCATCGATACTGATCTCGGCAGTTGCCTCGCGCCCAATCGTTGTGGTCCCAAACCTGAGAGTATAAACGCGCCCTGTTACTGGCGGCGATTGTCCCACCAGATAACAACCAGCGGAATCTGGTTCTGGAGCCTGCAGCGCTTCTGGCAATGTTATTGCGCGCGTCTCCTTGGTGCCTTCGACAGGATCAAGCGCGTTATTGTTCGCAGCAAAGGGGGCCACCAAATCAGCCGGTTCACGTTTACGCGTCGGGGTAATGTCCTGACCGTGACCAATCACCTGCATGGCGAGCTGATCAAAGGACAGTTCATCACCATGAAACAGCCGACAGCCCCCACGCAAGCGCTTGCCGTTAACAAAGGTGCCGTTTGCCGAGTTAAGATCGAGCAACCACAGATTGCCACTACTCACAAAAAGCCGCGCATGTTCACGCGAGATGTGCGAGTTGTTAAAGCTTATACCTGCCGTAGAGCCACGGCCGATCGTGAGCGCACCCTGGACATGAACTTCCTCGCCTTTGTAGTGCACCGACCACTGCAAGGCCTCGACGGGCGGTTCGCCCCTGTCCAGCACTTCAAAGCGCAATGACCCCAAGCGCAACTCATCGGCAGGGACAACACGCCAGGCTTCGCTTACAAATACACCGTTTACTTCAAGGACCGCGTTGTTGAGTGGGACAATCTGCAAACCCCGTTCGTCGACCAACCCACGGGCGTGATAATCCAGCACATCCTCGCCCGCAACAATCAGATCGTTATCGAGATGCCGACCCATAGTGAACTGCTGATCGAGCTCAAAGTGGTCCCCGTCATCGAGGCTTAAGAGGATCAGGCCTTCAGGGAGTTGACCATTCATTCCGCAACACCCGCCAGTCTGCCGCCGCTGGCGCGATAGTCAGAGCCAAGTCCATATAGTTGGTAGCGTCTTCGATCAGACCAGCATCGTAAGCCTCCTGGGCGACGCTTGCGAGCCTCTGGGCGGCATCTTCCAACAACACCTTGGCATCCGGGTTGCCAGGTTGAAGGCGCGTTACGTTGCGCAACAGTGCAACTGCGTTGTTGTTCTCGGGTTCGGTGAGGAACCCTTGTTGCATCAGATCGCGCGCTTCAGTAAGCAGTTCGTTCACGGCATCCACAGTGCTAAGTTGCTCGGCTACAGACTCTCGCAGCGCCCGGACTGCACCACCATCCAGGCCCACTACCGCAGCGCGATCGACGATTTCGCGGGCCTCAACCAAGTTACCCTGTTCGAGTAGCCTGCTGGCGCGCGCAATAACCTCGGACTCAACTTCAGCCAGCCCTTGAATGGCGTACCCGTTATCCCCCGCAGTGGCTAACACCCGATGGTAAGACTCTGCGGCGTTGGCACCCGGCGGATTTATCAGATTGTCAGCCAGTCGGTAAGCCCGCGCTTCTTGCAGCAGGTCGCCAATTTCTGCTTCGACATCGCCTGCATCCCGAATATTATCGCGGAGACTCTCAAGCAGGGGCAGTTGGTTGTTGGCTGCACTTGCCACGTCAACATAGCCCATGGCACTGGTCACATCACCCTCGCGCATTGCTTGCTGGGCAAGCTGGGTAAAGCTGTTGGCAAGCTGATCAAGCTCTGCTTGTGCTGCGCTGTTGCCCGGATGCAGTCGCAGCACTTCCTGAAAGTTCTGAATAGCGGGACGCGCAATTTCTGGGTTAGCGCCACCTCCTGATTGCAGTTGTTTGATGCCTTCTCGGAGCAATTTTACCGCCAACTGCCGATTACTGAGACGACGCTCGAGTTCGGCAAGCTCGGGGTCCTGATCGAGAATAACTTCCGCTTCGGTGAGCTTGGCGCTGGCCTGTGCCAGATCACCACGTTCGATGTTATCCGCTATCTCGGTTTTCCACCGATCAGCCAACCCCGCAACCGCTTCCAACGCCTCGCTATGGTTTGGGTCGATGTCCAGCACTCGCTGATAGGAAGCCATTACCGAGGTGAGCGACTGATTTGGATCGGTTGCAATGGACTGCGCGTCGGTCCAGGCGCTACCTAGATTGGTCGCTCCAGGGCTACTTAGCCCAGCGAGCCAGTCTGTCCCGGGACTACCCGGCACAGCCAGAAAGGCACCCAGCCCGATAGCAAGCAACAGGGCCACCAATAAGGCCGCTGTGCGCGAGCTTTCCGCAGGTGCATCGTGTTCCCGTTCTGCTCGAATGGGTTCGCCGACTTGGGTTACTACGTCACTTCCGACCGCTGCAATTTCAGCAGTGGTTACGACCTCAGTTTTAAGTACCGAGTTAGGTACTAGCCCTTCGGCACGAATCTCGTCAAGTGCCTCATTGATTTCTTCGCCGCTCTGGAAGCGCAGATCCACGTCTTTGTGCAGGAAGCGATCGATTGTAGGCTGAAAGGTGTTGAGGTGCGCCGGCAGCTTGGGCACCGGATCTTGCAGATGTTTGATCCCAATAGCTACCGCAGAGTCAGCCTTGAAGGGCACGTCGCCCGTGAGCATGCGATAGAACACAACGCCCAGGCTGTAGATATCTGACCGCCCATCGAGTTTGCGCCCCGCTGCCTGTTCCGGGCTCATGTATTGCGGCGTACCCACCACCGTGCCGTGACGTGTCAGGCTAGCCGCGCTATCGACCACCTTGGCAATACCAAAGTCAGTGAGCACGGCACTGCTGTCCTCACGAAAGAGAATGTTCTCTGGCTTGATATCGCGATGGATGTAGCCTTTGTCGTGCGCGAAATCGAGCGCTCTGGAAATATCCCGTACAACTCGAATCAGGTCTTGAACATGCAGACCGGTTTTGAGCTTGTCATTGAGATCGCCGCCACGCAGATACTCCATGACCAGATATAGATAGTTTTCATGCAATCCAACATCGTACACCTGCACAATATTGGGGTGACTGAGTTGGGCGTTGATGCGACTTTCGCGGACAAAACGTTTGCGGAAGTTTGGATCTTTGGAGTAATCCGCCGACATCACCTTCAAGGCGACTAGACGACCAAACTTTTTTTGGACAGCAAGGTAAACGCGAGCCATGCCACCACGGCCGATCTCACGCTCTATCTGGTATCCGGGAAGTTCCACAAGCGCGCCGCTTAGGCTCAGCCATCTGCAATTTGCAGATTAATGTACTCGCCAGCAATCAGATTGCCGAGAATCAGATAGGCGTCGCGTATAACCTGCTGTCCATCCAGGCTAACGGCAGTACCTCTGCCGTGCGCTTGACCGTTAATGCAGCTATCACTATGAAACATCCAATTTTTACCTTGCAATTGCATCTGGCAACGTGGTTCTTCCGATAACGTTAGCGTTTGATACAGCTCGCCTTGTTGCCAGATTTGAAAGACGTTGCTCCCGTCCGCCTGGTCCTTGACGCCGTAACCATCCATTTTGTCATTGTTAAACTGGCCCCGATAGACCGTGCCATCACGCCAGTAAAACTCTCCGAGGCCTGCTCGAAAGTCGTTTTCGAAGCGACCAACATAGCGGTTGCCGTTGGGCCAGGTCATTTGTCCGGCACCTTGCTTTTTACCTGCGACAAACGCGCCGTCATAACGCCGCTGGTCGATGTAAGTAAAGGTTCCTTGGCCGTTGGGTAAACCATCTGTGATTTCGCCCGCATATACTTCGCCGGTGTGCCAACTCAGCCTGCCCCGGCCGGTGCGCTGGCCCTCCAGAAAGTCACCCTCATACACGTCCTGATTGGCCCACCGCAAGGTGCCCTTGCCGGTCCGCTGATCGGCCAGAAAGTCTCCGCTGTAGGTATCCCCATTGGGCCAGATCAGGGTGCCCTGGCCTTCCCGCCGGCCCTCGATGAACTGACCTTCATAGGAGCGGCCATCGGGCCAGGTGTAAACCCCTTGACCGTGCAGGCGGTCGTTGGCGAACTCACCCTCGTAACGGCGCCCATCCTGCCATTGGTAGACGCCTGCCCCGCTCCGTTGGTCGTCAACTATCAAACCTTCGTAGACATCGCCATTATCCAGCTCCACGCGACGAATGCGCTCAGCGGCGTTCGCGGCAGCACCCACCAGCAGCACAGCCAAGACAATCGCGTAGCCCAGAACCCCACCTCCAAGACCTCCAAGAGTCGTTGCAGGCTCACCGAATGAGCTGGTGGAATGCGGCCTGGCGGGCAATTTAGGTGTTTTCCAAGTCAACTTGAGTACACTTGATGCTTTGCCCCACTTTACTTCAATTGTCAGAGCTTTTCTTCACCTTACCGGTCGTTCTCGGCTGCATTGCGTTGGGCGGATCTGCCGGATTTCTTGGTGGCATGCTGGGCATTGGTGGGGGCGTCATCATGGTGCCTGGCCTGTTACTTTTGTTCGACGAAACCGGCCTGTTCCCAGGCTCAGCAACCCTGGTGGCGTTGGGTACGTCCTTGAGCGTCATCATCTTCACGTCCCTGGCAGCCGCTCGGACGCAAATCAAGGCCGACAAAGTGCTTTGGCCTGTGGTGCGCCGCTTCAGCGTCTGGCTGGTCATTGGCAGTTTTGCCGCAAGTGCGATCGCCGTGGTGCTGCCCACGGTTGCTTTGCGAACATTTATCGCGTTGTTTCTGTTTGGCGTGGCACTTGTCATGTTGGCCAACTGGAAACCTGATCCAACCCGTGACCTGCCCGGGACGCTCGGGAGTGGCGTGCTCGGCACCCTTGCCGGCATCATCTCCGGGCTCGCGGGCATCGGCGGTGGCAACATTGTTGTGCCAACACTTGTTTACCACAACGTCCCCATGCACAACGCCACAGCAACCTCCAGCACACTGGGCGTTCCTGTGGCACTTGCTGCCACCACTGGCTACGCCTTGCTTGGTCCTGTAATCAGCAGCTCAGTGGGCTCTATTCAGGTGGGCTATATATTTGTTCCTGCCGCACTCGTTATGGTGTTGGCCGCTGTTATTTGCGCGCCTCTTGGCGTGCGCTTTGCGCACCGTACCAACGCCAATTTGCTAAAAAAATACTTCGCCGGCCTGTTGCTTTTGGTGGCCAGTCGCATGCTGTACACCACTTACATGGCCTGACCCTAGTCGACTGCTTCGAGCGTGCGAATCTGAATGGCATCCACCGCCTGTTCCGCCAGCACATCAGAGATCACTACAACCTTCGAATAGCTTGCCAATCGCTCCCGCTCCCGCAAGACACGAAAGGCCGTCTGCAACGTTTTTTCAGGGTCTTTACTGAAAGGCGTCCGGTGCGCATATACCGCGCGATTTAGCGCGAGGCGCCGCCGCGTTTGGCTGTGATTCGTAAACGCATAGATCGGCACGTTACTGGGTCGACAATTCGTCACCTGATCGGCGGTGATACCACGGCGGGTTATAACTACCAGGCCCGCCGCGCCGATCGCCTCGGCCAGGGCAACGGCATGTATCGCAATGTGTTGCTTGTCTGAACGGGCCAATAAGTCCTGTTCAAAGCCCAGGCCTGGATAACGTTCGGAACTTGCGGCAATAGCGTCGAGTTGCTTGACGCAGCGCTCCGGGTACTTACCTACGCTTGTCTCGCCCGACAACATTATGGCATCAACACCTTCGTAGATGGCGTTGGCGACGTCCGTCACCTCTGCTCGGGTCGGAATGGGATTTTCGATCATTGATTCCAGCAGATGCGTTGCAACAATGCAGCGTTTGCCGGCAATCGCACAGGCCCGCACAATCTCCCGCTGGACATTCGGCAACGCCGCTATGTCGGTTTCGATACCGAGATCGCCACGGGCCACCATGACACCGTCAGCCGCTTCGATGATGTCCTTGATATTGGAAACGCCCTCGCGATCTTCAATTTTGGCAATGATTTTTATCGAGTTTGCTTTCCGACCGAGCAGTTTGCGCAAGCCCAGGATGTCCTCGGCACTGCGCACAAACGACAGCGCCACGTAGTCGATATCGTTTGCTGCGCCAAACTCTATATCGCGCTGGTCTTTGGCGGTGATAGCCGGCAGATTGACGTGCAACCCAGGCAGGTTGACATGCCGCCGACTACCCAGCGTACCCCCGTCGAGCACCTCACAATCCAGCCAGTCCAGGCCCTTATCCTCAACCCGGAGATTCATGAGCCCGTTATCAATGGTGATCCGGTTGCCCTCGGCAACGGTGTTCACCAGATCAGGGTAGTTCACGTAAATCAGCTTTCGGTCGCTCTCAGACTCGGGCGCCACCGACAGCCGAATACGCTGACCTTTGTGCAGCTCTTTAGGGTTTTTGCGATTGCCGGTGCGAATCTCCGGACCCTGGGTATCCAGTAGCACGGGCACCGGATAGCGAACCTTGCGATTCAGGGTTTTTATCCAGCCGATCACCTGTTTTGCGCTCTTATGATCTGCATGCGACATGTTCAGCCGCACGATGTTCATACCTGCCGCATAGAGCCCGGTTAGCGCTGGATAGCTGGCCGTGGCCGGACCTATGGTGCAGATGATTTTAGTTCGTCGAACGCTCATGAAACCTGTACCTGAAGCTGAAACTGAGTCGTGTGGCCGGGGACGGCGGCAATATCTACCAATTATCGAGCCTTTGCAAAACCAGCGACAGCGGCGCTACTCACCTTGTTGCCAAAAGTCTGCGAGCGCTTCCGCAACCCGGTCTGACCGGGTGCGCTGTGGACGCCAGTGGGCCGGCTGCAGTTGGGTAAATTCGGGCCGCTGAAACCGCTCATCAACCAGGCACACGATGCCACGGTCGGTTTCGTTGCGCACAACGCGCCCGGCGGCTTGCACAACGCGCACCATGGCCGGCTGGCGATAGGCCACGGTCTGGCCAAACTGCGGGTCTTGCGGCTGCGAATCTTGGGGCTGGGAGTAATGCCGCGCCAATACGTCTCTGGCGCTGTCTGGCGGCGGGAGCGCCACACTTACGACGATGACACCCAGAAGGGCTTCGTTGGCGAAATCAAGCGACTCCGTAAACACGCCACCCAGCACCACACAACCCAGCGTGGGGGTGTCCGCCGCACGAAAATGTTGCACGAACGCCTCGCGATCAGCGGGGGTGCTGCCCGGTTGCTGAATCTGCAAGGTTTGCCCAGGAAACTTGGCAGCGTAAGCATGGGCAAATTGCTCAAGGTAGGCAAAGGATGGAAAGGCGACAAAGTAGTTGCCTGGGCGTGCTGAGACCACTGTGTTTACCAGGGCGAGCAAACGCGGAAGCGAGGCGTCTCGAGAACGGAAATAGGTGGGTATGTCAGGCACCACAAACACCCCTAGCCGATCAGCCAGGTCACCGGGGGCAACCCGGGCGAGCTCTGCGTTTGGATCGCCATGTAACCGCTGGTAGAGGGTCAGCGGCGACAGCGTTCCAGAAAATTGCGTGTTAGGGCCATAGTTGTTGAGAGTGGTTGCGATGTAGCCGGCCGCATCAATACAGCGCAACTGCAGCTCGCTGGTATCTGGCGTATAAAAAGCAGCAGCATTTGGTAGTACTTTCGAGGCTTCCTGCGCGGCCCCTGTAAGCGTTAACCAGTCTTGTGCACGTTGCCAGCGCAGCGCAGTGAAAAACAACTCTTGCAGCGGCTCGCCAAGGGCTACCTCCGCACCTTGCTCGACCCCGAGAGCGGTAATGCCCTTAACCAACTCAGCGACGCGCTCGGTGAATGCTTTGGGTGGACGGATCTGGACATTGCCATTCGTTTGACCGCCCCCAGAAATGCTGCCGATGCCTTGCGCGGATTGGTCCCGGGCAACGCTCTGCTTGGCCGCCCGGATAAAACTCCGCCGTAAAGTTGTCGCCAGTTTACGAATGGGTTCGGGGGTATCTGCGTCGCGCGCTAGCACAGCAGCAATCTGCCGTTTTGGAAACTTAACGCTCAACATGTCCCGCACCCGGGGCTCTAACTGGTGGGCCTCATCGATAAGCACCATGGCGTCGCTTTGCTCGGCAAATCGTTGCAGCCGCACCACCGGGTCGAACAGATAGTTGTAGTCCATAACCACCAGATCAACCCACAGCGCCATATCGAGACTGAGTTCGAACGGACACAGCTTGTGGGTTTGCGCAAGCAACCCAATCGCAGCAGGTGTCGTGTGACCCTGCGCGAGCCCTTCAGTCAACGCTGCAGGAAGTTTGTCATAGTAACCCCGCGCGTATTCGCATCCCTCCGGGTCACAGGGCATACCCGGAACCAGGCAGGCTTTCTCGCGGGCGATAATCGTGACGGTCCGCAGTTGCGCCTGTTCGTGCAACAAGCCGGCCGCCCGTTGCGCCGCATCCTGACCCGTGGTGCGACCGGTAAGAAAAAAAACCCGGTCAAGTCCAGCACTGGTCAATGCCCGGTAAGCAGGAAACAGGGTGGCAAGGGATTTACCGGTACCGGTAGCGGCCTCCAGCAACAGATTATGCCCAGCTGTTAGTGCCTGGTACACGCGTCCAGCCAAAGCTCGCTGGTTGGGGCGAAAAGTCTCGAATGGAAACGGCAAGTCTGCCAGGCGTGCATTGCGCTGCGCGCGATAGGCATACAGCGCAAGTAAACGTTCGCGCCAAAGCGCGATCGTGGTGTTAAGAAAATCTATTAGGGTCGTCGCTTTAAAAGTTTCGCCGATGCGGCGTACAACGTTGTTCTGATCAGGATGGCAATAACACAGATCAAGTTGCCACTGGTCGCGCTCCGGGTGATCGCGCGCAAGAATCCCGCCATACAGCATCAATTGCGCACGATGCACGTGGCCGTTGTGGGCATGCATTTGGTCGATATCAGCGCGGGTAGTTTTGTATTCCTCGATAAGACCGCGAGTAACAGCGCAGCCATCAATACGACCACCAAGACGCCAGCGCTCATCTGCTACCACAAACTCATGACTTACACTTAACTCCGCCACATAGTCGTCGCCTTCGGCGTTAATGAAGGGCGCCTGCACCCGTTTTTGCGTGGCGATTCCCTCAGCACCCGTCGTCGATTTTTCAAACCGAACGTGTATGTCGCCCCGCCGGTGCACGTACTGTGCAAGTTCGCGCACCGCAAGCCCAATGGTGGCCGCCTCCGAGCTCACGCGGTCACCAGCTTATGCTTGATGACTCGACAAGGAATGCCCAGTTCGCACAAGGTTGCCAACCAAACCCGCTGGTTGGGTTGCAGCTGATCGCCAGGCCCTTTCACCTCCACCAGCTCATAGCGGCCGTGACCATAAGCCACAAACAAATCTGGCATGCCACTGCGAACGGCGCCGAGGTCGTTCAACATGTGATCAAACAATGCTTGCAGGCCAGACGCCGGAAAGTGTTCCCTGGCCGCAGCCAGGATGGCTCCTGCATCGTGCTCCACCAAACCCCAACTTACTAACCGACAGGCAACTCCGTTCTTGGCGTTGGCCGTTGTGAGTATTCGCGACCATAACGCCTCTGCATCGCCGCACTCCGCCAGTCGCTGGGTGATGGCTGCCTCACGCCGGGCGCGAAAATCGGGCCAAAACAGATCTCGCGGCGCAGCCTGAAATGGATGCGTGAACATACCGGGCACTGGCATAAACAGAATGTCCCAAAACGCGAGCCCAAGCAGCGTCGGCAACAAGGCATTTTCGCTGTGCCAGGCGCGGCCCCCATTCGCAACAAGTAGCGCCGCCGTAAGCTCCTCCACTCCGGGCAGTTGGGTATGTGGCGTGGTCCAAATGGTCTCCCGCCAAGGCAACCCTGCGGCGTTGCCCCGGCTGCGAGTGCCAAATCGGCTCGCAAACAGTGCCTCTTCGGCACAATGCGGTTGCTGTTTGATCGTTTCGAGCAGATCTGCGCAGGCCGCTTCCTGACCCGCCTTTTTCAGCAACCGCGCGCGCCGCTCCCGTGCCGGGTGTGCCCGGGCACGTTCGTAACACGCGTGCGCGCAGGCGTGGTTCAGCATGCGTTCAAAGTCTCTACCCCAGCCTATGAGCAGTTTGTCCCGACGCCTGCGCAAACTGCGGTTGGGTGGTTCGTCCTCCACGATTAGTGGGTGCTTGAGTAACCAGGGCAGAGCGGCAGCCCGACGATGCAGAGGTAACAACTGCAAGCTCGACAAATCCAGGTAGTGATCGGCATCAGTCAGGCTGGTGAAGACTCTGGCATGATCACCCAGAGGGTAGTCTTCAAAGGTGCTAACCCCTAAATCGCGCATAACAAATTCGGTTAGATCTCGATGCAGGTCGCCAAAGTAGGCGAGTCGAATACGTTTGAGTGCGGAATCTATTGTAGGCACAAGCCAGTCGACGGTTGCCATGCAACGTGCGCGAATCACGCTATCGGTGTGGTTAACGAGGATACGCTGCAGCAGATCCTGCTTGCGGTCTTTTGCCTGCACCAGATCAGGGAATAACGCTTTGAGCTCGGCAACTTTTAACCGTTCGAGCAGCGCATCGGCAGCAACCACCCCATTCAACTCGACAAGTTCATTTTGGGCCAGCTCATCGAGCGTTGTTTGTAAATCAGCTATTTCGGTGTAATTCAGTGAATCGATCCGAATCACTGGTGTTGTGCGCATGATCAGGCGAGCCATGAGGCGTTTGCCCGCTACAGACAGGTCGAGCAACCGCCGCACACTCGCTACCTCTAGGCCTAACAAATCTTCACTGGTTGCGACCACATGCGAGGCTACGGTGACAAGGTTGTCGGCGTAGTAGTCTGGTGGCGGTGCTGCGTTTGGGGTCAACCGCGGCAAAGGGTATTACCTGCAAGAGCGAGTTGGCGTTACGATACATCAAAGCAAGAACGAAGGATTTATCCCAGAGTGTCTGATACGCCAGAGTCCAACTCCACTACCGAAGCATTCAGTGACGCAACCCCATTTTGCTTTGCCACAATAGTTGCGCAAAAGGCCATTGAGTCACTGCTGGCGGCTGGCACTGCAGCGGTGTTTAAAGATGAGCATCCATGGCTGGTTGCGAGGCGCGAATTTATTGCAGCGGCCAAAGCCGGGTTACGCATTCCGCTGCTGCTGGCCTCGCACGGTGAGTCTGTACACGACTGTGAGTTTAGCCACTGGGCTTACATCAACGACATCGACGTGTTGGAACTCTCCGGCAAACGCTATACGACCAGCGTTACACTCACTACCCTTTGGGAGGTGTCGCCGCTGTTCGGCACGATCGACTCTGTTAGCTTAAAGCCGCCGGATGAGCAGCTGTTGCGAGAGGATGTTGAAGGAGTACGGACGCAGCGTGTGGCCCTTACTGAGCAGTACATGCGTCCTTATGCAATTTGTGAATCGCCTGGGTTTATTCCCCGCCTTACGCCCTGGCTTTACCCGACGCTAGAGGCTTAGCGCTAGGACGAGCATCGCCGTCCTGAGCGTCAACGCGCTCGTCAGCACCGTCTTGAATGCGCAGCCACACTTCTTTTCTATGAACCGCAGCCTGGCGAGGCGCTTCTATCCCCAGATGCACCTGACTACCACGTATTTTCAGCACTTTGAGCTCGATCTTGTCATCAATCATGATCGACTCGCCGGCTCGTCTGGTAAGCACCAGCATCCATTCGCCCTCGCTCTATAAACGCCTTGAATTAAACCCGCATACGTAAAGAGGTTCTGTGACAGCCCCATGGTTATGGGCATTCCAGTACTATGCGGGGCGTCAGGAGCATAGCGCACGCCCGTCGTTGACCCCGTTATGCGAACTGCATCACACAAGGAGCAGAGATGAGTAAAAAAACCCGCACAGAAACTGACAGCCTTGGGGCTCTGGAAGTTCCCGCAGAAGCTCTGTATGGCGCCCAAACCCAGCGCGCGGTGCAAAATTTTGGCCTCAGTTCACATGTCATGCCGCAGTCGTTCATTGCTGCGGTCACTCTCATAAAAGAGGCGGCCGCCAAGGTCAACGGCGACCTTGGTCTATTGCCTGAACCGATGGCCGCAGCAATCGCAACCGCTGCCCAGCAGGCCCGAGCAAACCTCTGGCCTGAGGAATTCCCCGTGGATGTGTTTCAGACCGGTTCCGGAACAAGCACCAATATGAACGTAAACGAGGTTCTCGCCACACTTGCCTCCACCGCCCTAGGAACCCGAGTTAACCCGAACGATCACGTGAATCTCGGCCAGAGCAGCAACGACGTGATTCCAAGTGCTATCCATCTGTCCGCGGCGTTGCGTATTAACGCTCAGCTGCTGCCTGCACTTGAACATCTGGCAAGCGCAATAGAGGCCAAAATGCATGATGTCACTGAGGTTACCAAGACCGGTCGAACGCACCTGATGGATGCCATGCCAATAACCCTTGCCCAGGAACTGTCTGGCTGGGCGGCACAGGTACGATCGAGCCATGCCAGAGTGACTGCCTGCATGCCCAGATTGCAGAAGCTGGCGCAGGGCGGAACCGCGGTGGGTACCGGAATAAACGCGCACCCGAATTTTCCCTCTGCCATGGCCGTTGAGCTGAGCCGCCTGACGGAGCTTAAGCTTGTACCGAATGACAACTTCTTTGAATCGCTCAGTAGTCAGGACACCGCGGTAGAAACCTCTGGCCAACTCAAAACAACCGCGGTGGCGCTGATGAAAATCGCCAACGACCTGCGCTGGATGAATAGTGGTCCGCTGGCGGGCATTGGTGAGCTTGAGTTACCGGCATTGCAACCGGGCAGCAGCATCATGCCAGGCAAAGTGAACCCGGTGATTCCCGAAGCCGTGGCCATGGCCTGTGCCCAGGTGATGGGCAACGATACAACGATTACCGTCGCCGGTGCGTCGGGCAACTTTCAGCTCAATGTCATGTTGCCCGTTATTGCCTATAACCTGCTCGAAAGCATCGACTTGCTGGCAAATGCAGCCGTCCGCCTGGCCGATACCTGTATGCGCGGATTCAAAGTTCGAAGCGACAACATTGAGGCAGCACTCGAACGCAATCCCATTGTGGTTACGGCACTAAACCCCATTATTGGTTATATGCAGGCCGCTGAGATCGCCAAGCGTGCCTACGCAGAGAATCGCCCGGTACTGGATGTTGCCGACGAGCTCACAGAGCTACCGCGCTCAGAACTCGCGGCATTGCTTGATCCGCATAAGCTTACCGCAGGCGGCATTGTTGGTTAGCTCTTGGTTGGGTGAGAAATTCCCGCGTCAACGACCAGCAACCAACAACTAACCCCCGAGGCTGCACTGAGCTCTGTCAGTGCATCGTGAAATGGTCCGAGCAGTTCCTAACTTGGCGACGTCGATTCGCTCTGTTGCATCAGGTACCACTGGATACTTGTCAGAGGGTGGCCTAGTATCGCGAAATTATGCAGGGAATACAGAGGTAGCATTCTGTCGCAGCACCTAGTTGAGGGCCAGATGCCCCAGATACTCATCGTCGATGATGATCATGCGCACGCGCGCAGCGTGCATGAGCTACTCGCCCACTATGGGTTGGGTTCAGATGTGCTACACGCAGGCACAGCCGCCATTGCGCAACTGCAGGCTGGCAACTACGAACTGTTGCTCCTGGACCTCGACATTCCCGATATGTCAGGCCTTGATGTACTAAGCGCGATGCGCGCCAAAAACATCACAACCCGCACGATCATTCTAAGTGGCGAATCCTCACTCGATAACGTCACACCTATTCTGCGGCTTGGCGCGTTCGACTTTGTACGCAAACCATTTGCACCAGACGCGCTGCTGGCCTGCATTAACCGGGCCCTGGAGCAATCCAGATTAGAGCGTGAAAACACCGAGATAAGCGCCCGCGCAGAAGCGTCAAATCGGTTGCATCGATTTTTGGTCGAAGCCTCCCCTGACCTGATCTACGTACTCGACGAGCAGGGTCGATTTCGGTTGGCGAACAATCAACTCAAAACCGTGTTCGACTACGATGCCCAGAAGCTTAAAGGTCAGCCCTGGCAAGATCTGTTCAAAGGTCGTGTGAACAGTGATATCAACTACCGTTTTAATGAGCGACGTACCGATGAGCGAGCCACGACACAATTCGAATTTGACTACGTGGATGACAGTGGCAACGTCCACATTCTGGAACTTTCCGCGATGGGTCTGTACGAAGAGCCGCAAGCAAGCAGCGGCGGTTTTGCCGGCACCTACGGCGTGCTCCGTGATGTGACAAGTGGCAGGCAAACGGCGCGCCAGCTCGCAGAAAGCCAGCGTAAGTTTCAAGGCCTGTTCATGCGCAGCCCAGATGCAGCGTTTATCTGCGACATCGACAGTGGCGTTATTCTCGAGCGCAACGAGAGTTTCGACCGGGTGGCTCAAGCCATAGAAGACTCCTATAACACTCCCGGAGTAATGCCTCACACCGGTGTGGCACCCAATGACAGCAGTATCTGGCCCGACTACGCTCTACGCGACGAGTTTATCGCCAGCTTGCGCGAAGACGCCGATCATCCCGGGGTTAACATTCAGCATTCGCTCATGGGTGAAATTCGCCACTTTCACATTTCCGGGCGCCTGATTGATCTCGAGGGGCAGCCAGCGCTTCTGGCGATATTGCGTGATGTGACCAATGAGAATCGTGCGCAGCAAGATCGATTGCTACTGGAGAGCCAACTGCAACAGGCCTCCAAGATGGAGGCCATTGGTCAGCTCGCGGGTGGCATCGCACACGACTTCAACAATATTCTCGCCAGCATCATTGGCTACACCGAACTGGTTCAGGCATCCCGGCACCGTCTACCGGGCGAGACCATTGATAATTATCTGACTGAAGTCGTCGATGCAGGTAAACGCGCACGCGAGCTAATCTCGCAAATGCTGACTTTTACCAAAGCGATTCGCGGCGACGCTCAGCGCGTTCGCGTGAGCGACACGATTGATGAAGTATCCCGCATGCTGCGCGCCGCCATCCCGGCAACGATTCGCATCGAAACCACCTTCGATCCCGCGACACCACCTGTGTCGATTGATCCTGTGCAGCTCCAGCAAATTGTGATCAATCTGCTGATAAACGCGCGCGACGCGATCGATCAACACGGGGACGTGAGCGTCGACCTGCGCACCAGCGAGATCACCGAAGCCATTCCCTGTGCGTCCTGTGAGGCCCCACTCAAAGGCAAATGGGTCGAGTTATCAGTGACAGATACAGGCCACGGTATCGATGAAACAATGCTTGAGAAAATTTTCGAGATGTACGTCACCACCCGCGACCCCGGCCAGGGTACCGGCATTGGTCTGTGGCTGATTCATACGCTGGTGCACGAATACGGCGGCCACATTCGTCTGACAAGTACACCAGGCGAAGGCACGTGCTTTGGTATTTTGCTGCCAGACGCAGACTCCGCAACCGCACAAGAACCTGCCCGGGTAATGGTGTCCGAGATCGATCTTGTGGGCGAAGTTCTGATTGTCGACGATGATGTGTCGGTGAGTAAATATCTTGCCGAAGTCTTACGCAATGCAAATTTCAATGTGCGCGTCTTCAACGATTCTACGGCGGCCATGAAACACATGGAGGCAAATATTGATCAGCTGGCCGTATTGGTCACGGACCAGATCATGCCGCAAGTCAGTGGTTTGCAACTGGCCCGCCGAGCGAAAGAGTTGCGGCCTGGACTGCCCGTTGTACTGATCACGGGTTATACCCATACCAGCGATCTGCATCAGGTCCGTGAACTGGGTCTGGAAGGCTGTCTGAAAAAACCGTTCCGCATGGATGAACTCCTGAATACGCTCCATGATATTGTTGGACCACAAGACCCACAAGACAAGGGAGCACGCAACCTAGCCTCGTGAGGCCTGCCAATCGCGCACGCACTGGGCAATAATCCCGACTCGGGTCTGACCAGTCGCCTGTACCAGTCACTTGCAAACAGTCACTAAGAACACCTATTTTCACTTCCTTCAAAGGACTCTTTGATGCACTCACCGTTTTGTTTCTCCACCGCTACTAAAGTTAGAGCGCCCACAGCGCGTCTGCTATTGGTCGCAACTACCCTACTGACGGGGCTGGCCGGCACCCAGATTCAGGCTGCTGAAGAGGACAGCGAGCTACGCAAAGCGCTGATCGCCGCCATGGCCAGCGACACTCGCAGTGATGCTGATAAGGCCAGAGATAAGAATCGTAAGCCCATAGAAACACTGGAGTTTTTTCAACTCGCTGACGACCTGCGGGTCGTTGAACTACTCCCTGGCGGTGGTTGGTACACCAGGTTGCTGGCGCCAACATTGCGTGACAAGGGCGAGCTGTTTGTCGCCATTGGCACCAGCCGGCTGGAAGAGCAGTTACTCACCCAGCCTGGGTTCGACAAGGTAAAAGTGCTGGCCGCGGACACAGAGATTGGTCGGAGTCCGGAAGGCGCGACCATGGAGTCATTGAACCTCGGCGTGAAACGCGTCGATCTGGTGCTGACGTTCCGCAACCTGCACAACTTTGACGCCCCCTCACGCAAGGTCATGAACGAAGCAGTGTTTACGGCATTGAAGCGCGGCGGCATGTATGGCGTTGTCGACCATACTCGGCGGCACATGCAAAAACGCGATTCAGAGAATCGGCGGCGCATGGATCCGGTGCTGGTCATCAAAGAGATTCAGGACGTCGGCTTCGAATTTGTTGACTACTCTGACCTGCACTATCGACTGGATGACGAGTTGCGCTACGAAGTAGGCCGGCGCTCGGTAACCGGCAATAGCGATCGTTTCACGCTACTGTTTGAAAAGCCCTAGGCGCGCTCCTTACGAAGCCGAGTCCAGCGCGGCATAGGTAGCCGCTACCAACAGATCGGCCCGGGTCTTCTCAACGACCCCGGGCTGCATCTGGTTCATGGCATAACCAAAGCCAATGCCGTACTCCGGATCGGCAAACCCAAGCGATCCCCCTGCCCCGGCGTGACCGAAGGCGGTCTGGGTTGGCCCGTATTCATTGTTGGTGTTTAGAATGAAGCCACGACTGCGCCGCATGGGCTTGGCCAAAATCAGGTCTTCCGTCATGGCCACTTCTTGACGGTTCGCAGCAGCCAGGGTGGCTGCGCTGAGAACTGAGTTGTCCGCACCCGCAACAGCCGCGTAAATGCGTGCAATGCTCGCACCGTTGCCATGACCATTGGCCGCAGCAATCTCGGCGCGGCGCCAGTCTGCAGAACAGGCGTCTTTCCAGGGCCGAATCGATGGGTTCATCAAGGCCACCGGAAACAGGGCTGGCAGTCTGGGCACTGAGGTGTCTGGTGGCGGCAAGCCCTTGGCTTCGCGAGCACGGTTTGGTCCGATCAAATCGGCGACACGATGGTGTTCGGAGTCTGCCAGGCCAAGATGAAAGTCAGCATCGAGCGGCTGTGTAATCCGTTCGGCGAGCAGACTACCGAGGGTTTTGCCGCTGGCGCGCAGGACCAGCTCACCCACCAGATAACCCCAGTGTATTGCGTGATAACCGGCTGCCGAGCCAGGCGGCCAATAGGGTTCCTGCGCGGCCAGCAAGCCAATCATCTTGTCCCAGTCGTACATGTCATCGACCGTGACCGGTACGGAGACTCCGGGGACGCCGCTTTGATGAGACAGGAGTTGACCAATCGTGAGCCCGTCCTGCGCCGCCCGCAACTCGGGCCATAGATCTTTAACGGCATCGTCATAGCCCAGTAAACCGTCCTCGACCAGTGTGGCAAAACCAATGGCAGCAATACCTTTGGTGGTGGAGTACAGATTCACCAATGTGTCTTGCTGCCAGGGCCGCTCACAGGCCGAATCCTGATAGCCACCCCACAGGTTGACCAGGTCCTCGTCGTCTTTGCGGACACACAGGCTGGCCCCGACTTCGATGCCCTGGGTGAAGTTGGCCGTGAACGCCGCGCGCACGGCTTCGAAGCCAGGCGCGGTATAACCGTGAACGGGAAAGTCAGGCATTGTGCTTGCACAACTCTAGAAGTGGTGCCCGGAGCGAGACTCGAACTCGCACGCCTTGCGGCACTGGTACCTAAAACCAGCGTGTCTACCAGATTCCACCATCCGGGCATGGAGGCGCGATTGTACGGATTGCGCCGCCAAATCCCAACCGATGCATCGAGCCAGGCCAGGCTTTTTTTGGTTCTGGTGCCCGAGGCCGGAATCGAACCGGCACGGTGTTGCCACCGAGGGATTTTAAGTCCCTTGCGTCTACCAATTTCGCCACTCGGGCAGAGGGCATGGGACCCGCTGGGTCGCGCGGCATTGTACTGGATGCGCCTGGGTTTCTCCCCCGCGAAGGCAACAAATTGTTTTGTGACCGGATTCACAAGCCTGGCCATCACAGGCGTTGCAAAAAACTGGTATCTGTTACACTTATGCACCTCACGAAGACAGCCATGGAGTACTTCCTCGTGTATGCCGAATTTACGCAAGACCAGACCGCCATTATGGACGCCGCGACCCGGTTTACGGCCGACCGCATAACGCCGTTCGCCGCCGACTGGGATGAGCACCACACCTTCCCTCGCAGCACCATTCAGGAAGCCGCCGAACTCGGCTTCGGGGCGATCTATATCTCAGAGGAATCTGGTGGCATTGGCCTGTCACGCCTGGAAGCCGCACTCATCATGGAAGCCATGGCCTACGGCTGCCCATCGACCTCGGCCTTCATCTCCATTCACAACATGGCGAGCTGGATGATCGACACCTACGGCAGTGATGACGCCAAGGCACGCTTTCTGCCTGATCTCATCACCATGAACAATATTGCGAGCTATTGCCTGACCGAACCCGCCTCTGGTTCGGATGCAGCAGCGCTTCGCACCGAAGCAAAGCGCGATGGCGATACCTACGTTATTAACGGCGCCAAAGCCTTTATCTCGGGTGGCGGCGAAAACGAAATTTATGTCTGCATGGTGCGCACCGGTGACGCCGGACCGCGCGGTGTGTCTTGTGTGGTCGTCGAGAAAGACACGCCTGGGCTCAGCTTTGGTGCACAAGAACGTAAAATGGGGTGGCACTCCCAACCCACCGCCATGGTGCAGTTTGACGATTGTCGCGTGCCGGTGAGCAACCGCATCGGCGCAGAAGGCGAAGGCTTCAAAATCGCCATGTCAGGTTTGGATGGGGGTCGACTCAACATTGGTGCCTGCTCACTTGGTGGTGCGAAACGCTGCCTCGATGAGACCGTCGCCTACGTTAAAGAGCGCAAACAGTTTGGCCAGGCGATCGCCGACTTTCAAAACACGCACTTCAAGCTTGCCGAGATGGCCACCAAACTGGCCGCCGCCCGCGCCTTGCTGTATCAGGCCGCGCGCAAAGTTTCAGAAGATGCACCCGACAAAACAGCAAGTGCTGCGATGGCCAAGCTGTTCGCCACAGAAGCTGGCAGCGCAATAGCCAACCAGGCGTTGCAGTTGCACGGTGGCTACGGTTACCTGCAGGACTACCCTATAGAGCGCTACCTGCGCGACCTGCGCGTGCATGAAATTCTGGAAGGCACCAACGAAATCATGCGTGTGATTATCGGTCGCGACATTCTGGGGTAACCGGGTGCGCGGCACCTAGGGATTCATCTGCGCCTGAATGTAGTTTGCAGCACCGACGTTAGTCAGCAGTGACAACTGGGTTTCGATCCAATCCACATGCTCTTCTTCGGCACTCAATATGCTCGCAAACAGATCGCGGCTGACAAAGTCATTAGCCGACTCGCAGTAGGCAACCGCGGCACGCAGGTCAGGAATGGCAACGTTCTCGAGCGCCAGATCGCTGCGCAGAATTTCTTCTACGTTCTCGCCAATTTTCAGGCTCCCGAGGTCTTGCAGATTGGGCAGACCTTCAAGAAATAAAATGCGCTCGATCAGTTCGTCAGCGTGCTTCATCTCGTCGATGGACTCCTCGCGAACTTTGGCCGCCAGTTTGGTCATTCCCCAGTCGGCCAGCATCTTGGCGTGGAGGAAATACTGATTGATCGCTGTCAGCTCGTTTTTGAGGATGACATTGAGGTGTTTAACGACTTCGGTGCCTTGGGGCTTCATGACTAACGTCCTGTTGAAAACGCCGGCATCATGCCTCTCTTTGTCCGCAAAAACAAGCGTAACTTATTGAATTATAATGATATTTATTCTCGTACAAGAACGGTTTACAAAATGATACGCAACCGCGCTTGCGATCGATAATAGTTCTCATTTAGTATTAGATTCATTATGTACGTCTGTATCTGCAACGCTGTCACCGACAGCCAAATCACCACCGCCCTGCGCCACGGCTGCAAGGACGTGGCTGATATCAGCCAGACCCTGGGTGTGGGTACCTGCTGCGGTAGCTGCCTACCGGTTGCCGAAGAACTGGTGCAGAGTCAGGTGGCTGGGCACAGGCAAGCCGCTACCCAGATTCGTCAGGAAACAGACCAGTTTTATCCGGCCTAGCTCAGGCTCTCCAGGCGGCCGCCTGCTCAAATCAACTCATCTTGCTTATCCCGGTCGATGCTCTCGATCGCGCGGTCATTCGCATCGCCATAGCCACCCCCACCAGGGGTAATCATCACGAGCCGTTCACCCGCGGGCACCTTGTCTTTGCCTTTCGCACGCAACACGGTGCCGCTTTTCAAACCGACCCAACCCGCAGCGCCGTCTGCCCCGCCCGCGCGACCCCGTGCCGCATGCTGCACCCGATCAAACATGCGCGACACCCAAAACGGCTCGTTTTGGGCGTGGGAGATTTCAATGCGTTGCCCAAGGCCACCGCGCTGGGCACCGGCACCACCGGTGCCGGGCGCAAACTCGCGCTGCCAAATAACAATTGGCGCGCTCACCTCGTTGATTTCTGTTGGCGTGGTGCGCACCCCGGATGGAAAGGCGGTGGTCGAAAGACCGTCGGCATGAGCGCGTGCACCAGTACCGCCGTTGTAGATTGGGTTAATAACAAATGGCACTTCGGCACCCGGATCACTGAGTAGCACAGGGTTCCAAATGCACGCGGCCCCCTCAGCCGGAACAGCATCTGGCAACAGTTTGCCGAGCGCACCCAGTATGACATCGGGCAACAGCTGCCCCAGTGCATGCCGCGCAGACACGGCGGCCGGCGGCTGCGCGTTTAGAATGCAATCGTTTGGGGCAGTCACTGTTACTGGCGCGAGTGAACCTGCGTTGTTGGGTATGTCATTGCCAACGAGACAGCGCACACCAAAAGAGGCATAGGCATCCGTGTAATTGAGGGGCACATTAATGCCTTTGTTTGCGCGCCCAGAAGTGCCTGCAAAATCAATACTGATCTGCTCGTTGTGTTCTGTATTGTCGATGCGCACCTGACAACAGAGCGTAACCGGTGCGTCGTAGCCATCCACAATCATGCTGTGTTGCGCAGAACCACTGGGCAGTGCACCAATAGCCGCACGCATGGCGCGACCTGAAACCGCAAGTACATGGGCACCGATGCTCCCAACATCAAACTGCTCAAACTCATCCAGCGCCTCAATCAAAGCGCTTGCGGAGGTTGCGTTGCAGGTCAGCAACGAATACAGATCGCCTTCAGCCACCTGCGGGTCGCGTACATTGGCCGCCACAATCGCGAACAGGGTTTCGTTACGCTCGCCAGCCTCAAGCAGCTTACTGATGGGGATGTTCAAGCCTTCTTCAAACAGGTCGTTGGCCTCCGGACCAAAACCGCGCCCACCCACATCCGCGATGTGACTGGTGGCCGCAAACAGCGCGATGCAAGCTGACCCGCGAAACACCGGGGTCACCACCGTAAAGTCATTCAAGTGGCCCGTGCCCAACCAGGGATCGTTCGTTACCAGCACATCGCCATCAACCAGTGTGTCGATGGGATAGCGGCGCAGAAAGTGGGCTACTGCAGCAGCCATGGCGTTCACGTGACCCGGTGTGCCCGTAATGGCCTGTGCCAACATTTGCCCCTGGGTATCAAATACGCCCGCCGACAGATCGCCCGCCTCGCGCACCACAGTGGAAAATGCAGTGCGCATGAGAGT
Source organism: uncultured Pseudomonadales bacterium (assembly GCA_964611345.1). Lineage (GTDB taxonomy): Bacteria > Pseudomonadota > Gammaproteobacteria > Pseudomonadales > Azotimanducaceae > JALZVT01. The sequence goes on from CAZSYU010000029.1 coordinate 38,295, forward strand.
TTGAGCCTGTTCCTCAACCAACGCGAGCAACCGGTCCCAAAGTAACTGTTTGGCAAGCTCAGTAAGCGGCGCATTAGCGCCGTCGGGAGCCTGTGTCCTGGTCATTGCGTGTAGTCCCTGTACTGAATTATCAAATCACCCAACGCAGTCTGTTGCACCCGTGCACCGGTGGGCACAAAGGTGGTGGTTTGTGCCTCGGTTACCAAGGCCGGTCCATCGAGCCAGTCGTCAATCTTGAGCTGGCTTCTGGCGATGCAGGTCGCAGACTGCGTAGTCGCAGACTCGGGATCAAACAGTTGCCAGTGCAGGTCAACCGTTGCCTGGTCTGAACGCTCACCCATTGCAGCAGGCCCACCTGGCGCTAACTGGGCTTGCGAATGGTCCGCCAACGACAGGGTCCAGCTCAGCACTTCTATGGCCAGATTGGGAATGCTGCGGGTATACAGCTCGGTATAGGCCGCCTCAAACCGTGCCCGCAAACTCTGCACATCGAAATTTTGCGATTCTGGCAGATCAACCGCTATCTCGTAGCCTTGTCCCATGTAGCGCATAAACGCGCGCCGGCGCGTTTGCAGCCGTTGATTTGACTGGCTGCCCTCAGCCACTAATGCAGGCGCAATCACAGCCAGTGCCTCATCCTTCATGCTCTGGGTCAAATCCGCTAACAGCGCTGGCGTAAAGTCATCGAGCTTGATGTATTTGCTGCGCACAACTTCGAAGGACACAGGCGCTGCCAAAAACCCCAATGCGCTACCCACGCCGGCACCTGCTGGAATCATCACGCGATTGAGGCCAAGCTTGCGTGCCAATCGCGCCGCATGCAGTGGGGCGGCACCGCCAAACGCAATCAGTACGCGCCCTGCAATATCTTTGCCCCATTCGTTCGCGTGCGCTTTTGCCGCCGCTGCCATGTTTTCATCAACCACTTCGCTAACCGCATGGGCAAGTTCGGTCGGTGATGCGCTGCCATTGGTTAACTGCAGCGTCTTGATCGCCTGCTGTGCCCGTGCAACATTGAGCGGCACTCGGCCACCGGCAAACGATTGCGGCCTGAGTTTGCCCAGCAGCACATCGGCGTCGGTTACCGCAGGTTCTCTGCCTCCGCGGTTGTAACACGCGGGGCCCGGTTGCGAACCTGCGCTGCGCGGTCCCACACTAATGCGCTCCAGGGTATCGCGACTGGCAATCGAACCGCCGCCCGCACCAATTTCCACCATCTCAATGACCGGGATGCGTATCGGCAGACCACTGCCCTTCTTAAACCGATATTGCCGATCGACCTCAAAGGCCCGTGACAACAGTGGCTCTGCGTCGTCGATCAGTGTGAGCTTTGCCGTGGTGCCGCCCATATCAAACGCAAGCACCCGGTCAGCCCCCTGTCTTTGGGCATGACTGGCGGCAAGAATGGCGCCACCTGCAGGGCCGGATTCAACCAGCCGAATAGGGAAACGCGATGCTGCGGCAGCAGTGGTTAGTCCGCCCCCTGAGGTCATGAGTAACAACGCGGCAGTAGAACCTGCTGCAGCCAGGCGACGCTCGAGCTCCGCGATGTAGCCCGCCATGAGCGGCCGCACGTAAGCGTTAGCCACCGCCGTGGAAAGACGTTCGTATTCACGAATCTCAGGACAGACTTCACTGGCGAGAGTGACACTAACGCCCGGCAAGTCATGGGCCAGGCGCTCGGCAAGCAACTCCTCGTGAACCGGATTGGCGTAGGCATGCAACAACCCGATAGCAACACTCTCAACATTGGCGCGGCGCAGCTCGAGAAGCGCCGCATCGACACTCGACTGGTCGAGCGCGAGCAGCACCTCTCCCTGTGCATCGAGTCGTTCACGAATCGGCAAACGCAAGTGCCTGGGCACCAAGGGCGCAGGTCGAACAATATTGAGATCGTATTGCTCAAACCTGTTTTCGTGTGCCATCTCCAGCACGTCGCGATGCCCGGCAGTCGTCAGTAGTGCCGTTTTTGCACCGCGCCGTTCGATCAGGGCGTTGGTGGCAAGGGTTGTCCCGTGCAAGATCAGGTCAATGTCTGAGAGTCTGGCCTCCGCCTTCGCAATGATCTCCAATACACCAGCCAGCACAGCCTCTGCGGGTGCCTCGTGGGTGGTCAGCAACTTGGTGCTGTGAAGGCTGCCCTGCCAATCGAGCACCACGTCGGTGAAGGTTCCACCAATATCAATGGCGAGGCGGTTTGACGGCGTACTGGGCATAGAGTGGCTGGACTGCTGGCTTTATTCGACGGCCCGGATGATACACTCACGCCAGTTTAATTTTCCGCTGGATGGATGCCCACATGCCTGTTTCTGACCGCCACAATCGTGACCCGGTTGCATCGGTTGCAAGAGACGCTCGACCGGGCATGGTGCACTGGTACCAGCCCTGGCTCCTCATCCAAATTGGTGTCCGTGCTTTGGTGGCAACAGTCATCGGGCAGATCGCAGACAATCGTGAGCTGCAGGCGGTCGACTACCGCAAGCAAGACAACCTGTGGGACTACTCAGACTCAGAAGACTTGTGGTTAGATTTTGTTGCAGACATCGGTGATGGCTGGGAGGCAAGCCATGCCGTGGCTTGTGCACTGGCCAGAGACTCGATAGATGCGAACGGCGCCCACTTGCCGCGTGCCAAGCTTCTGTTAATCGGTGGCGACCTGGTGTACCCAGACCCCAGCCATCAAGGCTACAAGGATCGCGCACTAAGCCCCTATCAGGCCGCCTGCGAAAATGCGGGCGGGTTCGACGCCGATGTTTTCGCATTGCCGGGCAACCACGATTGGTACGACGGGCTGCATGCCTTCCAGGATATTTTTTGCCATGATCCGGCCGAGTCACCCGAGTGGCCCCTGGGTTGCTGGAGCAAGCGCCAAACCCACAGCTACTTCGCCTTGCGTCTGCCGCACAACTGGTGGGTGTTGGCCCCGGACGTACAGCTCGATGACCGTATCAATCCAGCCCAGCGTGCGTACTTCCGCCGAATCGCAACCCACATGGATGCAAACTCTCGAGTTGTGTTGATTGCGCCGTTCCCAAACTGGGCCCAGATCGATCCAAACGCCAACGACGGCGTGTTGCGCTGGATGAAAACACTGTGTGAAGACACCGGGGCCGAGCTGCGCCTGGTGCTCACCGGCGATCTGCACCATTACGCACGCTTTGAACAAGATACGAACTCACCCATGCAACTGATCACCTCGGGTGGTGGCGGCGCGTTCCTGCACCCTACTCATACGTTACCTAACAGAGTGGACCTTCGTGCACTCGACAAGACCACTGCACCAAAGACCGAAACGCGAACGACAGAAATCGTCCAGCGCCAAGTATGGCCCGCACAGAAAACCAGCAGGCGTATGACGCTCGGTAACCTGCTGTTCCCTGCGACTAACTGGCAGCTGTCGCTGTTTGTTGGTTTTGTCTACACCATGCTCGCCTGGGTGCTTGAAACCCGCTTACTGGTTGGCGATGCCGCGGTCAGCACTCTGTTTCACAATATGCTGGAAAATCACGCTGGCATCGGTGGCACGCTAACAAGAATGATTGCAATGCTACCCAAGAGTCCAGAATTTGCGTTGGTCATTGTGCTAACCGCCGCCGGGCTCACCGCATTCAACGAGAACTGTCGCGCGGGCACCCGTCTACTGCTGGGTACGTTTCATACCTTGTTGCATGTGGTCGGGTTGATCATTACCTACTGTCTTGCGATTGAGATTACCGACTGGCTCGACGGTTATTTAAACGCACTGAGTTTCTCCTTTTTCTGGTTTCTGCTGTGTATGATAACTATCGGCGGCGGTGTCGGTGGCGTGGTTATTGGCCTCTACCTTGGCTTGTCGTTGAATTTGTTCGGCGCGAACATCACGAACGCGTTTTCTTCACTCCGTCTGCCTACCTACAAAAATTTTCTGCGCCTGCACATATCGGACAACGGGGAGTTAACTGTCCATGCACTGGGCATCGAACA
>CAZSYU010000030.1:0-6188 GCA_964611345.1 uncultured Pseudomonadales bacterium
GGTGGGCGCTGCGGCAACATTTGAACACACTATTGAGATTGGTATCTATCACTGCCTGCCAGGTAGCGTCGGTCATTTCTTCAGGTGTTGCGTCAGCGCGGGAGATGCCAGCGTTGTTGACCAGAATGTCCAGCCGGGGAGATGAGTGTCCCAAAGCTTCGGCACTGTTGCTTGCAAGCTTCAGTAGATCATCCATCGCTTGGGCATCGTTTACGTCACAAGCGTGAAATCGGGCTTTGCCACCAGCACTCTCGATGCCGGCTACCGTTGCGCTGCCCGCTGCCTCGTCGCGACCGGTGATATGAACCACTGCCCCCGCATGGGCCAATGCATCCGCAATGCCTTTGCCGATTCCTTTGTTCCCACCGGTGACGACGGCGACTCTGTCTGTTAGTTCGAATCCGGCAATGGTCATTGGCTATTCTCCTGTTCGACTTTAATATTTCTGCGCCATGAGTCTACGGTGGTGGAGGGTGTCGACGCCAGCGGGTACACTCCGAAACCAGTTGGCGGGGTTTTAAAGGGTCGCACATAATGCGTGTTTTTCTGGTGACGCATTGCCAAGCAACACATGCTGTTGAGAATAAAGTTGGTGGTTGGTACGACACCGGCCTGACTGGTCTTGGCATCAGACATGCGAAATCTTTGGCTATGCGTTTAAGCCACGCGCTCGCAGAAACCGAACGTCGTCCCCAACTGTTTGCTTCCGATCTATTGCGGGCCAGAGAAACGGCGGAGTATCTCGCCAGTGCTATTGGCACGGATGTTCGGTTGCGCCAGGAGTTGCGGGGAAGCAGTTGTGGTGTTGCCGAAGGTGAGACGCTTGACTGGTTGCGCAAGCATGGTCAGGCGTTCCCTGCAGACGGTGATCGATTGCACTATAAACCTTGCACTGGTGCGGAGTCCCGGTTTGAGTTGGCGGCTCGTGTGTATCCGTTTATCGAAGAACTTATTAAACGCGGTGAACCGGAGACCGTTGTTGTTACCCATAGTGGAACCCACGACGTTGTTGTCGCCGCATGGTTGGGGCTATCGCCCGAGACGCTCGGGCGCCTGCAATGCGCTACAGTGCCCGGTGGACTGACCCGCTTGACGACGGAGCCTGACGGTACGCGCGTGGTTGCGACACTTAATGACCACGCGCATCTCGACCTGCCAGCAATCTAGCTTCTCTAGCGCAGCAGCTTGCCGGCGATGCCCAGCAGGTCATCAGCGATCGAACCATCGTTGTCGGTATCGAGAAAACCGCTGAGTAAGCCACCTATACCTGAGCTCTGCGAAGAGGTGATGCCGCTTTGGGCAGATTGACTGCTCATGGCACCCATTGCGAGGCTGGCGAGCATCGGCAGCATTTTTTTGATGATGCCTGAATCAACACCGGTTTTCCCGGCGGCACGGTTAGCCACTTCGCGGCTGACGGTTTTATCGCCAAACAGATGGCCGAGGATTTTATTGCCGTCGTCGATGTTGTTGGTCTGCAACAGATCCCCGGGCTGGTCCATGTAGCGACTGTGGTTGCCGCTCTTCATGGCCGCAATGAAGCTGTCCAGACCTTCCGTTTGCTGAGTGTTTTTTTGCATGCCCCGGGACAAGGCAGGCACGAGCTGCCCCATGACGTCCTTCACCTGGGAACCGTTCAGGCCAAAATTCTTGGCTAGTGTTTCTACGGCGCCGCCCCCAGCGGTTTGCAGAATGGTCTCGAGAATATTCATGTGTGGTCCTCTTTAAGGGTTGTTTCTTTCCAAGCCCGATCAGTTTAACGCGATCAATCTTCGAGTGGCAGAGCAGTAAGGGGCAGGGCGTCAATGTCTGCATCGGTTAGGCCGGCAGCCTTTGCGGCTTTGGTGACTGCCCGCCAGCTGCTGCCGTCGATCGGGATGCCGTCGCGCAGGCGCGTGGCGCGAGTTTCCCGTTCTGGGTCGCCGGGTACCCGTACCCGGTCGTTGCCTGTGGCAGGGGTGGCAGAGTGCAGGTAGTCAACCATAGCGGTAACCTCGTCCTGAAAGCCCTCGTTGTTGCCGGTTGCTTCAGGGTTAAGCACAAACATGAGCATGTTATTAACTATGTTGTGGCTGCGCGGGTTGTTCGGCTGCATGGTCCATTCGCCGGCCAGAGCCCCGCCAAGTAGCTCACAAAGTACCGCAAGGCCGTAGCCTTTATGACCACCAAATGGCCCGAGTGTGCCTTTGGGTTCCTCATACATCACTGCTGGATTTGTCGTTGGCAGACCCGCGTGATCGACTAGCGCACCCGCAGGAACTTCTGTGCCTTTGTGATAGGCCACACGAACCTTGCCTAGTGCGACGGCGCTGGTAGCCATGTCGAGCACAACGGGTGGACCGTCGCGACGGGGCACCACAGCGCAAAACGGATTGGTCGTCATGCGCGCATCTCGACTTCGAAAGGGGGAGACAGCGGGAGGGTGACCCACTACGTTCACGTAGTGCATGGAAACCATTTTGGCGTCAGCGCACTGTTCGCCATAGGTGCCAATGCGACCTAAATGATGGGCATTGCGCAAGCCCACACAAACCAGACCAATGTCCTTCGCCCGCTCGATTGCAAATTCTGTGGCTTGCTTGCCGACCTGCTGACCGAAGCCATGCTGGCCGTCAATCATTACTACTGCTCCGTTGTCACGAAGAACCTGCATATCCGCCTGGGGCTTAAGCAGGTCGGCCTGCAGGTTTTGGACGTATGCGGGCGTCATGCCGATGCCGTGAGAGTCATGACCTTTCAGGTTAGCCTCAACGAGATGTTCTGCGACGATGTATGCCGTGGTCTCGAGGGCACCTTGCCGTTTAAAGATCTGCGCTATGAAACTGATCAAGGGGTCGCGTTGGATAACGATATCGGGGTGATTGCCTGGCATGTAACGCTCTCGCGGGTGATTAGAATGGTTCTTGTCTCAAGCATACTGCTGTCATATGGTCATTGGGAATTGTGGAAGCTATTGAGGGATAGGGGTTATGACTAAGCTGGGAGATACGCCGAACGCGAGCGTTCGACAAATGGGCGCAAGACAAACGATAGAAACAAACACGCCAGACTTGCTCGCGCATGAGGAAGATGGCGTTGCCGTGATCACGCTGAATCGGCCGCAGGCGCGCAATGCTATGTCGGGTGAGATGAATGCTGGGCTGGCCGCTGCGCTCGATTACGCTGAATCTGCTGCGAGCGTTCGAGCTGTGGTGATCACTGGTGCCGGCAGCGCATTTTGTGCGGGCGGTGATGTGAAGGGCATGAATGCCCGCAATAAAGATTCCCAGGGAGCTGCAGCACAGCCCTCGATTACTATCGATGAGGCAATTCATGCGCAGCGGCTGAATCAACGCAACACCGCGGGGCGCATGTTTTTACTGCCCAAGCCGGTGATTGCGGCGCTTCCTGGCCCCGCTGCCGGCGCCGGTTTAAGTCTGGCACTGGCAGCAGATTTGCGCATCATGGCTGATAGTGCGTTTATTACTACCGCCTTCGCCAAAGTGGGTTTTAGTGGGGACTACGGCGGCACGTTCTTTCTGTCGAAGCTGGTTGGGCTGGGTAAGGCCAAAGAGATGTATTACCTGTCTGATCGGGTGGATGCGCAGGAGTGCGAGCGGCTGGGTATTGCCAATCAGGTGGTACCAGCAGCAGAACTCGAAGCGGCAACTCTTGCATTGGCGAAGCGCCTGGCAGCGGGCCCGCCCATTGCGTATCGCTACATGAAAGAGAACTTCACCCGGGCCGCGATGGGTGGTGATGTTATCGACTGCCTTGATCTTGAGGCAACGCACCATGTGCATAGTGGCCTGTCAGAAGACCACAAGAATGCAGCGCGGGCGTTTGTGGAAAAGACGACGCCCGAGTTTGTTGGTCGCTAGTCGGTAGCTAGCTTGCGTTGCGCCAGAAATTCTGGATTGTATAGGCTGGATTGGTACTTCGAACCGGTATCGCAGAGGATGCTGACGATGGTGTGCCCTGGACCCATGCGGCGCGCTTGCTCAGCGGCGGCGTACAGATTGATGCCAGTACTGGAACCAAAAAACCAACCCTCTTCGCGTAATAGTTGATACACCAGCTTCACCATGTCGCGGTCGTGTACCTGAATGGCGCCATCGACTCTTGCGCCCTGCAGGTTGTCGGTAACTCGCGAGTTACCGATACCCTCGGTGATTGAGGGGCCGGGTGTCATGGTGGCCTCGCCTGTAGTGAAGTAGTTGTAGATGGCGCTGCCGTGGGGATCGGCGCAGACGATCTGCACCTCTGGATTTTGCTCCTTCAGATAGGCACCGGTGCCCGCCAGTGTGCCACCGGTCCCGGTGGAAGTGACAAAGGCATCAACGCGGCCTTCGGTATCACGCCAAATCTCCGGACCGGTCGATTCGAAGTGCGCGAGTCGGTTGTCCGTGTTGTCGAATTGATTCGCCCACACGCCACCTTCGCCGCGCTCGGCAAGAACATCTGCATGGCGGCCCGCCTGTTTCTGATAGTTCATCTCGTCTTTATAGGGCACGGTCGGCACCACGTGAACCTCTGCTCCCAGCGTTTGCAGGATTTGCACTTTCTCGGGAGATTGGTTGTCAGGCATGAAAATCACACACTTGTAGCCACGGGCATTGCAGACATGGGCGAGGCCAATGCCAGTGTTGCCCGCCGTACCCTCGACCACTGTGCCTCCAGGCTGTAGTCGGCCAGCCTTCTCATGTTCGCGAATCATCCACCAGGCTGCCCGATCCTTCACGGAACCCCCTGGATTCAGAAATTCGGCTTTGCCCAAAATCTCGCAGCCAGTGGCGTCAGAGAGAGCATTCATGCGGATCAGCGGTGTGTTGCCTATGGCGTCGATGAAGTTACTGTAGGTGGCAGCCATGGATGTCAGTTTCCGTGTCATTCAGGTTTCTGCGGACATGTTATCGCCTTGGGGGCGTTAACACTCGTGGCATTTAGGCCAATTACTTATTTACTTAGCCAGGTGTTTGTTGGCCGGAGCAATGGCCAGGCTGTGACCTGTGTCACAGGGTGGCTGTGTTCGGCTTGGGACAATTAGCTTGACCCCGCGCATGGACTATCGGGCAGGATCCTATGACAGAACAATCACAACCACTGGGGCCAGTGGGGCTATTGGTGCGAGTGAGAGACATTGCGAACTCAGTGCACTTTGCCGCTAAGCGCACGAGGCGCTGCGTCAGACTGGGTTCGTTGCTGTGCGTGCTGTTGCCGGCGCTAGTAGCCGAGCGGGCGTTTGCGGCCTGGCACACTGCTGAGCAGGCGATTATGGGTACCTCCGTGAGTGCCGAAATCTGGCATGAGGATCCCGTGGCAGCGGCGGAGTTGCTGGCTGCCGTGATGACCGAAATGCGCCGGATAGAGGCGGCATACAGTCCATACATTGAAACCTCGGAGCTATCGCGGCTAAACCAGCAAGCGGCGCGCCGGCCTGTAAGGGTGAGCCGTGAGATGTGGCGTCTGTTGCAGGCCAGTCAGCGGGTCAGCGAGCTCTCTGGTGGTGCGTTTGATATCACCTACGCCTCTGCTGGACGGCTCTACGATTACCGCGCAGGGCAGCGTCCGGAAGCGGGTGAATTGGTTGCCGCCGTTGCCGCTATTAATTACCAGCACGTGGTCATGTCGCGCGGCCGCCGGGTGCGATTTGCGCATCCTGGGGTTTATGTGGACCTCGGCGGCATTGCCAAGGGCTACGCCGTTGATCAGGCGGTTGCCTTGCTGCGTGCCCGTGGGGTGAGCCAGGGTATGGTTGCAGCTGGCGGCGACAGCCGAATATTAGGCGACCGGATGGGGCGACCATGGACCGTTGGCGTCCAGAATCCGCGTGATCGTACGAAAATGGTTGCACTATTACCGCTGATTGACACGGCAGTGTCGACGTCTGGTGACTATGAACGGTACTTCGAAGAAGAGGGCGTGCGCTATCACCACATTATTGATCCTGGGGATGGTGATTCCGCCCGCGAATTGCGCAGCGTCACTATTTTGGGTCCGGAGGGCTTGTTTACCGACGCGCTGTCTACCGCCGTATTTGTTTTAGGTCTGGAGCAGGGCCTCGCAATGATTGATGAGTTGCCCGGTGTGGATGCGGTGATCGTGACTGGACAGGGGGAACTGAAGTATTCCGCCGAACTGGATCCATTACGTTGACGCCAGGTGCGTCTGTGCATAAGCCGGTGCGCTTGTTCATAAGCCGGTGCGCC
>CAZSYU010000030.1:6288-41970 GCA_964611345.1 uncultured Pseudomonadales bacterium
CATAAGCCGGTGCGCTTGTTCATAAGCCGGTGCGCCAGTTCATAAGCCGGTGCGCCGCTTTTTTTATGTGATGCGCCACATATCTTGCCAATAGGGTAAAAATGCGTAGTTCACAAACTTTGGAGTGCGCAACAGGCCCCGTGCAAAGTGTGAATGAGACCTCAAAACCTCCGCGCACATACAACTAACTTACACCCATCGAGCCATGCTCTTGGCGTTGTCACTTTTAAAGTGAGTAGTTGACGCTAAGTTGCGGGTTTGACGCGGTGCAGGATTCACCGGAGGCGCAGTGCAGGATGTACAACGCCTACGCGCATCTAGCGTGTACCAGGCCATGCCGGTAGTTCAAAGACGGCTTGCTGACGGATTCAGTGAGAATCGTTCTGCGACGGTCGGGCCTGCCTTTATTTAAACTGTTCGGGAGTTTCCGTCATCAAGATGATCTGTTGGATGCGCATCGCAGCCGCTCGAGTCGCTTGTGCGACAACGCTCGCGGTTGCCACATTGGGAATGTGTCTGTCGGCACAAGCCGTTGGTATTGGCGAAGCAGCGCCTGATTTTACGCTTGAGTCTCTCGATGGGCCCAACCTGCGATTGCAAGAACGCCAAGGTGAAGTTGTCCTGATTAACTTTTGGGCGAGCTGGTGTGGTCCTTGTCGGCAAGAACTGCCAATTCTCGATCGATTGCATCAACGCTATCAGGACGCGGGCTTCAGTGTTTTTGGTGTGAATGTCGAAGGCAAACGAAAGCCTGCTGAAAAGATTGCCAAAAAATCCAAGGTGACCTTTCCTTTACTCATCGATGCGGGTCAGAAGGTCTCAGAGAACTACGAACTCGAAGCCATGCCAACCACGGTTGTGGTCGACCGCAATGGCAAAATTCGCTACATCCACCGGGGTTACAAATCAGGTGATGAAGCCAAATACATTGAAGTTGTTAAGCAACTGATTGCCGAAGACTAGAACTCTGACGGATCCTATTGGTTCATAACTAACAATACTGGAAGTACTGTGTTGAACGCTGCAAGCAAATTTTCCACGAAGATTCTGGGAAGGATGGTCAAAAGGTTCCTTCTCGTTCTGGTTTCCATTATGGCCTCTATGTTGGCCCTACTAGCCACCGCGGCGGACTCTGCGACGATCGACCCGAGCGCTGCACGGGTCGATACCGTTTTGAATCAGGAAATGGAATCGATCAAAGAAGATCTGCTGGAGCTGCGACGTGACCTGGTCGTGTTAGAAGAAGATCTGTTGTTTCCTGCCAGCTCCCAGGTTGCCGTTTTTGTGGGTGTTGATGCAGGCGCGTTCTTTCAGCTTGATGCAGTCACACTGAAGATTAATGGTAAAGAGGTTACCCATCACCTGTACACAGAGAAGCAGGTTGATGCGCTCTATCGCGGCGGCGTTCAGAAGCTTTACACGGGCAACGTTAAGCAAGGTGAAAACACCGTCACCGCGTTTTTTACTGGTCGTGGCCCTGCAGGGCGAGATTATCGTCGTGCCAGCACTGTTACTTTCGAAAAGACCTTTGAGCCCGCCTTTGTGGAGCTGAAAATCACTGACTCTGCTGAGGATTATCAGCCTGATTTCACTGCAGCCGCTGGTCGCTCCTCGGGGCAGTAGCTTCCGACTGGACACTTAACTGCATGAAGCTCTTTCTCTGCAAGCTTATTTTTACCTGTGCTGCGGTGGCTGAGCCCGAGTTAACGCCCCACGCAGAGCTGGTCTATGGCACCGTACTCTACGACTACTATCAGGAAAACTACTCTAGCGCCCTGTTGCAGGTTCGTGTCGCACAGTTGCAGGGCCATACCGATGGCGTAGAAACCAAGTTTAAGCTCGCTGAAGGCAGTTTTGCGTTCAGTGATCAGATGTTCGATTACGCTGCTCGAACATTTAGCAGTGTCGATCAAGCTGAACTGACCGAAATTGACCAGCTGCGGCTTGCTTTTCATCTGTCACGTGAATATTTCAGAACTGGCCAGTGGGACAGGTTAAACCGCAGTCTCGAAGCTATAGAACACGGCTCCACACAGCTATCTGGTCGCAAACAGTTTCACCCAGAAGTGGAGTTTATGCGTTCTGAACTCGCCATCATGAACGGCGATTTCGCTGCTGCGCGAGCACATCTGGATCTGCTCGATAAAGACGAAGTATTGAAGATGTACGGGCTGTACAACCTTGGCAGCGCCCTGCGTGCAAATGATGATGCCGAGGCAGCGCAAGCGGCATTTGCCGAGATTACCCGGATCAAGCCCACCTCTGAAGAGAAGCTTGATTTGCAGCAACGAGCGTTACTTGCGCGTGCGTTCCTGCAAAGAGAAAATGGTGAGACAGTTAAAGCGGAAAAAATACTTGGCAACCTACCCGCTCGAGGTCGTTATCGTGATTTGGCCTTGGCGTCCTTTGGGTCTCTTGCCATGGAGAGCGGTGATTACGAACTCGCCGCCAGGGTGTGGCTGAATCTGCAGCAGCAGCCCTCGTGGAACCCCAGTACGGCGAGCGCTCGTCTTGGCTTTCCGCTTAGCCTTGAAAATATGCAGCGCGAAGACTTGGCGTTAACCCACTATCGCGCAGCCGAAGTTAGCTTTGCGGCACGCGCAGTAAAGCTGGATGAACTTGCGAATCAGGCGGACGATGTGAAGTGGGTGCGCGATCTGCTGTCTGTGTTTGCCGAGGGACGATCTGATCCAGAGCTGCTGGGGCGTTGGCAAGAAGAACTAGGCCATACAGATTGGCTCGAATGGTTGTCTGCAGAAAGCGTGGATTCGTTATTGGCGCAATGGCGCGCACTCCGTGATACCCGTGCATGGCTTGAGAACCTGCCGGAAGATCTGGAAGCTTACGAACAACTCGCGAGCGAGCAGCAACGCCGTGCGAGAGCCGTTAAATCGGCGTTGGCAAACGACGGCCTGACATCGAAACACGCGCGGCTCGAGGCAAGGATAGATGACCGCCTGGCTCACCTTGAAGCGTTGAAGGCGACTTCTATTGCGCCGAATTCTGCATGGATGAACGAGCTTGCCTCTCCTGCTCAGGCGAAACGCCTGGCTCGACTAGAGAAAATGGATGCCATCAGCAAGCTGTTAAACGACGACGCTGCGGTGAAGTGGCAAGAACGTCTCGACCGCTTGCGGGGCATTGTGTTTTGGAATATTGCCGATACAAGCCCGGTAGTGTTACGACAAATGCGCACGACTATCGCCGAATTAGAGAAGCTGAGTGCGAGCATGCGGGCCCAAGCTGAACGATTGCAGGCTGCAGAAGCAGGTTTGCAAACTGGCGTACTTGCCGAGTTTTCACAGTATTCACAACGGGCTGATAATTTGCTTGCTCGTGTAGATGGCGCACTACTCAAGCGCGAAAAACAACTTGCGCAAGAGATCAAGCGAGGTATGCGGCGCGAAGCGGAACAGGTAGAAGAGTATTTACTCACGGCACGCATCGCGATTGCTCGAACCCTGGATCAATACGCAGCGATCGATGAGGTGACACCATGAAGTCACAATCGATTCGTACTTTGGCGTGGCTGATCCTTGTTTCGTTATTAGCCGGATTGGGCGGTTGTGGGTTGTTTCGTGACTCTTCCATACAGCGCATCGAAGGCCCCAGACTCGCTAAGGAAATAGCCAGTCTGCCCGAGTTGGATCTGGAACCTGCGCCGACTGTACGGGAGCTCATAGCGAGCGATACTGAGGTGCTGGAAGCCTATCGCGCGATCTATGGCAAGATCGCGAATCCGTCCGCCAATCAGGAGCTGGGAAAACGCCTCGCGAATCTTGAGCTTGCTCGAGCCGAGGAGCTTGCAGCAGAAGGGATCGCCATCGAGCCCTTTGAGTCTACTATTGGGTTGTACGAAGACCTGCTCGCCAATGCAACAGATGATGACGAGCGCGATGAATTGCTCTATCAGTTGGCACAGTCCAATGATATGGCTGGTCAGGGTAAAGAGACCCTGCGCTACCTGAATGAACTGATTAGCAGCTATCCCGATAGCCCCTACGTTCTGGAAGCGCGTTTCCGGCGCGGGGAGATGCTGTTCTCTCAAGGTAATTTCGGTGCTGCAGTAGATGACTATGCGCAGGTAACCGCCGCTGGCAATTCCACCAAATATTGGTTGCACGCGTCTTACATGCTTGGATGGAGCCACTTCAAGCAGTCGGACTTGGATGACGCTGCCACGCAGTTTTACCAGGTGGTTGAACTTACAGCCCAGACAGATACCAAAGACGCTCGCGGACGCGCGCAGAAAGAGCTGCTCGATGATGCATTGCGAGTGCTCATGCTAACTCTAAACTACGAAGATGGCGTGCAGAGCCTCGCAGCGGATATGCGAGAGCGTGACAAACCACAATGGCAATATCTGCTGTATGAACGTCTCGCGGCTGACTATGTTGAGCAGGAGCGTTATCTGGATGGTGTTGCTGCCTGGCAGACTTTCGTTGATGAAAATCCGTTGGATGCAAGAGCACCCAGTGCAACCGTCGGCGCTGTCGAGATTCTCATTGCGGCAGACTTTCCGAGTGAAATCGTTCCAAAGAAGGCTGAGTACGTAGAACGTTATGGTGTGCGTAGTGAATTCTGGAAGGTGCACGATGCGGATATTCGCCTGGGCTATGAAGGCACCTTGAGAACCTATCTGAATGAACTGTCGCAGCTACGGCACGCGCAAGCGCAAAAGAGTGGGGCTCCCAAGGACTATCTTGCAGCAGCAGATTACTATGAGCAGACCATGGAGACGTTCCCGGATGATCCCAATACTGGCGATACGCTGTTCTTACTGGGCGACGTCTACACGGATGCGGCGTTACCAGAACGTTCGCTCGAGGCCTATCAGCGCCTGACAAAACAATTTCCAGAACATCCAAAAGCAGCTGATGCGGGCTATTCGAGTGTTCTCGCGATAGGAGCTCTTAGCGATTCTGCGCCGGAGGCGCAGCGAGCAGACTGGCGCGCGAGGCATCTCGCAGCTCAGATTGAGTTCGCTGAAGAGTACGCGGCAGATCCTCGGGCACCTGCGGTTCAGGCTGCGGCGGCTGATCAGCTATTCGAAGACGAGCGTTTCGAGGATGCGATTGTTCTAGCAGAGAACTTGTTGGTCAGCCGGCCTGATCTTGAGCCAACCCTCCGTAACACATCGCAATTAATTATCGGTCATGGATCGATGGAGCTTGAGCAGTATGTGGATGCAGAAGAGGCCTACACGCGCTACCTCGGGTATTCTGATGCGGACCCAGTCGCAGCAGCGCGAGTAGAAGAACAGTTACTCGCGAGTGTGTACAAACAAGGCGAAGCTGCCGAGAAGGGTGGCAATGTTGCCGAGGCGCTTGAGCATTATCTACGCATTGCGCAACTTGGTCCCGGTTCTGAGCTGGCGGCGCTTGCGCACTACGATGCTATTGGCATGATTGAGAGCACGGCGACTGCTGGTGGTGTGCTTGCAGCGACTCAGAAAGCAGAGTTGGTGGCTGACTTGCTACAGAGCTTCCGCTCGCTGTATCCGAATGATACGCGTAGTGCAGAGGTTCCAGGCCGGTTGGCCTCAATGTTTGAAGAATCGAACGACTACGCCGCGGCCGCCGGCGAGTATCTGAATGTAGCCGCATCGAGTAGCGATCCGGAGCAGCAACGCCAGGCGCATTACCTGGCTGCCGAACTGTTTTTAAAAGATGGTGATAAGCCTCGCGCGTTCCGCGAGTTTGTGCGCTACACCAATACGTACTCGAAACCTTTTGATGTGCATATGGCTGCGCTCGACATTCAGGATACGTTGCTCGAAGAACAAGGCGCGCTACGCAACCTGGTGTGGCAGAAGAAAGTAGCCGTGCATGCGCAAGCCCGTGGTAGCGCTACGCAGCGAATGAACTATCTGGCGGCAGAAGCGCAACTTGCGTTAGCAGACATCGATAGAGCCGAGTTTGATTCGATACAGTTAACCCAACCCCTAAAGCGTTCTCTTCGCGCCAAACAAAAATCGCTCAAACGGACGATTACAGGTTACAAGCAGGTGCTCGACTACGGGGTAAGTGACTTTGTTACTCCTGCCAACTTTCAAATTGCTGACATGTATACCCAGCTCTCTCGCTCTATTTTGGAGTCGGATAGGCCTGATGGGCTGGACGCCCTGGCGCTTGAGCAATACGAAATTCTGCTCGAAGAACAGGCATTTCCGTTTGAAGAGCAGGCGATTGAACTGCACGAAGTCAATCTTCGGCGCATGTGGCAGGGTCTGAATGACGATTGGACCCAGCGCAGTCTGGCCGCGCTTCGGGTGCTTATGCCCGGACGTTTTGACAAAAACGAAGTACAGGTGGCTTATGTTGACACTATTCATTAAAGCTTCACGCAGTTTTTGCGGTACCAGCATCAAACGTACTGCGATGCCCTTGTTCGTCTGGGCAATATTGCTGCTCGGTGGCTGTGCATTGGGGGGATTTGCACCCCAAAAGCCAGTAGCTGATTCTCGTGGTAGCGGGGCTGCAGCGAGCGGCCGCGATGAAAACCGAGAATCCACGCTAGTGTTTGCCCAGTTGCCAACAACGCGACCAGAGGTTGATGTGAAGCCGCAGAGTGCAGCGCTGTTTGAGGCAGCACTTGTGGCATTGCGTGCCGCAGACTATGCGCAGGCAGAGGGGTTGTTGCAGCAGATCACCAATATTCAGCCTGAATTGTCTGGCCCGTGGCTGAACTTGGGGCAGGTCTATTTGGCAGTAGAGCGCACCGATTCAGCTCGTGCGGCGTTCGAGAAGGCAATAGAGGCTAATCCGACCAACTGTGCTGCCTACAACCAGCTAGGTGTTCTGGCTCGCCAGGAAGGCCGCCTGGACGAGGCTGAAGGCAGTTACCTCGCCTGCATTGATCGCGACCCGACGTTCCCACAGGTGTATTTGAATCTCGGCATTCTCTATGAGGTCTATCTTGGCAAACTTGAGCTTGCTCTCAAGGCCTATCGCGAATACCAGAATTTGGCGGCTGAAAGCGGTACTGAAGACGATCGTGTTAAGGGTTGGATGGTCGATTTGGAGCGTCGGCTATGAAGTTGAAGCATCACCTGAGCCTGGCAATAGTGTGCGCTGTGTCCGCCGTGGGACCGTACGCGCTTGGCATTGAGCAAGAGGACGTCATACAGCTCCGCGAAACCGTGATCTCAGGCAATCAAGAGCTGCCCAAAGTTCTATATATCGTACCTTGGCAGCAGCAGAACAACCTGCCAGACATTGAAGTGAGGCATGATTTCACCGATCGAGATGTGTTTCGAACGCTGTACCCGCCCGCCTACAAGCGGGAACTGAATTATTTTCAAACTCTTCAGGCTGGCAGCCTGGAGTCAAACAAGTCGGAGAAGTAGCCGTGGATATGTACACCACCGTAGTGGGATTTTTTCAAACGGGCGGGGGGTTCATGTACCCGATCGCAATTGTGCTGGCCATTGGCCTTGCTATTGCCGTTGAACGCTGGATCTATTTGACTGGACAGACCGTGCGCAATCGCCGCGACTTCGAGCTATTGCTGCCGCTCATGAAGGCACAGCGTCTGAGTGATATCAGCAAAGTCACAAGCAAATCCAGTTCAGCCATGGCGCGCATTGCGGCCGATGGTATGGCTCGACGCACGTTGACGCCGCGTCGCACAGACATCGAGTCGGCGATGGAAGAGGGTTTGCTGGAGATTCTGCCAAGTATTGAACGCCGAACTCCGTACCTGTCAACCTTCGCCAACGTAGCAACCCTGCTTGGTCTACTCGGCACCATTATCGGATTGATCGCGGCGTTCGACGCAGTCGCCAACGCCGACCCTGCCGAGAAAGCCACCTTGCTGTCAAAGAGTATTTCGATTGCAATGAACACCACCGCCTTTGGTTTGATGGTGGCCATTCCGTTGCTACTTGTTCACTCTATGCTGCAAAGCAAGACCAGCTCTATTGTCGAGAGTCTTGAGATTGCCATGGTTAAATTCCTCAATCTCATGGACGGCTATGGCACTACCGGTGAGGCTGCAAACAGCGGTACGTCGACAAACCATGCAACCGCATCTGCCAAACAGGCAGTGGCAGCCAGTAAGGCGAAGCGGGCTTAGTAAGACGTCTGGGAAGACGTCTGAGTAAACCTTTTCATTTGCCGTATTAGGGGAAGCTACCTGTGAGTCGAATCAAGCGACATCGCGACCGGTCTGCCGAAGCTGCTGATCTGGATATCACGCCGTTCATGAATCTCATGATTGTGCTGGTGCCCGTCTTGCTGTTGTCGATGGTGTTTAACTACACCACCGTTATCGAGTTGAATTTTCCTACGGGCGAGGGCGCAAGCGCTGCCTTCGATCCTGACGCCGTGCACCTGGAAATCCAGGTTAAGAATGACGAGCTGTTGGTCGCGGACGGTCGGGGCGGCGTTATTAAGGCGGTACCGCAGAAGGCGGGCGAGCACGACTATGCTCAATTGACGTTGGTCTTGCAAGAACTGAAAAAACGTATGCCAGAGAAAAAGGACATTACGGTATTGCTCGAAGAGGAAACCAGTTATCAAACACTCGTGCGAGTGATGGATCGTGTGCGTTCTTATCCTGCGGTTGTTGGACTTGACGTGGTTGACGCCGAACTGTTTCCGGTTATTTCGTTGGGTGATACTCCGAAAGCCGAGGTTAGTGGTGTTGGAAGCAATGTCTTAAGCAGTGCTGAGTTGAACACACCGGCGCTTCCACGAGTGACACGTTCTTTTGCTCAGGAGCGAGGTTAATGAGCGCTCTGGTTGCGGCCCGGCGCCGAAAACTCCAGAAAACAGGTTCGTCTGCGGGCAAGCTAAATCTGGTGTCGTTGATGGACATTTTCACGATTCTGGTTTTCTTTTTGATGATCAATTCATCCGATGTAGAAGTGTTGCAAACGTCGGCTGATCTGAAACTGCCTGATTCAACTTCTAAGCAACGGCCCGATCAACAGACGACCATAACAGTGACCGATGAGGCCATTGTGGTGATGGGTCGTAAGGTTGCTGATGTAGCGGCGTTGGTAGGCAGTGGTGATGTTGCGATTGAAGGGTTATCTGAAGAACTGCGCTACCAGGCACAGCGCAAGGGTGCTGCACCGGAAGACGGTCGAAAGATCACCATTATGGGCGATAAGGAAATTCCGTATTGGTTGCTGAAGAAGATCATGCTGACCTGTACTACTGAAGACTATGCGCGCATTTCTCTCGCGGTGAACCAGGCTGCCTCTGATGCTGTTCCTGCTTCTGGAGCCGTTGGCGAGGCGAGCTCGTGAATTCGATTGCGATACAGCCAAACCTGTGGCGGGAGTTTGACCTGCCGTGGGTAACCAAACGACCCGACCGGCACCGGTTTATTCGGTTCCTTGGTCTTTTTCTCGCGTTAACTCTGGTCGTTGGGGGTGTTATTCCGCTGATCGAGTTGCCAGAAATCGAGCGCAAAGAGCTCGAACAGCTGCCGCCAGCACTTGCGCAGATAAAGCTTGAAAAACCAGAGATCAAGATTCCACCGCCGCCTCCGCCGCCAGAGGTTGAGAAGAAGGTTGAACCCAAGGTTGAGAAGGAAGTACCTAAAGAGGTCCCAGTTAAGCCGGTTGAAAAGAAGATTGAGCCAATAGAACCAACTGTCTCGGATGCCCGTGAGAAAGCGAAGGTGTCAGGATTGCTTGCGTTTCAGGATGCGTTTGCAGATATGCGCGATGCCGTTGATGTGTCTAGCTTAACGGATACCGCAGCCATCCAGCAGGGCGCCGGTGAATCTGCTTCTATCGATCGCTCGTTGCTCACCGCGAAATCCGGTTCACGAAGCGCGGGTGTAAACGTGAGCCAGATGTCGCGGGAAACCGGCGGTGTTGCACTTTCAGGCCGAGAAACTACCCGTGTTGAAGCTCCGGAAGGTGCTCGTGGTGTGGGGCGCAAAAAGAAGCCAAAGGTGGCGAAGAACACTGGCGAGGCGCGCGAGCGTAGCATTGAGGAAGTGCGTCGGGTGTTTGATGCGAATAAAGGGGCGATCTTTGCGATCTACAACCGTGCGCTACGGAAAAACCCGGCCCTACAGGGCAAAGTGGTGCTGGAGTTAACGATTGCTCCGTCTGGACGGGTTATCGATTGCAAAGTGTTGGACAGCGAAATAACCGATTCCGCCGTTGTGGCGAAAATTGTTAATCGTGTGAAGCTGTTCGATTTTGGCTCGCGCAGTGTGCGCCAAACCAGAATCAATTATCCGGTGCACTTCCTGCCCAGCTAGAAAGTAGCCAGCAGGTAGCCAGGAGTGCTTACGACCTCTTCCGGCCCAAACGCGTGATGGTATCGATGCGGCATTCTCTGCCGTCTGCAGCGACGTGATCGTAGCCTGCCCAGATTTCCTGATTGGTCATACTGACACCGACAATTCGGGCACCGCGAAGCTGCATGCACTGATCTTGCAGGGTTAGCAGGTAGCTGTGCGCGTTGTTGATCCTAAGCGTCAGATGTTTGGTATCCAGAGTTTTCCAGTCGGAAATTCGCTCGATGTTCTTGATGCTCTCAACTTCTGTGCCCAGCAGTTGAGCAGGATCAGCTTCTGCACCTCTGGCAGGAGCTGCATACACGGGGCTAGCAGCGCTGGCAAGAATGAAGCTGCTGAGAAGAAGGCTTGCGAAGACTGGAGTTTTGCTTGCAGTCATGGTTTTGGGCCTGTGTCGAGTCCTGTGGTGAATAAGGCAGGGTTGGCTGACGGTAGGTGGTTTATTCTGAACCGAAACTGAACGGGCCGTTCAGAACTCCTTGCAGCTCTACCCTGATGGGGTCTGCAACCCGCAGCGCACCACCAAGGGCCGAGAAGGGTGTCATGCCCAGATGCTGGTGACTGATCGTAAAGCTGGTGTCCCAACTAATCTGGTCCTGCGCCCGCTGCCACCGCAGGACGGCAGGTAGGGCGTGCTGGGTACCGCGAATGTCTAACTGAAATCGTGCGTTCAGACTGCCGCTGACGGCTGTTTTGAACTCCGCTGCAGCGTCTGCTGCCTTGGCCGTTGCCCGAATCTCTGGGTACGCATCGGCATCCAGCACGCGAGCGCTCAACATGTTTGCGCGAGTGTCGCGAATATTTTTCGCCGTGGGTACAGAGGCATAGTCTGGATTGCCGGCTCTGACTGCAGCAGCTCGACGCTCTGGATCGTCGACGACCAGTTCGTTGACAGGCACCTGGGCAACGGCATGCAGCGTGCCAGCAGTGTCTAGCCAGGCAAGCCCAGTGAGTGGTGCCGTGATGAGATGGTTGTGTCCCAGTCGGGCCAATCTGCCCGCCTTGCCAATATGGAGCGTTAACCCGCTCTCAACCAGTGGGAGTTGCTGCGCAACCCGTTGGCCAGGTGGTTCGCTTTCAACCTTGTCTGTTTTAACGCTGGGTGCTGGTGGCGGTGGTGAAGATGATTGCTGGGTTGGTGGGGCTTGGGTTGATGGGAGTTGGACGGGTGCACCGGCACAGCCTGCCAGGCTGCCGATTAAAACTAGGCAAAGTAGGCAAAGCCGCGTCGAGAGCCACCGGTAGGGCTCGAACATAATCATCGTCTTGCATCCTTCCGCGGGAGACAGGCAGAGTGTACGGGGTATATATAAGCGAGGAACTACCGTTGTCCAACAGTCTAAATCGAACACTTGCCTGTTTGCTGGTTGCAGGCGGTATAGGCGCTGTGCCAAACACAGCCTCTGCCGCAGGACAGGTCAGTACCGGCACAACAGCAGCGGTGGCCCATGTGGAAGCCCAGAGTGAACAGATCACGGGTCTTGCAGACGCGATCTGGGAGTTTGCGGAGGTGGGGTATCAGGAAACCCGCAGTAGCGCTGCGCTGCAGGCGCACCTGCAGGCCAACGGTTTCAGCATCACTAAGGGGGTTGCCGATATTCCCACCGCGTTTGTCGCCACCTTTGGCAGCGGCAAGCCGGAGATTGCGGTGCTGGCAGAGTTTGATGCCTTACCCGGCCTGTCCCAGGAAGCCGTGGCCACGCGCTCTCCCCGGGTCGAAGGCGCCGCGGGTCATGCCTGTGGACACCACATGTTTGGAGCAGCCTCTACAGGGGCTGGTGTTGCGTTAGCGCGTTGGCTCAAGGACACCAATGCGTCCGGCACAATTAAGGTCGTAGGTACGCCAGCAGAAGAGGGCGGTTCCGGCAAGGTGTATCTGGCCCGCGCCGGTGTATTCGCCGCGACGGACGTGGTTTTGCATTGGCATCCGGGTGATGCCAACGATGCGTCCGCGTCGTCGTCTAATTCCAACAAGTCGGGTCGATTCCGGTTTTATGGCCGGGCAGCGCATGCAGCATCAGCGCCGGATCGTGGTCGTTCTGCGCTGGACGGTGTCGAGAGCATGAACTTCATGGTGAATATGATGCGCGAACACGTGCCTGATGATGCGCGCATTCACTACGTGATCACACATGGGGGTGAAGCACCAAACATAGTGCCGGAATTCGCTGAGGTGTATTACTACGTGCGCCACCCCGAAGCTGCTCGGGTAGTCACGCTCTTCGAGCGCGTCGTGGCTACTGCCGAAGGGGCGGCGCTGGGTACGGAAACCCGGATGGAGTACGAGGTGATGCACGGCAACTACCCATTGCTACCCAACGAGGTGTTGGGGCGTGTTGTGCACGAGAAAATGCAGGCGTTAGGCGGGTTTGAGTACAGCGCTGCTGAGAACAAGTTTGCAACAGAGATACGCAGCTCGTTAATAAAGCCGCGCATGGCGCTCGGCTCCCAGCAAACCGTTCAACCTTTTGCGATTGGCCACTCCATGGGCTCGACCGATGTCGGCGATGTCAGTTGGCTAGTGCCTACCGTAGGTTTTTCTACGGCAACCTGGGTACCGGGTACGCCCGCGCATAGCTGGCAGGCGGTTGCTGCAGGAGGTACCAGCATTGGTCATAAAGGCACGCTACTGGCGGCGAAGGTATTGGCGTCAACCGGTCAGGAGCTGTTTGGAAACCCTGCGGTGATAAAAGCGGCGCGCAGCGAACTCGAGCGGCGGCGCGGCAAAGATTTTAAATACGCGGCGTTACTGGGCGATCGATTGCCGCCGCTCGACTATCGAAAGTAGCGTGAGCGTCCAGAGCAGACAATGCGTTGGGGTGCTGCACCCGGGCGCCATGGGAGCGACACTGATCGCAGCGCTTGGCACTGTCGGGCATCGAGTGCTCTGGTGCAGTAACGGGCGGAGCGCAGAAACTCAGACCAGAGCGACAAGTGCGGGGGCCGAAGCCTGTATGAACTTGGCACAACTAGCGACAGAGTGTGACGTGATTATTAGCGTCTGCCCACCAGATGGCGCGCAGGCGCTTGCAGCTAAAGTGGCTGCCACAAATTTTGCCGGGACCTTTGTCGATGCGAATGCGATTTCGCCAGCGCTCAGTGCAAATATTGGTGCCGGTTTTGGTGAGCGCTATGTTGATGGCGGAATAATTGGTCCCCCAGCCCGCAAAGCCGGCTCCACTCGGCTGTACCTGTCTGGTGCGCGTGCCACCCAGGTTGCGGATTTGTTTACCGATTCTGTACTTGCAAGCGTTGTACTTCCCGAAGGCGGGACTGCCGCCTCGGCATTAAAAATGTGTTACGCGGCCTGGACCAAAGGTAATGGCGCGCTGTTGCTGAGTGTTCGTGGGTTGGCGCAGCGCTACGCCGTTGGTGCGGCACTGGAAACCGAGTGGGAGATTTCTCAACCGGGTGTTTTGTCGCGGGCGGAGGCACTCGCGGGCGCTGTTGCTCCCAAGGCCTGGCGTTTCGCTGGTGAGATGCGCGAGATCGCGGATACCTATGAAAAAGTGGCGATGCCGCGGGGGTTTCACGATAGCGCGGCCGAGTTTTACAGTGCGCTTTCGGGTTTCAAAAACCAGCAGGGGGTAAGCCTCACCGACCTGCTCGAGCACCTTGAACAGACAGCAACCGCGAGTCGGCCGTAAAGCAGGTATTGGTGTTTCGAGGTATACTGACTGGCTAAATCAATCGGGAGCTTGCAAGCATGTCGAGCCAAACCAAGCCGATCACCATGGTGGTCAACGGCCAGTCGCAAACCATCGAGGCTGATCCTGCGCAGCCACTGTTGTGGGCCATACGTGAACAGCTCGCGCTTACGGGTACCAAGTTTGGTTGTGGTATCGCCCAGTGTGGGGCGTGTACCGTGCAGTTGAACGGTCAACCGATCCGCAGTTGTGTTACTCCGGTTGCGGCGGCCGAAGGTGCGCAGATTACTACCATTGAAGGTCTCAAGGCGGCAGATGGCAGCTTGCACCCACTCCAGCAGGCCTGGATCGACGAGCAGGTTCCGCAGTGTGGGTATTGCCAGTCGGGGCAGTTGATGTCCGCCTCTGCGCTGCTTGCGAGCACGCCAAATCCTACCGATGCAGAGATTAACACTGCAATGCAGGGCAACGTTTGTCGCTGCGGCATGTACAACCGCATTCGGCGCGCAATTCATAAGGCAGCTAATAGCTCTGCAGCCGTTGCCTTTTTCGATCCGCAAGCAGACGCCAGCAAAACCGCCGACCAAACCTCCAGCAACAGACAGGAGATGAACCATGGGTAAGTGGTCGCGCAGAGCGTTTATTGCCGGTGGAGTGCTCACTGGTGGCGTATTGGCCGTTGGCGTTGCAATTCGTACCGGTCGCCGTACCGATGAACTTGCCCCAATGGTAACCACAGAGGGAGAGGCGTTGGTCAACGCCTGGGTTAAGGTGCATCCTGATAATCGCGTCACTGCGATTGTTGCGCATTCCGAAATGGGGCAGGGCGTGCATACCGCACTGGCGCAGATGCTGGCTGACGAGATGGACGCCGATTGGTCATTGGTGTCGGCCATGGAAGCGCCGGCTGAGAAGAGTTACGCCAACTATGCGGTGGGCAAGGGTTTTGTCCTTGGCGATGCCGACATTCCCACGTGGTTGGTGCGTACAGTAGACGGCGCCTTTCAGAAAATTGTTGAAACAATGAGCTTGCAGATTACCGGTGGTAGCGCGAGCGTACGTGCGACCGGTGTTTATGGTTTGCGCGTTGCGGGCGCGGCGGCGCGGCAGATGCTGATTGATGTGGCTGCAGATCGTTGGGAGGTTCCCGCGAGTGAGCTAACGGCAGAGAACAGTTACATCGTGCATGCCGCGAGCGATCGTCGGGCGCCGTTTGCCGAGTTTGCAGAAGCGGCCGGGCAGCTCACACCGTCAGCGACGCCGCAGTTAAAGGCTGCGAGTGAGTTCAAGATTATCGGCGAGTCGAAGCAACGCTTTGATATTCCAGGCAAGGTCGACGGTACTACTGAGTTTGGTATCGACGCTCAGGTTCCTGGTATGCAGTATGCCGCCATTGTTCATGCGCCAGTGTTTGGCGCAACGCTCACCGAGGTGAATGACGCGAAAGCGCTCGCCATGCCTGGTGTTACCGGTGTCGTTAATCTGGAGAACGCTGTGGCTGTGGTCGCCAGCGGTTATTGGCAGGCGAGTCAGGCGCTGCAGGCTCTTGATGTCAGTTGGAGTACAACTGGCACAGACGGCGTCAGTCAGGATGCCATTTTCGAACAGTTTCGCGCTGACATGGATGCAACGCTTGCCAACAATGATGAAACCTTTGATAAGGACGAGGGCGACGCACGTGCGGCCATAGACAATGCAAAGGTGAAGGTTAGCGCCGAATACACGGTGCCGTACCTGGCGCACGCCTGCATGGAACCGGTGAACGCAACGGCCTGGGAGCACGACGGACAACTCGAAGTTTGGACCGGTTGTCAGAATCCGCTTGGCTTTCGGGCGGCGATTGCCGATGCGCTCGATATCGACTTCGACAATGTCAGCTTGCACAACGCCCCGATGGGGGGTGGTTTCGGCCGCAAGGCTACTCCCGACTATGCGATCGAGGCTGCACAAGTCGCACGAGCAGCGGGCACCCCGGTGAAACTCATCTGGTCGAGGGAAGAAGACGTTAAGCACGATCACTATCGTCCCGCAATAATGAGTCGCTTTGAGGGTGGCCTGAATGAGGACGGCAAACTTGTCGGCTGGGACAACCAATACGTGGATAAGCACGAGCCTGCCGAGGCGCCGGTTGTACCTTACTCAATTGCTAACACGCGCATACATCATGCAAGCAGCCCGACCCATGTACCATTTGGTCCCTGGCGCAGCGTTGACCATTCGCAGCACGGCTTCTTTACGGAATCGTTTGTCGATGAAATGGCCCATGCCGCCGGCACCGATCCCTATCAGTTTCGTCGCGCCATGCTTGCAGATCATCCGCGCCTGCTGACAGTGCTGGATCGCGCAGCTTCTGAGGCCAATTGGGATGTGCCTATGACTGCAGGGCGCGGACGAGGCATTTCGTTACAGGAGTCGTTCGGCAGCGTGGTGGCCCAAGTAGTGGAAGTAACCATCAACGAAGGCAAGGTTGCGGTCGATCGGGTGGTAGTTGTCTCAGACACCGGCATGGCGGTAAACCCTGATGGCGTAATCGCGCAGATGGAATCAGGTGTGATTTACGGACTAACAGCTGCGCTCTACGGCGAAGTGAGCATTGCAGAGGGTGCGGTTACCCAGAGCAATTTCCATGACTATCAGATGGTGCGCATGCATGAAGCGCCTGTTATCGAGACTCACATTGTTAACAGTGACGCAGCATGGGGCGGTGCCGGTGAACCAGGTACGCCTGGTATCGCGCCTGCGCTGGCCAACGCCATCTTCGCTGCAACCGGCACGCGCATTCGGCAATTGCCGGTCGCCAAGTATGACCTTGAGTATCGAGTGACCGAGACTGACGAGGTGGGTTAGCGCCGCAAAAACTCGAGCATCTGGCGAGTCATCCACGCTTTCGGCACATAGCCGCAGTGGCCGCCATGATCGGTGAGCAACACTTCGGTGGCCGAACTTAGCTCGGCGACGCTTTGCCACGGGATCACAGGATCGTCCTTGGCGGCGATAATTTTAGCGGGTTTACCTTGCAAGCTCTCTGGTCGAATGCGGTAAGCGTTGAAGTACTCGCTGCTGCTTGGGTAGGGCAGATGGTTGCCAATAAACAGATTGGTTAGTTCTAAAACGTTGGTGCGGTTTTGTACCGCGCTGAAGTCGTAACGCTCAGGAAATGCCGCCGCCTTCGCAGCGAGTGCCCGATACCATCTGCGTAGAAAGTAGTGTCGATAAACCGCCGGGCCTTCATCGATGGCAGTGCACGAGGTCTCGGGATTTATCGCCGGACAAATTGCCAAAGCGGGTATGCCGGTATGTGCACACACTCTTAGCGCAAAGTTACCCCCCAGCGAAAAGCCAATAATAACGCTGCCTGGTGATTCGTTTGCTCCCGAGCCAAGCCCTGTAAGTTGCTCACAGGCTTCGACAACCTCTTTGGTTCGGGCTGAATGAAACATGTCTTCATTCATATGCGCAGTATTCCCGTGATCGCGCAGATTCAGGCGGGTCACTCGATATCCTGCGTGTAATAAATCGGCTGCAGTTCTCAGGATATAGCTCGAGTCAGCACAGCCCAACCAGCCGTGAATAAGGATAACCTGACGACCTGGATTGGCTTCGCCATGCAGGAAAGCTTCGAGTCGAACAGCTTCGCTGGTAAGTAGCTCGATGCGGCGTCCCGCGCCTATGTCTGGGGAGCGCGTGAAAAAGCTCGAGCCAATGGTTTGCACATGGGTATTGCGTAACCACAGAGGTGGTTTAAAGCGCTCGGTGGGGTTATTCACTTCAGCGTTCATTATTTTGATTGTCCGTGGGGCTTTGCTTGTCCTTGGGTATTTGCTTGTCCGTGGGCTGCATCGAGTGAGTTCTGTTGTAGGCGGGTAGCAGTGACACCCTGTTCCTGTAACAGGGCAATCACTGAGTTATCACCTACCAGGTGAGCGGCACCGACCAGCACCAAATAGGTGCCGTCACTTGCGAGCAGTTCTGCCACACCTGCGGCCATTCCTATGTTGCGTTTGTTGAGCAAATCATCCATCCAGTTTTGTGCGGCCGGCGAGGCATCAGTGGTGTCATTGAATAGCGTATCAAGTCGGCCTGCATCGCCGGCGAGCCAGGCCTGCACAAGGTCGCTGACGTCGAGTGGTACCTGCTGGATTTCATCCAGTGTCTCCAGCAATAACTCGCTTTGTAGTTCGAGTGGCAGGGCGGTTGCGGCTGCAAGCTGTTGCTCAACGGTTTCCAGGGCAAGAATTTCTCGACGGTTCTCCCGCGCCAAAAAACTCTTGCGAAACACCGACTCCACACCGTGTTCTGGCAGATAGCCGAGTGAGACGTACTCTAGTGCGCCCAACTGCAGCAACAACATTGCTGGCTTCATTGTGTTTAGCATTTCTTCCGGCAGACCCAGACTGTCGGTGTAGGTTACAAGACGCTGGTAGTCCTCAGGCGTCATTAGGCCTGCAAGCGTTTGACCTTCCGGGAGCTGACCGTACTGCGTAACCAGTGCTTGCATCTGCGTTGCAGTGAGTTTTGCGTCGTCGATCTCAAACACGAGGTTTTCACTTGCGCGTAGCGCCTGTGAATAGCTGGGCGGCGCCTGCATAGTGGGTTTGAGTACGTGGATCGAACCTGCGATATAGACGTTGGCGTCGTTTGCCGCAGGGCCGCTCAAGCGCCACAGCAGCGCTGGCCGTTCTGCTGCGAAACCGGCAGTAAGCTCGGCGGTGCTGTGGATGATTACATCGCCCTTCCGGCGCAACTCGCAGGGCGAGCTTGGCGTAGATCTGGCAGCGCGGGCCTGTTCGCAGTCATTCAGAGCTTGCAGCGCGGCGACAACCGGGTTTGCCTGGTTTGCGACATTGTTGGTGTATTGCATCCCCGGTGCGGTACTGAGGGCTTGGGCTTTGACCCCCGGCAGGCTGTCATAGACCGAGTCTTCTCTAGCTGTGGTTTGGGGTAATGGATTAGCGTTGCTGTCAGAACTCGCGACTGGCGCGCGTGTCTGGCAAGCCCCGATGCAAAACAGCGCAATGCCCAGTGCGAGAGCGCTGACCATTCGTCGCTGCACTGGTCTGACTACAATCACGCGTCGACAATTTCTTCGGCACTGCCACCGGCTGCTGTAATTTCGTGCACAACAGCCGCAAGCGCAGCGGCGATGCGTTCTTCATCGGTGCCACGTACCACAAGGTTGGTTCCGTACCGGCCGTCGCGCATGAACGGATATGAACCCAGCGCGAGGTCAGGATAGTCGTTTTGTACCGCGCTGAGCCCATCCGCTATCTCACTCTCGGCAAGATACGCTGAGACCGAGCGGCTACGCATGATCGCGCCGCCTCGAAGCGTGCCTTTAAGGCTTGGTAGCATGGCCTGCATTACTCGAGGAATACCCGCCATGACGTAAACATTGTCTTTGACAAAACCTGGAGGGCCGCCGGTGCTATTGGCAATGAGACCTGATCCTTCCGGAACCATCGCCATGCGTAACCTTGAGCGCATGATGTCAGGCGGCGCCTCGCGGCGCTTTATCATGGCCGCGATTTCAGGGTGTTCCACCAAAGGCACGGCAAAAGCTTTGGCGACACAGCTGGCAGTGATGTCGTCGTGGGTGGGACCAATGCCGCCGGTAGTAAACACGTAGTCATGCCGTGCGCGCAGTACGTTCACAGTGTCCACAATCTCGGTTTCATCGTCTGCAATAACCCGCGCCTCGGTGACTCGAATTCCCCATTCACCGAGCGTTAAGGCGATAAAGTTGAGATTGGTGTCCTGGGTTCTGCCGGACAGGATTTCGTTGCCAATAATGATAACGGCGGCGGTGACTATTGGCTCGTGGTCGCTCATGGCTGGGTTCTCGTGAATCGGGTTGCTTAGGGTGTTTTCAGCGCAGACCTTCAGTTTAGCATGACGCTGGGCGTGAACTTTGCTTACAAGGTAAACAAGGTAATCGGGGTAAACAGGATAAAATGCGGTAAATCATTGGTTACGTTTTGGAGAACCGAATGCGCCTTTTTTCGTCCCGAAGTCTGGGGCTATTGCTGTTGGGTATTTGGTTGGGTGGGTGTTCAACTCAGATTGCTGAACAGCATTTAGCAAATGCGCTGCAATATCGTGCAAATGGTGACGACGACGCAGCTATCGTTGAATTGCAAAGTGCGCTGCAGAAAGACTCAGAATTGCAAAGTGCGCGCGCAGAATTAGCTAACCAGCTGTTTGCTGCTGGCGACTATGATGCTGCGCAAGGTGAGTTCAGGCGCGCTCTGGCTCCGGTTCAAGGACGCCCCGCACTTGCAGCTTCTGTACTTGCGGATTTGCGCGAAGGTCAGCACCTGGCCGCCATTCGGTTGCAACAGGCCGCTGACGTTATCGCGGAGTTGAGTGTGCTTGAGAGTATCGCGCCGCGCGATCGAGCGGTGCTTGGGTTAGCAAGACTTGCGTTAGACGATGTTGATCTGGCGCGGCAAGAATTTTCGACTGCATTGGCACAAGATCCGGAGCTGGCCTACGCTAATTTTGGTGCAGGACGTGTTTTTTGGATCGATGGTGAGTTTAGTCGTGCATGGCCTCTGTTGATTAAAGCCGGCCAGCTCGCACCTCGAGACCCGCACCTGTTGTTGGTGCAAGGTGAGTTTGCATTGGAGCAGAACAATATGGTGGATGCGCGCGAGGCATTTAGTGCGGCGCGAGCACTGCCGGGGAAAGATGTACCCGCACGTCTGGGGATGGCGCGAGTCCTAATTTTTGAGCGGGATCTGGTAGCAGCAACAACGGAAATAGATGGGGTACTTGCTGTTGTGCCAGATTATGTACCGGCGCTTTATCTGGCCGCTCTGGTAGCTTATGAACGAGGTGATCACATCGCGGCGGAGATCTCTTTGCGCGAAGTGCAAAGCTTGCAAGCCGATTACACCGCCGCGTTATACCTGATGGGTGCCGTACAGTTTCAACTGCAAAACTACGCCCAGGCTGAGCTGAATTTGAACCGGTATCTCGAAGCGCAACCCGGGAATGTCTCGGCGCGCAAACTGTCTGCAGCTGTGTTTCTGCAACGAGAGGACTATGCAGGTGTGATTAATGCCCTGGAGCCGGTTGTCGATGCGCAGAACGATGCGCAGTTGTTGCTGATGTTGGGGGCCGCCTATGCAGTCACCAATCGTCTGAGTCAGGCGAGCGTATTGCTGGATCGCGCCGTCGAACTTGCCCCCGACCTAGGCGATATAGGGCAGCTACGCAACCATCTCCGGGTACTCAGGGGCGAGTTGCATTCTCAGCCCGCCCCGAGTTTGCTGCAACGCTAGAGCAGCTGGCGACGTGGCAGCCGATTGAGCAAGTCGATATTGATACCGAAGCTGAAGCGGAACTCGTCGAATACCAACGCGTTCACAACCTGTGGAATGCCGCTGCCATCGCGCTCCTCGTAACGAGCGCTCGCGAACAGGTTCACCAGCCGAGTTGCTTGCCAGTCGATACGAATGTCGGTTGAAATGAAGTCTTCTTTCAAGCCACGATCCTCAAAATCGCGTTCGGTGAACCGTGCACTCGCCCGCAAATCAATTCTGGGCGTAACTCTACGTGCGTAAAGCAGACTAAAGCCGCTCTCGTCCTGATCGCGCGAAAAGTCCTCTGCCGCCGCGTTATCTTCGAAATCCTGATCTTGGAACCGGTAGCCAAGGGTCGCCCTGTTGCGACCCCAGCGATGTGAGTAGCTAGCAGTAAGGGTGTCTTCGGTGAACACTTCATTGATATTGGTGTTTTGAAATACCGAACCCTGACCAAACTCGGCACTACCGCGAAGCACGTCATCCGATTGATCGTTGATGCTGCGGCTGCCGGTGAACTCGAACTCGCCATTGCCAGTTACACGCCAGGTGATATCAAAGCTGCCAATTACACCATCAACCTTATCTCGATCCAGTGAACGATCGATAGTGGTGTAGCCCGCGCGTAATTCAAAATCCACTGCATCACCTTCTGATGCGTAGGTGAGACTGGCGGTATCAATCTCGAGTTCGGGTGACTCCTCGCGATC
This sequence comes from uncultured Pseudomonadales bacterium, assembly GCA_964611345.1. Lineage (GTDB taxonomy): Bacteria > Pseudomonadota > Gammaproteobacteria > Pseudomonadales > Azotimanducaceae > JALZVT01. The sequence continues at coordinate 28,216 of CAZSYU010000030.1, forward strand.
AAAGTCGACCATATCTCGCGACACATCTAAGGTGAGGGTGCGATTTTCGCTCAAGCCCAGCGCATAGGCTGCCGCCAGCAACTGGCGATCGCTGTCTGCATCAGTTTCTTCCTGGGTAATATCTGAGTAGCGGTACTCAACTGAAAACACGTCGCTGGTGCGAGGTCGGAATTGCAGTTTGGGGCCGATGGACGATACCGTCACAATCTGGCGATTGTTCTCGATGTCCTGGCCCAGTGCGTCTTCGGTTGATTCAGTGCGTGAGTTTGAAGCGTTGATTTGCAAACGATCCTGAAAAGTATCCCAGCGTAAATCCGCACGGCCCGTCCAGCGAGTTCGATCCTGGAAGATGTCTTCGGTGTAGATACGATGTTCGACCATGTAGTCGCCCTGGATACGCAGGTTGGCGGTTTCGTGAGCGAGCTGGCCGCGCAACATAGGGGTGTTTATCCAGTCGTCCTGCTCTTCTCCGGTCAAGTTGTTTAGACCGGGGAGCACCTCGCCTGAGCCGTTGACCCGAGCGATGTTGTCACTGCGTGTTGTGGTGAATCCGGTGGATAGCCGGTACTCAATGGCCTGCGCGCTCGTACTGACGAGCGCGGTTGTGACCAGCGCAAGGCCGCACAGGGCACTCCGCGAACACGCGGCGAGGCCGGTGCGCGGCAACTCTATTGTATTTAGCATGGTGACTCTCTAGAACGCGCTTTGCGGCACGGTAATTACGTCGCCTGGACGCAGTGTGTAATTAGTCGCCGTGTCGCCGCGCTTAATTATGCGGTCCAGGCGGACGGGCAGGCGGGTGCCATCGCAACGAAAGAGGTTGGAGTTGCTGAGATTGGCAAACTCATTGGTGCCGCCGGCTTCAAGTACAACGTCGAGTACGGTCATACCATCCCGGTAAGGTAACGAGACCGGTCGTTGTACTGCACCGGTTACGCGCACGCGTGAGCGGAACTGATCACTGCCCATCTCTGTAACGATCACTGTTACAAATGGATCGCGAATGTACTTGGCGAGTTTCTGGGTGATCGCGGCGCTCACTTCTTCAGGCGTGCGCTCACCCACTTCGACGTCACCGGCGAGGGGAACAGAAATCTTGCGATCTGGCCGAACCGGGACCGTGACGCTTAGGTCCTTGTTGCGCCACACGTTGATGGCCAGATTATCGCCTACGCCAATGCGATATTCGCTGCCTTCCCCTGAACCACAATTCGCGCCTTCCGACGCTGTTGGCTCGAAGCTGCTCAGGGTGCCGTCCTGGGCAGTGGCTGTCGGTGCGTTAGGGGTCTCCAGTGGTGCACAGGCACTCGCCAGAACCGCAAGGCTGCTGAAGACACCAAAACGCAGGATCGCGCGGGCGCCTCGGGTCGCTGCGCGAACACTGTGGCTGAATGAATTGCATACAGCTTTGTATGGAGAGGTGGATGAGCTGGAGGGGCACACAATACGCATTCTCGAATCCTTTAAGAGGTATTTAACAGTCCACATGATACCGGTTTTGCGCTACTTAATAGTGGGTCTGGTAACGCAGTTGGGCGCTTTCTTGGTGAAACTGCGACTTAGTTCAGGTCGTTACATCCTGTCGGGCAATCCACAGGGTGCAAAATCGGACCGTTTTGCCAGTTTGAGCTTCGCTTCAAGCGCCTTTAAAGCGCGGTTTGCGCTTGGCAGCAAAGGCCTTGCGACCCTCTTTGTAGTCGGCACTGTCAAAACAGGCATCTACCATGCTTTTTACCCGAGCAATGTCTGTGGCGCCACCGCCGCGTTCCCAGGTGTTGACGGCCGCTTTAGCCGCAGCGACGGTGAGGGGGGCGTTGCCAGCGATGCGCTCGGCGTATGCAGCAACTTCTGTCAATAAATCTGCCTTTGGTGTGGTGAAATTGATGAGGCCCATTGCGAGTGCCTCACTGCTCGGAAAAAACCGGGCGCTGAGCATGATGTCTCGCGCTGCAGCGGGGCCGACCAACTCGCACAGCTTGGCCAGGCCCTCGTATTCGTAGCCAAGGCCGAGTTTGGCTGCAGGTATACCGAACGTCGAGTCTGGGCTGGCGAATCGAACATCTGCGGCTAGTGCTGTCGCCAGGCCGCCGCCGATGCAGTAGCCGTCTATCATGGCGATCAGCGGTTTCGAAAACCGCGCCATGGCCAGCGTGCCGCGCCCGGCGATTTTACCGTACTCCACACGCTGGGCCGCACTTGCTCTGGTTTTGTCAAACTCGGAAATGTCAGCGCCAGACACAAACGCTTTGTCTCCAGCGCCGCTCATGACCGCTACCCGGACTGCAGGATTGGCATCGAAGTGTTCGAAGATGTCGCCCGTGCCCTGCCACATTTCCAATGACAACGCGTTGTGCCTGGCAGGATTATTAAAGGTTACCCAGCCAATACCGTTGTCGTCGATGGTGGCGAGCATGCGTTCAGTTTGCAGTTGCAAGGGTTCAGTCATGATGTTTCGGTCTTGGTTAAGGTGGCGAAATTTGAAAAATACTGTACGCGGCGCTCATGCCATACTCAAACTCGAACATTCCTTACAATCGGGCTGCTGGGGAGGGCCTGCCATGAATTTTTCTGAAACAGATGACCAGCGGATCATTCGTGAGTCGGTGCGTAAACTCTGTAGTGACTTTCCAGATGAATATTGGGCGCGGCACGACGAGGCCGAGGAGTTTCCCTGGGAGTTTTATCAGGCGATGGCGGAAGCCGGCTGGATTGGTATTGCGATCCCAGAGACCTATGGCGGCAGCGGTATGGGCATTACCGAGGCGAGTATTGTGCTTGAGGAAGTGGCTGCCAGTGGCGCGGCCATGAACGGTGCTACTGCCCTGCACCTGTCCATTTTTGGCATGCACCCGGTTGTGGGCCATGGCTCAGAAGACATGAAACAGCAATATTTGCCGCCGGTGGCCCGCGGTGACCTGCATGTCGCATTTGGCGTGACCGAACCCGATGCGGGTACAGATACCACCTCAATAACAACGACGGCGCGGCGCGACGGTGATCAGTATCTGGTGAAGGGGCGCAAGGTATGGACAACAAAAGCGCTCATTGCTGATCGGGTGCTGCTGCTGGTGCGCACCACGGAGCTCGAAAAAGTGGAGCGTCGTACTGATGGTATGACCCTGTTGTTGGCAGAACTCAAACGCCCTGAAGTGACAATCTCACCAATCCCAAAGGTGGGCCGCAATGCCGTCGCCACCTGCGAAGTGGTGTACGACGACCTGCCCGTTGCAGTCACTGATCGGGTAGGTGAAGAGGGCAAAGGGTTTCGATATTTGCTGGGTGGCTTGAACGCGGAACGTGTTCTGATTGCTGCCGAAGCGTTGGGCATTGGTCGTGCTGCGTTGCGCCGGGCGGTTAACTACGCCAATGAGCGGGTGGTGTTTGGCCGCCAGATTGGTAAGAACCAGGGCGTGAGCTTTCCGCTGGGCGAAGCGAAAATGCGCCTCGATGCTGCGGAGTTGATGATTCGCAAGGCGGCCTGGAAGCTCGATAACGACGAGCCCTGTGGGGCAGAGGCCAACATGGCGAAGTGGTTAGCAGCTGATGCGGCGTTTCAGGCCGCAGATCAGGCCATGCAGACCCATGGCGGTTTTGGCTACGCCAAGGAATACCATGTCGAACGCTACTGGCGGGAGGCACGCCTGATGCGTATTGCGCCTATTTCCCAGGAGATGATTCTTAACTACGTGACCGAGCATGTACTCGACTTGCCCCGCTCTTATTAGCTCGTATGAAACGGGGCCTAGCAGCCTGCTAGGTAGTTTTCAGATCAATCGGGTCAGGCGTTTGTGGTGCAGTTCGGTGCGGAGGTTTGCGTAGCGCGGTGCAGTGGGCATCACCTTTTGACAGTTGTTGCGTCACATAATGTTCCAGAGCGTCAGTAACCTCTCGTACGTCACCGGCTGGGTCAATGGGTGCCCCAATATTCAATCGATAGGTCTTGTTCCGTTTGTTCATAAGTTCGTGGAACAGAGTGATGTCTCGTAGCTCGTCAGAAATGAGTGATACCGCGTAGAACAACAGAGAATTGCGCGCATTGATGTGCATGGGAATAATCTCGCAGCAGTACTTTTGCGCAAGGTTAACTGCGGTGGTTTGCCAGGGCCGTTCGGTAAGACCTGACCACTTGAGGTAGGCGAGGCGTCCAGACGGAAAAATTACAACCAGCTTCTCGGCCCGAAATGCCGCAACAATCTGGCGAATCATGTCGCGTTGTTGCGCTCGCGTGCGTTTTTCTTCTATCCATTCAACCGGGATGATGTGAGAGGCCAGACCAGGCGCCATGCGTACAGCATCGCGGTTGGCAAAAATGACAACGTCTTCGCGGAGGTGTTTGATTGCATCGTAAACGGCGATGCCATCGGCTATGCCGGCGGGATGATTTGCAACAAGCATGGCTCGACCGCGAGTGGGCAGATGTTCAAGACCACTGGTTGAGACCTTAAGTTGCAGTTGCGAACTGACAGAATCAAGGACCTCCTCGCCGGACAGGTTCTGCACCTGATCGACCAGAGTCTTGGCTCGTTCATAGCCGAGTATTGGATAGAATAAGCTGGTAATGAGGCGCCACAACCAAGGCCGGGAGCGTAGCCCCTCGGAGCGTTCATCGATGAGTTGGTCGACTACGTGGCGCATTTTGCAACAAAGGTTTTAAGGCTTGAGTTAAACGCGTCCGGCGCTTGCATGTTCACCCCGTGGCCGGCGTCAAGTTCGCAAACTTCGAGCCTGGGCATCGTTTGTCTGGCGTAGTCGAGCTGTGTCATGAAGCGTCGCTCCCGCCGCCCGGCCAGCAATAACGCCGGCCGGGTGTTTTCATGCAAGCGCTCGCGCACACTGGCAAATGGCGCAGTGAGGGCAAGGGTTTTGCTGGCGCCCATTGGGTCAAGCAGCTTTGAGCGTTGCACCAATGGCTCGTAAACCTCGGCAGGCAACGCGGTTGCAAGACGAGGATGGATTGGCATGCGTTCGAGAAATTTGCGCCCCTGGGCAGCGACTTTGGTCATGGTTTGTTCGCCGGCTGCTGCCCACTCGGCGCTTAGGGCAGGATCTGCGAAGGCCGAATTAGAGTTGGTCAGGCAGTGTCCGATGACCCGTTCAGGACGCTCAAGGGCGTAGCGAATGGTGAGACTAGCGCTTAAGGAATAGCCACACAGAAACCAGCGCTCGACGCCAAGCTTACGGCGCAGCGAATCGAAATAGTCGACATAGGCGCCGGGTGCGTAGCTGGCCGGGTCCGTGGGAGCGGGCGAGTCGCCATGCCCCAGTAGTTCGACGGTGACGGGGGTGCAGAATTGAGCCAGCGCGGGCAAATTCAACACCCATTGGGCGTTGTTCGAGAGGGCCCCGTGGGCAAGTAACAGGTGCGGCCCAGTGCCGGGATGAACTTGATAGCTAAGCATCTGATTTGACAGGGGAGAGCGGCGCTCCGGGGTTTACAGGTACGCATTGGGCGTGATCGGGAGGTATGCTACCGGATATGGATGAGATATTGGTGATCACAACGGGCGGCACCATAGACAAGGTCTATTTTGACGCCAAAAGTGACTTTGAAGTAGGTCAGTCGGTCGTTGCCGAGCTGCTGCGTGAGGCCCACGTTGGCATCCGCTATCGCATCATGGAATTACTGCGCAAAGACTCACTCGAATTGGTTGATGCTGACCGGGAGGCCGTGCGGGCGGCCATTGAGAGTTCCGGCGCCCGGCGGGTCGTCATCACCCACGGGACTGACACCATGACCAAGACTGCGGCGGCGATCGCGAACACCGTGGCAGCCCTTGACGCCACGGTGGTGCTCACGGGCTCATTGGCGCCCGCGCGATTTGCCCACAGTGATGCCACATTTAATGTGGGTATGGCGTTTGCGACAGTGCAGAGTGCACCAGCAGGCATCTATATTGTGATGAACGGTCAGGTGTTTGATGGTTTGGCGGTGCGCAAAGATCGTGCCCAGAACCGCTTTGTAGCCCTCGACCCGTGAACGCGCAAAAGGGCGCCGAACTGCCGGTTGGTGTCGCGGTTAAGCCGCTGACCCCAGGCATTGGCTGTGAAATCTTTGGCTGGGATTTGCGCCAACCAATTGGCTCTGCCGCACGCGATGCGCTCCTTGAATTGTTTGTCGAGCGAGCGGTGCTGGTGTTTCGCGAGCAGACGCTTGATCGCGAGCAGCACAAAGCCTTTGCGCGTCACTTCGGTGAGTTGCACACGCACCCCAGTCGGCGCGAAACCCGTGGCGATCCGCATATATTCAAAGTGCAGGCCGGTGCCGACAGCGTATTGAATAACGGTGGGGTGTGGCACAGCGATTTGAGTTGCGAACCAAACCCGCCACTCGGGTCTGCGCTGTTGCTGCACGAGCTGCCAGCGGGGGGTGGCGGAGACACACTGTTTAGCAACATGTGCATTGTGTTTGAGCATCTGTCGCCAGCGCTTAAAACACTGTTGCGCGGTTTGACGGCATGGCATGACATTCGCCGCGACTTGCGCCAGTACGGCGTCACCCCTGTGGCGGGCAAGCATTACTCCAACGCCAACCATCCCGTAGTGGTGAATCATCCGGTGAGTAAGCGGGAGCTGTTGCTCGTCAATGGCGCATTCACTGAGCGCATTAATGAGTTGGCACCCGCAGAGAGTGCTGCACTACTCGGCTTCTTGCAAACACGTATTGCGCAGGACGCGCGGGCTCAATGCCGGGTGCGGTGGGAAGCTGGCACGCTGGTTGTCTGGGATAACCGGAGCACTCAGCACAATGCGGTGTGGGATTATTTTCCGGAGCGCCGCTATGGTGAGCGCGTATCGATAATTGATCCGCAGCCGCCTGCACAACTTCCTGACAGCGCGTAGCGTACTGACAGCGCGTAGCGTACTGACAGCGCGTAGCGTACTGACAGAGAGATAGCTGGCGCACCCGGTAGGACTCGAACCTACAACCCCCAGGTTCGAAGCCTGGTGCTCTATCCAGTTGAGCTACGGGTGCGTGTCCCTATGATACTAGATTCAGGTACAACGCGAGTGGGTTTCGTGGTGGGAAATTAGGCACTCTGCTATGGTGTCGGCCGTTCACAGGAGAGCACCGCACGTAATGGGTACCAAGTTCGATTCGATTGACGTAGCACTGCAGGCGATCGCCGCGGGCGAGATGGTTGTGGTTGTGGATGACGACGATCGTGAGAACGAAGGGGATCTGATTATGGCGGCCTCCAAGGCCACGGCCGATCAGGTGGCGTTCATGATTCGCCACACCAGCGGCATTCTATGTACGCCAGTATTGGAAGAGCACGCCGTGAAGATGAATCTGGACCCCATGGTGGCGCGTAATGACGCGCCCATGAGTACCGCCTTCACAGTGTCTATTGACTACAAAGAAGGCCTAACCACTGGCATCAGCGCCGATGAACGTGCTGCCACGGCAGTGGCCCTCACCAGCAGCAATGTGACCGGCGATGATTTTGTTCGACCGGGGCATATTTTTCCGTTAGTCGCTCGACGTGGTGGGGTGCTCGTGCGCTCCGGGCATACCGAAGCCGGTGTCGATCTGGCCACCCTTGCCGGCTTGCCACCAGTGGGGCTATTGGCAGAGATAGTAAATGACGATGGTTCCGTGCAGCGGTTGGATGAACTGCTGGTGTTTGCCGAAACCCACAAGCTCAAGATCATTTCTATCGCAGACCTTATTGCCTATCGACAGCGGCGCGAGCAGTTGGTCGAACGCTCGCATGAGTTCACCATCAAGACCCGCATTGGGCCTGCCAAGGCCTACGCCTACAGGACCAAGTTTGAAGATGCCGAGCACCTGGCGGTTGTGTTTGGCGAGATCGTTCCGGGCGATTCAGTGGGTGTACGGATTCATCGCGAAAAGATGATCGACGACCTGTTCGGGCCACAAAGTGAACACCCCAAGAGCTTGCTTGAGGCCTCACTAGACAAGATTGGTGAGCTGGGCACAGGCGTGTTTATTTATTTACGCAGCGGCTTTGTTGGCGTTCCCATGGAGTCGCTTAGCGCCCAGAGCAAAGAAGACGAGCGCAAGTCGGAATGGCTGGAAGTGGGGGTTGGAGCCCAGATTCTGCGTGATCTGGGGGTCGAACGGTTGCGGCTGATTGCTGGCCGCGAAGTCGGCTACGTTGGCGTGGAAGGCTTTGGGCTGCGTCTCGAGGCCACGGAACTGCTCGACGGCTAAACAGCAAAATCCCTCAGGTTGCCTCACTGCCACCAGAGTACTTAAATGCAGCGGCGCCGCCCTTGGGACCACGATAGACCACCCGGATGTTGCCGGTACGGCGTCCGCAACGGTTGCACACCAGCTTACGCCGAATGCTGTCGACCGTAGTTGCTGTGCCGAACACACTTACCAGCTGGGCAATGTTTAACTGCGGCATGCGCTTGCACGCCGTGCAGAGCCCGTACAATTCAAAATTACTGGCGAGCTCCCCCAGTGTTTGCTGTGATGCAGGCCCCGGACTTGGCGCTGGGTCCGGTCCGGAAGCGGGCTCAGAATCTGGCGGTAATTGAGAGATGACTTGAACCGCTGTGTTGTTAAAAGGGGGGTATCATGAATACTGTATATAAATACAGTTGTCTAGTTAAAATCGCTGCGAGTGTGGCGCGTCGATCATCGGTGTCCCGCTAATGCCAAAGCTCGCGATCACGCTGGGCGACCCTGCCGGAATCGGCCCTGAGGTGGTGGTTAAGTGGCTTCTGCACAGCGATACCCAGGCGTTGCTGGCCAACCGCGAATTGCAACTGGTACTGGTTGGCACGCCGGCAACCCTCGCCAGTGGTATCCAGGTGGCAGTTAGGGCAGGGCTTACGGCGGCCGTACAACAATCTTCACTAGCCTCACCTGCGGACATTCCGGTGATGACTGTCGGGCAGGTCGATGCCCGCACCGATCTGCCAGAGCTGTCCTTGCTGGATACCGGGCAGAAGCTCCCGGCAGAGATCGAGTTTGGAGTAGTGAATTCACTCTGTGGTGCCGCCGCGGTGGGCGCTGTTGAGGCCGCCGCTGCGTTGTGTCTGGACGGCGCGGTGGCAGGCATGGTGACGGCGCCGATTAACAAGGCATCGGTGAATGCGAGTGGTTGTCGTGATATTGGCCATCAAGAGATGCTGGCGCGGCTGGCGGGGACGTCCTGGACGGCCACCATGCTTATGACACCGGGTTTACGAGTGGCGCATTTGTCGACCCACAAATCGTTGGCGCAGGCTGTCGCCTATGTTACCCGGGACACCGTACTTAGTAAGCTTCGCCTGGTACACGAGACGCTAACCCGCTGGGGTCTGCCAGCGCCACGCATTGCGGTTGCTGCACTCAACCCGCACGGTGGTGAAGAAGGTCTGCTCGGTCGCGAAGAAATTGATGAGCTGTTGCCGGCGGTAGACGCCGCCGTTGCCCAGGGCATAAACGCCGTCGGTCCTATTCCTGCGGACTCCATATTTAATCGCGCGATTAACGGCGAGTTTGATGTGGTGCTCGCGTTGTTTCACGACCAGGGTCATATCGCCATCAAGGTGCACGATTTTCATAACAGCGTGACGGCGACCCTGGGTATTCCCTTTATCCGTACGTCTGTCGATCATGGCACCGCATTCGACATTGCAGGGCAGGGCACGGCCGACGCCACCGGCATGGCGGCTGCGGTATCTGCTGCGCGAGCGCTAGCGCTAGGGCGTCTTGCGGACTTTCAGCCCATGGGGCACCCTTGAGGTGCTGGTCGCATAACAAGAATTAGAGATGAATAGGGAGTCGCCATGAAAGCCGCCGTCTTACGCGAAGTGAATACACCGATGGAAATCGAAGAGGTGGTCATTTCCAAGCCTGGCCCACGTGAAGTGCTCGTGCGCACCGTCGCGGCCGGCGTTTGTCATAGTGACATGCACTTTTATAACGGTACTTATCCCGGCCAGTTTCCCCTGGTGTTGGGGCATGAAAGTGCGGGTGTTGTTGAGCAAGTGGGCGCTGACGTGCACTACGTGAAGCCCGGCGACCATGTGATCACCTGTTTGTCAGTGTTTTGCGGCCACTGCGAATTCTGTCTGACCGGCCACATGTCGCTGTGTCAGGAACCCGAGCTCAATCGCGACCCTGAAGACGAACCTCGACTGGGTACAACGGATGCCCGGGTCGGGCAGTTTGCAAGCCTCGGCTCGTTTGCTGAATACATGCTGGTGCATGAACACGCGGTGGCCAAGATTCGCGAGGACATGCCGCTTGATCGAGCTGCACTGATTGGTTGTGGTGTGACTACCGGGGTGGGCGCGGTTATTCACACCGCCGATGTTGAGGCTGGTTCAACGGTTGCGGTCATTGGGTGCGGCGGCATTGGTTTGTCGTGTATTAATGGCGCCTATATTGCGGGTGCATCGCGAGTGATTGCGGTTGATATGGTGCCCAGCAAGCTCGAACTCGCGCGCAAGTTTGGTGCCACCGACGTGGTTAATCCGGCCGATGGCGATGCCATTGAGCAGGTGCAAGAGTTGACCGGTGGTGGTGTGCACTATTCGTTTGAGGCCATTGGCTTGAAGCAAACCGCTGAGCAGGCCTTCAAGATGTTGCGGGCGGGTGGTACGGCCACGGTGATTGGCATGATTCCGCCGGGCGACATGGTGTCTATTCATGGTCCTGAGTTGCTGTCGGAGAAAACCCTGCAGGGCTCCTTTATGGGTTCGAACCGGTTCAGGGTGGATATGCCGCGTTATGTTGATCTGTATCTGCAGGGTCGGCTGCATCTGGATGATCTGGTGTCCAGTCGTATCAAGCTGGCTGACGTGAACGATGCCCTGCTCGCGCTCGAGACGGGCGAAGTGGCGCGCAGCGTCATTATGTTTGATCAGTAACCAGCTGATAATCAGGGCAGCAAAATGCGGTGGATGACCTTCAAAGCAGACGGTACGGCGGGGAGTGTTGAGTCGTTTGGTTATGTGGATGGCGATGCGGTGGTGGATGTGGCGGGTAACGGCCATGACTCACTCAAGGCGGCGATAGCCGCATCTGCGCTTGCTGAGTTGGCCGGAGTTAGCGGGACGCGCCACGCGCTTACGGCGATTGAATACTGCCCCGTGATTACGCAGCCCGACAAGATTCTTTGCGCTGGCTTGAATTATCACGCGCACCGGGAAGAGACCGGGCGCGGCGAAGGTGATGCCAAGCCGACTATTTTTTGTCGCTTCGCCGCGGCCCAGATGGGCCATGAGCGGCCAATGTTGCGCCCGCATGAATCCACAAGTCTGGATTTTGAAGGCGAGATCGCGCTCATTATCGGCAAGCCGGGACGGCGCATCAGCCAGGCTGATGCGCTATCTCATGTCGCCGGCTACAGTATTTATAACGACGGCAGTGTGCGTGACTGGCAACGCTTCACCAGCCAGTTCACACCAGGTAAAAACTTCGCGGCCACCGGCGGCTTTGGGCCCTGGATGATGACGCCGGACGAGGTGGGTGATCCCTATCAGATGCAACTCACCACGCGGCTCAATGGTGAGGTCATGCAGGACGCCTCATCGTCGTTAATGATTTTTAATTTTCAACAACTTATCGAATTTTGCTCAACATGGATTGAGCTTGAGCCTGGTGACGTGATTGTCACCGGCACGCCCGGTGGAGTGGGGGCTGCGCGCAAACCGCCGGTCTTTATGGATGCGGGTGACCTGATTGAGATTGAGGTAGCGCCCATCGGCGTGCTCAGGAACAAGGTCGCTGTCGGCTAGCCCTGCAGTCTGCGTGCAATTGTTACGAACCCTGATGACGTGAACTGACGCACGGTCTTGAGTGCGCAAGAAAGGCAAGTTAAGCCTGTAAATTCCCGTATTCACGACCCCGATCAGGAGAACGTCCCGATGCAATCCTTACAGCGTATGAAGCCTGTTGTACTAACCGGTAGCCTGGTGCTGACCAGTGTATTTGCAGGCTGTGCAACCACCGGCAGTGGCGATGAGAGTGGTTGGAACAATACAGCCAAGGGTGCTGCCATTGGTGCTGCGGTGGGTGTGGTCACCGGTCTGATCACCGGCGATGACGCAACCGAGCGGCGTCAGCATGCCCTGGTTGGTGCCGGCATTGGCGCCCTCGCTGGAACCGCAGTGGGCGCGTACATGGACGCCCAACAGAACAAACTCACAAAGAAACTCGAAGGTACGGGTGTGAGCGTAGTGCGTGATGGCGATGAGCTGCTGCTCACTATGCCCAGTAACATCACCTTTGATACTGCAAGCTCGACCGTAAAGTCGGAATTCCATGGCGTCATTGGTGCCGTTGCCGAGGTATTGGCCGAGTACGACAAGACCTATATTGACATTGCAGGGCACACGGACAGCCAGGGGTCTGAGAACTACAATCAGAGCCTGTCAGAGCGACGTGCCTTGAGCGTGGGCAATTTGCTGGTTAACCGGGGTGTTGCCAACGTGCGTGTTGTTGCATTCGGTCATGGCGAACACCGACCTGTGGCAGACAACTCGTCCCCCAGTGGCCGTGCACAAAACCGTCGCGTTGACCTAAAGCTTGCGCCCATTACGCAGGGCTAGCGGTTAGGCGATGGCCTGAAAGCAGGACCGTAACTCCTGCACAAAGAGCTCAGGCTGTTCAAAGGCGGCGAAGTGGCCGCCTTTTTCTACCTCATTCCAGTACTTGATGTTGGTGTAGCGGACCTCTGCCCAGGATCTCGGAGTGGGGACGATTTCTTTTGGAAAACTGCTGCAACCCGTTGGTATATCGACGGTTTTCTTCGCATCACCGCCAAAGGCATTGCCAAAGCTTTCCCAATACAACCGCGCAGAAGACGCACCGGTTGCCGGCAACCAGTACAGCATGATGTTGTCGAGCAGTTCGTCGCGGCGCAGCGCGTTTTCCGGATGGCCGTTGCAGTCAGTCCACGCGAAAAATTTCTCGATGATCCAGCCAGCCTGACCCGCTGGTGAGTCAACCAGCGAGTACCCCAGGGTTTGTGGTCGGGTGCTTTGTTGCTTTGAATAGCCGGAATCCCACTGCTGGTAAAACATGGCGCGTTGCAGGGCGAGTTTGTCAGCGGCGTCCGGGTTCTCCCGTGCTGCTTTGGTGGCGCCTGCATTGGGCATGTTGACGTGAATCGCCTGGCACGCCCCGAGATTTTGCAAGCCAATCGCTGTCGTTACGGCAGATCCCCAGTCGCCACCCTGGGCGACGTAACGGTCATAGCCCAGCCGCAACATCAGTTCATTCCACATGCGGGCGATGGTTTCAATGCCGCAGCCGGGTTGGCTGGGTTTGGCGGAAAACCCGTAGCCCGGCAGTGACGGGCAAACGACATGAAACGCATCATTTGCTGTACCGCCGTGGTTGGTTGGGTCGGTGAGCGCATCGATCACCTTGTGAAACTCAACGATCGAGCCGGGCCAGCCATGAGTCATGATCAGGGGACGGGCATTGGGGTGTACTGAGCGCTGGTGGATAAAGTGGATGTCGAGGGTTTCTCCGTCTTTGGACTCCCGCTGCGCGGTGCTTAGTGGAGTGGTGAACTGGTCGAAACGATTAAGGTTTGCTTCCCGGCTGCGCCAATCATAGTCATTGGCCCAGTAGGCGCAGACCTCCTGCAGGTACTTCAGCGGGGTGCCCTGGGTCCAGTCAGCAGGGGTCTGCGCTTCTGGCCAGCGCGTATTGACTAACCGGGCACGCAGATCTGCGAGTTCGCTGTCGCTGGCTCTGATTTTGAATGGTGTGATGGTATTTGCCGTCATAACCTTGTCCTTTGCTTTGTTCCAGCTTCTGCGTGCTCTGAGTTTATGGGG
>CAZSYU010000031.1:0-9527 GCA_964611345.1 uncultured Pseudomonadales bacterium
CCCAGTAGCTCCGCGGTTGAGTAGTAGACCCCTTTGGCTTGCAGTAGTTGACCGCCGGTTATTGGGCCAAGCTCGCTGACGAACCCATCAACGGGCGAGACGAGAACACTCTCACCTCCTTCGAGTGGTCGTTCTCCAGCGGCGAGTGCCCGGGTGAAGAAGTCGTTGAAACTCTTATAGTCAGAAACTGCCTTACGCTCGGCTTCTCGCAATGAAATACCGTAGGCACGCTTGAACGCCTTAATCAGCGGTTGGCTAATGAAGGGCAGCTCACTCGCTGCGAGTAACCCGCCGAAGCGAGAGAGCAGATGCTTGGGCAGGAGTTTTTGCAGAGTGACGAACGCTGATTTCAAGTCGCTGACCCGGCTGGAGGCGCTGAAATTTTCTCGGGTGGGCCAGTGACAATCGGCGTATCTGGGCGATTGCCCCACTCCGCCCAGGAGCCGTCATAGCCTTGCACGTCTGGGTAGTCGAGCAGGCGGGCAACCAGGTAGGCGAGCCCGGAGCGATGATGTGTTTGGCAGTGCACGACGACCTGTGCATTGGGGTGAATACCGCGGCTGGCAAGCAGTTCAGGCAAGTCGGTGCGCAGGCACAGGTTGCGCTCGGTATCCATCACATCGAGCCAATCCAGATGATGGCTGCCGGGTATGCGACCGGCACGCGCTGAACCTGAGCGCTCGCCGGTGTGTTCAGCCAGTGAGCGCGCATCCCAAATACACAATTCAGTGGCGTCTGCCGGAGTTGCGCTTGCGGAATTTTCTACTGCGGCGATTAGCTCTGCGCATTCAGCAATTAATGCGGGGTTGTAAGACAAAGCGGGCGGGGCTGCCGCTGGTGTTGGTTCTGTGGTGCCTTGTTGCAATGGCAGATTGGCTGCTGCCCACGCGTGCAAACCCCCATCTATATAATGCCAGTTAGTGTGACCAATAACGTCGAGTGTCCAAGCGAGTCGCCCGGCCCAGCCACCGCCCTCGTCGTCGTAGAGCAGGATATTCTTGTCACTTTCGTAGCCAATTCGCTGCAACGCAGCCCCCAGCCGCTCGATTGGAGGGAGTTTGCCAGTGGCCGGAGGTGTACCGGCAACCAGATCGGCAGGCGTCAGCAAAACAGCGCCCGGGATGTGCGCTGCCGCAAAGGCTGCTGGGCTACATACCTGTACAATAATTATATTGTTGAACGAAACATCTTCAGGCGTACCTTCTTCAGCCCTACCCTCTTGAGGCGTACCATGGCTGAGCCGATTCTCTCGCGCAGCGGAGGTTAAGGTAAACGCCGCTTCTGCGGTTAGAAGTCGCTCTGAAAAGATCTGTTTGCTCATCGGGTTGTTGTTGCCAGTGCATTTAAAAGTGTTGTGGTTGATAGCAGGCCACAGACGGCATGATAGTCGTTGTTAACCATCACGAATACGTTGGCCGCTCTTTTGGCCGCTGAGGAACCGCATGGCGAGCCCGCTGGTATGGATTGATCTCGAGATGACTGGTTTGGAGCCAGACCTGGATTCCATTATCGAAATAGCTACTATTGTTACCGATGGCGATCTTGAAACGATAGCCGAAGGTCCGGTATTTGCGATCAAGCAGCCCGAGTCCCTGCTCACCTCGATGGATGAATGGAATACCACCCATCATACGGCGTCTGGCTTGCTTGAGCGGGTGCGGAAGGACAGTGTTGATATCAAGGAGGCCGAAGCAATGACGCTTAGGTTTCTTGAAGAGCACGTTGATCACGGCAAAGCGCCCCTGTGTGGCAACACAATCTGGCAAGATCGTCGGTTTCTGGCGAGCCACATGAGCGAGCTCGAAGCATTTTTTCACTACCGCCTCATCGATGTGAGTTCCATCAAAGAACTCGCCCGCCGTTGGCGACCCGAAATGCTCAATGGCTTTAGAAAAAAGAATGAGCATTTAGCACTTGCCGATATTCGCGAATCGATCGCTGAGCTGAAGTATTATCGGGAAAACTTCTTCGATCTTTCCTGAAGCCGACCCAGTGCCCAGTGCAGGTGCTCCGCTAAGACATCCGAGGCAGTTGCAAGTCGTTGGTTCAGAGCCTGCATTGCCTCCGGCGTCGCTGGCCCATTACCTAGGGCAATCGCGATATTCCGCTGCCACTGTTCGTAGCTGATGCGACGTATAGGTGACCCCCGCGTATGTTCGTCGAACTCCTTTGCACTCCAGCTAAATAGTCGTAATAGGTTCTCGCCGTCCAGGTTGGCGCGTGGCGTGAAGTCAGGTTCCTGTGTGCTAGTGACGTCTCGATTCCACGGGCAATAGAGTTGGCAGTCGTCGCAGCCGAAGACGCGGTTGCCCATGGGTGCGCGTAATTCTTTTGGGATGACTCCCTCGAACTCGATGGTCAGATAAGAAATGCAGCGTCTCGCATCGAGGGTTTGTGGGGCGATGATTGCATCTGTTGGACAGACGGTCATACAAGCGCTGCAATTACCGCAGGCGTCTTTCACAACCCTGGTGTTTATGGGCAGTGGCAGGCTGGTAAATACCTCACCCAGAAAAAACCAGGAGCCGGCCTGCTCATTGAGCAGCAGTGTGTGCTTGCCAATCCAGCCCAGGCCCGCCTTGGTACCCAGCGCTTTCTCCAGAACCGGAGCCGAATCTGTGAATGCTCGCAGTGCTGGCGCAGCCTGCTCGCTGCCGTGCTGCTCAAACTGAGTGTTAATGCGACTGGCAAGTTGACCGAGACGCTTGCGAAGTACCTTGTGATAGTCGCGGCCCAAAGCGTAGCGCGATACGTAGCCGAGTTCCGGGCTGTTCAGCACCTGCAAGGGTTGTGTGTCTTCCGGCAGGTAGTTCATCCGGGCGCTAATCACCCGCGCTGTACCCGGCAGTTCTGCCGGGTTGAGTCGCTTGAGTTTATTGCGTGCCAGGTAGCCCATGTCGCCATGAAAGCCCCGCTCGAGGTAGTTCTGCAAGTGAGCGCTGTACGCCGATAGGTCCAGATCGGTGATACCAAGTTGCTGAAAACCAAGCTCTTTACCCCAACGCTGAATAACCAGCCACGCGTCGGCAGCCGCCGCTTCCGTCTGGACCTGGATTGTTGCAGCAGACCCGCTGGAATGAGCTGGTGGACTGGGAGGTGCGTGAGTCATGGCCGGAGTATAATCCCGGAGTGATGCGCGCCTATACCTCCGCCGAGTCTTCTGCCCTCGATGTCGCCGCCCAGGAAAGTGGCGTGGCGGGCTTTGAGTTGATGCGCCGTGCCGGTGTTGTTGCCTTTGAACAGATCGCCCGCCACTACCCCACGGCAGACTCCCTGTTGGTGCTGGCGGGCAAAGGCAACAACGGTGGTGATGCATGGATTGTGGCGGGAGCGGCTGTTGCTGCGGGTTGGACGGTGCAACTCTGTCAGTTTGGTCTGCCGGCTATGGAACTTTCTGGCGCGGCAGCGCTTGCCCGTGACTGGGCCGGCGCGCGAGGGGTTGTTGCCCCGTCGCCCGAGCTGGTGAACGAATTGCCACAGTTATCGGGCGCCCAGTTAGCCAGCGCCCAGTGGGTAGTGGTGGATGGTCTCCTCGGCACTGGTTTGCAGAGTGCGCCACGGCCAGAGATTCAACAGGCCATTGCCTGGCTCAATGCGGCAGACTTGTCGGTGGTTGCGCTCGATTTGCCGTCGGGGCTGTCGGCCGATAACGGCGCCGTGCCGGGTGGCTGGCCTGATGCGGTGGTGCGGGCGGATCTGACCGTTACCTTTATTGGTATGAAGCTTGGTCTGCTCACGGGACGTGGTCCCGATTGTACTGGCGAACTGGTGTATGAGTCGTTGGCGCTGGATGTGACACGGTTGTCTGAGCAGTCAGCATCTGCCCACTCTGGTGTTCGCGTTCTCGACCAGCATTACCAGTCCTTGCCCGCTAGAGATCGCACCGCGTTCAAAAATCAGTTCGGTCATGTGCTGGTGCTGGCTGGCGCAGACGGCGGTGGTGGCGCAGCACTGCTTGCGGCAGAGTCGGCGCTGCGTTGTGGCGCGGGCCTGGTGTCTGTGGGTACGCACGCGATCAATGTCACCGCTATGCTGGCCAGACGGCCGGAACTGATGGTGCGCGCCGTGGCGGACCAGACCGCGGCGAGCGAGCTTGCCAAACGTGCGGATACGATCGTGGTGGGTCCTGGCCTGGGACAGGCCGCCTGGGGGCAAGGTTTGTTGGCAGCGGCGCTGGCGGCGGCAGCAACCGGGGTGCGCCTGATCATTGATGCGGATGCGCTCAATCTGCTGGCAACTGGCCGCGGCGACAGTGCCAGCGATAGTGGCTCTGACGCTGGTGCTGGCACCGGTTTTGGGGCACTGCCAGCAGACACTGTGCTGACTCCGCATCCGGGTGAGGCAGCGCGGTTGTTAGGCACTAGTACACAGCACGTTGAGTTGGACCGGGTTGAGGCTGTCACACAACTGGCACGGCGTTATTGTTGTGTTGTGGTACTGAAAGGCGCAGGCACTTTGATTGCAGATCCTTCAGGCTTGACCGCGGTGTGTGCGCTTGGCAATCCAGGCATGGCCACTGCGGGTATGGGTGATACCCTCGCTGGCATAGTGGCTGGTGTGGTGGCGCAGCATGGTGTTAGCGCGCAATGGGTGGGCAGAGCGGTGCAATTTCATGCTGCAGCCGGTGATCGAGCGGCTGCACGACTGGGCGAGGCCAGTATGCTGGCTACGGATGTGATCGCTGAACTCCCAGCGGTTCTTCGAGGTAGCGCGCAGGTTGGTACAGGGAGCAAAGATGCCTGATGCCTGCAAACGCGAGCACGTGTTGCTGCCTGATGAGGCGGCCACTGCGACATTGGCGACCCGCCTGGCCGCTGAGGTGACGGCTCCAGCTACGGTGTTTTTGAGTGGCGATTTGGGCGTTGGTAAGACAACCTTCGCACGTTATTTTCTTCGTGCTCGTGGCATCACCGGCCCTGTTAAGAGCCCGACCTATACTCTGCTTGAACCCTATAAACTCGCGAACTGTATGCTCTATCACTTCGATCTGTATCGTATTAACGATCCCTGGGAGCTTGAACTCGCCGGCTTTGCCGAACTGTTCGATGAACCCAGTTTGCGCCTGGTTGAGTGGCCAGAACGGGGCGCCGATTGGCTGCCAAAAGCTGATCTTGAGCTGCGTTTTGCGGGTGATGGTGCGCAGCGCCGTGTTGCGCTGAATTGGCTGGCCGATGATTAGTCGGCTAATTTCAGCTCAAATAATTGGCGCGCTAACCCTGTGGGTGATTGTCGCGCAGGCAGACCAGGCCGCCGAGTTAGCTGTGCTTAAGGGTGTGCGAGTGCACGATGCTCCGGATTACACGCGGCTGGTGCTGGAAACCAGCGCGCCGCTGGAGTTTCGTCTGGGAGGACGTGATGCCCGGCTGCAAATCGCATTTAACAACCTTGCGAGTACGGAGGACTTTGACTTTGATCAGGTTAATCTGGCTGGCAGTCGAATCAGCTCGCTGACCATAACGCGGGGTCGAGGGAGCCAGGGCAAGCTGCTGCTGCCCACCAGCGCCCCGCTGCGTGCGCAGACATTCCGACTTGCACCCGTCGCCTCCTACGGACATCGCCTGGTGGTGGATCTGTTTGTCGACGCTGAGGTAGCCAGTGCCCATCGCAGTGGTCGAATCACAGCACCCAAAGACAAGCGCGCCGTGGTTGTTGCGCTGGATGCGGGACATGGTGGCGAAGATCCGGGCACATTGGGTGCAGGCAACGTGCGGGAAGCCTTTGTTGTTATGGAGATTGCCCGCAAAGTTGCGGTGCGTCTGCGGCGGGTGCCGGGCATTCGAGTGGTATTGGTCCGTGATGGTGATTACTACGTCCGTCACGGTGAGCGTTTGGCCAAAGCGCGCGCAGAGCGTGCTGATCTTTTTGTGTCGTTACATGCGGATGCATTTCTGGAGGCTGATGTGCAGGGTGCGTCGGTATACGCCCTGTCATCAGGTGGTGCGTCAAGTGAGGCTGCCAAGTGGCTTGCTGCGAAAGACTCTCGATCAGATCTGATTGGTGGTGTTGAAAGTGTTGTCGATCTAAAAAACACCGATGCTGCCCTGGCTCGTGTGTTGCTCGATTTGTCGATGGAGGCGCAACGCAATGCCAGTCTGAACCTTGCGGATGCGCTACTTGAGGAGCTGGCAGAAAAAGTAGAGCTACACAAGTACACAGTGGAGCAAGCAAGCTTTGTGGTACTCAAATCACCAGATATCCCATCGGTGCTGGTTGAGACTGGGTTTTTATCCAATCCGGAAGAAGCTCGTCGGCTGTCGAGTGCGCAGTATCAAGACAAACTGGCGGCGGCAATTTCCGGCGGCATTATTGCTTATATCAAACAGTTTCCGCCGCCAGGCAGTTTGATCGCTGCACAACCGCGTACCAAAACGCGCAAAGACCGCAGTCAACACTCGCATGTGGGCCGCGATGGTCGGCGGCGCCATGTGATTCGACCCGGCGATAGTTTGTCTGAAGTAGCAGAGATCTACGGTGTCAGTACCGCTGCGTTACGCAAGGCTAATGGGTTGGCTGACGATAGAATAAAAATAGGTCAAGTGCTGACCATTCCCTCATCATGACTAATGGGTCACGCCGCTTCGTCCCTTGCCTTGAAGGAACCCCCTGACTTTGGTTGCCCGTATACAACAGCTCAATGAAATCGCCTCCAACCAGATTGCCGCCGGAGAAGTGGTTGAGCGCCCGGCTTCTATAGTGAAGGAGCTGGTGGAGAATTCGCTAGATGCCGGGGCGAGTGAAATCATGGTTCGCGTGGAGCAGGGTGGGGTCAAGCGAATTGTTGTGCAAGATAACGGCGCAGGTATTGTAGCCGCAGACCTCCATCTTGCCCTATCGCGGCATGCCACAAGCAAAATCAACCGGGCGGAAGACCTTGATGGTGTTCGTACCCTGGGGTTTCGCGGCGAGGCGCTCGCCAGTGCTGCCAGTGTTGCGCGCCTGACTATCTGTTCGAAAAGCGGCGACGAGGATGCTCAAGCGTTGGTGGTGGAGGGCGGCGTGGTGGTGGATGAAGGTCCGCGTGCGCACCCCTTGGGCACGAGCGTTACAGTTGAAGACCTGTTTTTTAACACGCCGGCGCGGCGCAAGTTTTTAAAAACCGAGCGGACAGAGCTCAATCACATCGAGACCACCCTGCGTCGCCTTGCGCTGGCGCATTTTACCACGGCCTTTCACCTGACCAATGGGTCTCGCACCTTGATGTCACTGCCGGTGTGCCGCGACGAGGTTGATCGATCACGCCGTGTAGGGCAGATCCTCGGATCGGACTTTGTTGCGAATGCGCAGCTCATAGACGAATCCAATCATGGGTTGCGAATCTGGGGCTGGATTGGTGACCCGACCTATACCAGAGCTCAGGCCACAGGCCAGTTTTTCTTTGTTAACGGACGCGCAGTGCATGACAAACTGATCGGTCATGCAGTGCGCCAAGCGTATCGCGATGTCATGTTTCATGGCCGGCAGCCCGTGTTTGTGGTTTACCTTGAGCTACCTTTCAATGAGGTTGACGTCAACGTACACCCCACCAAGCACGAAGTTCGGTTTCGCAATTCGCGCAGCGTGCACGATTTTATTTTTGGCACGCTCAATCGATTGTTGCGGGCGGTTCGACCCGAGCTAACCTCTGAGTTAACCAGAGGGTTGGCCGCTGAGGCGAACACCCAAACTCTTGGTTCTGGTGCGCTAGGAGTGGCCGAGGGCTCGATTCCGCTAGTTGGCCTTGCTGCAGCCACCCAGGCGGATGGTGCTGCGACGGGATTGTACAATAACCTGGCACCCGCAGATTCCCAGGCGCCGTTGTCGTTTACCAGTCTGCCAGGCTCGCTGGAGCCTGACCCGGCACCTTCAGATCAGGCGCCACTGGGATATGCCCTGGCCCAACTACAGGGCATCTATGTGCTGGCACAAAACGCAGCCGGCATGGTGCTGGTAGACATGCACGCCGCCCATGAGCGCATTACCTATGAGCGCCTGAAAAACGAACTGCGCAGTCGTAGCGTGACCACTCAACGTCTGCTGGTGCCGGTGGCGGTAACCGTGTCTGCCGCCGAGGCCGATCTGGTGGAGGAACGCTCTAAGGAACTCGCGGGGCTTGGTCTCACCGTGTTGCGAATTGGGAAGGAGTTATTGAGCGTGCGGGAAGCGCCGCTTCTGCTACTCGATGAAGATCTGGAGTCGCTGGTTCGGGATCTTGCCGCCGACTTTGCGGCGCATGCAGCGGACTCGCCATCGGGTGCTGGTGCAACCGATCGCGTGGCGTTCCAGCAAGAGCGGCTGCTTGCGAACATTGCCTGTCGCGGTTCAGTGCGGGCGCACCGGCAGTTAACCATTGATGAGATGAATGCACTGCTGCGAGAAATGGAAATCACGCCAAACGCAGGGCAGTGCAACCACGGACGGCCCACGTATCGTATGTTCACCATGCGTGAACTCGACGGTTTCTTTTTGCGTGGGCAGTAACTTGGCAGCTCGCTCAACGTGTGCCCTTGCGCTTTTAGGGCCAACCGCGATTGGCAAGACTGCGTTGGCGATGGCACTGGCCGACAAGCTGCCTGTGCGCATCATCAGTGTTGACTCTGCGATGGTGTTCCGGCACTTAAACATTGGCACGGCGAAACCCACCCAGAGCGAGCTGGCAGCTTACCCGCATGAGCTGGTCGATTTGATTGAGCCAACGGAAAATTACTCTGCGGCTGCGTTTTTACGCGATGCTCAGGTGGCCGTAGAGGCGGCGTGGCAGGCGGATGAGTTGCCGGTGTTTGTCGGGGGCACCATGCTTTATTTTCGCGCGCTACGAGAAGGTCTGGCCGAGATGCCGGATCGCGATCCTGTCGTTCGTGACGGTATTGAGGCGGAGCTTGCCGATCGTGGCGTCGCTGTCATGCACAAGGAACTCGAGCGCATTGATCCTGTTGCGGCAGCCGGAATGGACGCCAACAACCACCAGCGGCTGGTGCGAGCACTTGAGGTGTTTCGTCTCACCGGGACACCCATTTCGCAGTTTTGGGCCAGCGACCAACAGGGATTTGTCACGCGCCTGGGTGGCAAGTTGCTAGAACATGCGCTGGTGCCGCGGGAACGAGCGCGGCTGCACGACCGCATTAACCAGCGCTTTGAGCAGATGCTCGACGAGGGCTTTGTGACGGAGGTGGCTGGTTTGTACACCCGTGGAGACCTTACGGCTGACCACACATCTATGCGCTGTGTTGGCTATCGGCAGGTCTGGCCACATGTTGCTGGTGACTGCACGCTTGACCAGGCGCGGCTAACGGGTCAGGCGGCAACGCGCCAGCTCGCCAAGCGACAATTGACGTGGTTGCGAGGCTGGCACAGAGCGGGGTTGTTGCAGCAATGGGTATGCGATGACGACCCCCGGCTGCATGTGGATGCGTTGCTTGCAAACCTGCAAGTTGCATTATAAGAGGGTGATGCTCATAGTTATCGGTGGGGAGAGGGAAATGTCGCGCCCGCTGATTTGATACATCGATGTCTGGTTGGCAGATGTATCGTTGGCAGATGTATCGTTGGCA
>CAZSYU010000031.1:9627-40517 GCA_964611345.1 uncultured Pseudomonadales bacterium
AGCGCGCAACGCGTAAAAAGGATGGAGAACAAGAACATGTCTAAAGGACACTCGCTACAAGACCCTTATTTGAATACGTTGCGTAAAGAGCGTATCCCGGTCTCAATCTACCTGGTGAATGGCATTAAGCTGCAAGGCCAGATTGAGTCATTCGACCAGTTTGTGGTTTTACTGCGCAACTCTGTTAGCCAGATGGTTTACAAACACGCTATCTCGACCGTGGTGCCCTCGCGCAATGTAAAACTTGCGTCGGCGGATGGCGAAGCACCGGCCACTGAGTAGCCCTCGCTCCAGCCACTAGTCTGTTGCTGACTTATGTTTTTTGAACGCCCCGAAGCTGGCCGGCAGGCGCTGCTCCTGCATGTGCGATTTTCGCAAGACGCCGAGACTGGTTTGTCTGCGGAGCTTGCTGAGCTTGTGGGTTCGGCAGGCATGGATGTGTGTGGGCTGATATTGGCGCGCCGTACGACACCACATCGGCGCTGGTTTGTTGGTAGCGGCAAGCTCGATGAGATCGCCGGCGAGGTGCGCGCTGCTAAGGCAGACGTGCTGGTGGTGAATCATGAAC
This sequence comes from uncultured Pseudomonadales bacterium, assembly GCA_964611345.1. GTDB lineage: Bacteria > Pseudomonadota > Gammaproteobacteria > Pseudomonadales > Azotimanducaceae > JALZVT01. Next base: position 10,196 of record CAZSYU010000031.1, read on the forward strand.
TCAGCCCCACCCAGCAACGCAATCTTGAAAAGCACTTAAAGTGTGGGGTGCTCACCCGCACTGAATTGATTCTGACAATTTTTGCTGATCGCGCGCGTACGCATGAAGGGCAACTGCAGGTCGAACTCGCACAATGTCGCCATGCGCAGACCCGTCTGGTACGGGGTTGGACTCACCTCGACCGGCAAAAAGGCGGCGTTGGATTACGTGGCGCGGGCGAAACCCAGATTGAACTTGATCAACGTATGCTTGATGACCGCATCAAGTCGGTACAGAAAAAGTTGGCGCTGGTACGTAAGCGGCGAGCCCAGGGGCGGCGTCAACGCCGTCGCGCCCAGCTCTCAACGGTGGTGCTTGTCGGTTACACCAACGCGGGCAAATCGACGTTGTTTAATGCGCTTACCAGCGGCGGCGCCGTTTCCGAAGATCGCTTGTTTGCCACGCTCGACCCCACCATGCGACAACTCGACATCGCAGGTCTGGGTCACGTGGTATTGGCTGATACTGTGGGATTTATCCGCGATTTGCCACACTCGCTGGTGGAGGCCTTTAAAGCCACCCTTGAAGAAGTCCGGGACGCTGATCTCTTGCTGTTGGTGGTCGATGGAGCCGATGCCGCGGCAGCTGAACGCGAGACCGAGGTGCTGAAAGTTCTAAAGGACATTGATGCGCTTGGGGTGCCGCGCCTTGTGGTTTACAACAAAGCAGATAGGGTGCCGGCGTCTGGTGGCGAGCCTGCGAGTCTCCTCTCGGAGGGCAGTCGCTGGGTTAGCGCACAGACCGGAGCGGGACTTGCTGAGTTGACGGAGTCTATTGGTAGCGCTCTGGGGCGACATGACCCGGTGCGAATAGAACTCGAACCGCGCCAGGGCCGTTTGCACGCCTGGTTGCATCAGATTGACGCGGTGATGGAGGAAGGCACTACGGCGCGTGGCGGTTGGTCGTTGCTGGTGCAACTTGATGCACAGGGCTTGCGGCGGCTGGTTCAAGAGGGCGTAGAGGTTATCGAAGGCGGTACCGACTCCTTAACAGGTGGTTCAACAGGCGCAAAGCGAGGCGGACTGCCCGACGAAGGACCGGACCAGCTTGCGGGCGGTCTGCCAGCTTCTTAGAATGCAGAAGAAGTGTGTGTGGCGGGCCCGAGAGGTTTACTATCACGCGTTGATTTCGATTTTTGGCACTCAGGCGGCACCTATATATGGCATGGAATGAACCCGGCGGCGATAAAGATCCCTGGGGCGGACGCGGCGGCGATCAAGGCCCGCCGGACCTTGATGAAGCGTTAAAGAAGCTGCAAGGGCAATTGTCTGGCATTTTTGGCGGCGGTGGCGGTGGCGACCGTCGCGATGGTGGCCTGAGCAAAGGGATGCTGGGCGGCATCGCACTGGTTGCAGTACTGATCTATGCCTTCACCGGCTTTTATGTCGTGGATGAATCCGAGCGCGCTGTTGTATTTCGGTTCGGTAAACTGAAGGAACAGGTCGTCCTGCCTGGCTTATCCTGGTATCCGCAATTTGTTGATAGCGTTGAGCTCGTGAACGTGTCCAAAGTGCGGGAGCATCAGCATCAAGCGTTGATGCTGACTGAAGATGAAAACATCGTTGACGTGAGTCTGGCCGTCCAATGGGTGATTGATGATGCCGGCGCCTTTGTGGTTAAGGTTAAAGACCCCGAGATCAGTCTGGATCACGCCACTGAGTCAGCGCTGCGGCATGTGGTTGGCAGCTCGTCTATGGACTATGTCATCACAGAAGGTCGAGCCGACATTGGCACCCAGGTGCAGAGTCGTCTGCAAAGCTATCTCGACCTGTATGGCACAGGCATTCTGGTACGTACCGTTAATATCAACGAGACTGGTCCGCCAGAGCAGGTTAAAGAAGCGTTTGATGACGTGCAGAAAGCCAAGGAAGACGAGAACCGCGTGGTTAACGAAGCGAATGCCTACGCCGAGCAAATTTTGCCTGAAGCACGTGGTGCGGCCCAACAGCAGCTCGAAGCCGCTAACGCCTATCGTGATCGGGTTATTGCCCGCAGCGAAGGTGAAGCCGATCGTTTCACAAAGTTGTTAAAAGAATACGCATTGGCTAAGGATGTAACTCGCGATCGTCTCTACATCGACGCCGTAGAGTCAGTGATGGAGAAATCGAACAAAGTGATGGTCGATGTTGAGGGTGGAAACAACATGCTCTACCTGCCACTTGATCGTATCGGCCCAAATTCTGGCGGTGGCGTTGATGCGTTAACAGACCAAGATATTCGCAAGTTAACCGATCGCGTACTTCGACAGGCGCAACGAACCACGCCACCCAGTCGCCGCGCAGACCCCCGCTAACGGGGCGGAAGGAAACACTATGAGTGGAAGATCATCAGTTATGCTGATTTTGCTGGCCGTGACGGTCATCCTTGTCAGCAATTCAATTTACACGGTTAAGCAAACGGAGCGCGCGATTAAGCTGCGCTTTGGTGCGGTGTCCGAGGCCGACGTTCCGCCCGGATTGCATTTTAAGCTGCCGTTCGCAGATAACATTCGCAAGTTTGATGCGCGGGTGTTAACGCAAGACTCAGAACCTGCGCGTTACTACACGTTGGAAAAGAAACCGCTGCGCGTCGATTCTTTTGCCAAGTGGCGTATTAAGGATGTGGGGCGTTACTACACCGCCACCTCTGGTGATGAGCGCAATGGTTCCCAGATTCTGGCGCAGCGGGTGAACGAAGGGTTGCGCAACCAGATTAGCCGGCGCGACATGCATTCTGTGGTTAGTGGTGAGCGCGATGAGCTTATGATTGAGCTGAAGCGCGACCTCGATGAGACCATGCAACGTGACATGGGTGTCGAAGTTATCGATGTGCGAGTCAAAAAGATTGACTTGCCCGACGACGTGAGCGCGGCGGTGTATAACCGCATGAACTCGGAGCGACAGATTGAGGCGCGTCAGTATCGCGCACAGGGTCAAGAGCTTGCGTTGGGTATCAGGGCAGATGCAGATCGCGAGGTGGTGGTGATTGACGCCAATGCCTATCGTGAAGCCGAGCAGCTGCGTGGTGATGGTGACGCGCGCGCGGCCCAAATATACGCCGAGGCCTATAACGCCGATGCTGAATTTTATGAGTTTTATCGCAGCATCAATGCCTACACCAAAGTGTTTGGCAGCAAAGACGATCTCATGGTGATCGACCCCAACAGTGAATTCTTCAAATATCTGAAAAGCGCCGGCGGCGGTTAAATAGATAGCCGGCGGCAATCTGTCGCCATGCTCGGTGCTGACACAAGGTTCGAACTCCCAAAGGAGAGATTTCGTGGCTCAAGATTTCTGGCGTCTGCCAAAAGGGGTAGATGAAATACTGCCGCCTCGGGCGCGGCAACTTGAGCTGTTGCGGCGGCAGGTTCTCGATTTATTTGATGTCTGGGGTTACGACTACATCGACCCACCGATGATTGAGTATCTGGATTCCTTGCTGGTGGGCAATGACCTGAAGCTGCAAACCCTGCAAGTTACTGACCAGATCAGTGGGCGCACGCTGGGAGTTCGCGCTGACATAACCAGTCAGGCGGCGCGGATAGATGCAAACAGTCTGTCGATGCGCGATGTGGCGGGCGGACAGGGGAGCGAGCAGGCGACCCGTCGGTTGTGCTACGCCGGCCCGGTAGTCTTTGCCAATCCGGCAGGCGTGCTGGAATCCCGGGTGCCAGTAAAAGCAGGTGCCGAGATTTATGGCTGTGCTGATGTGAGCGCAGACCTCGAGGTGATGTGTCTGGCGATCGATTCGCTGGCTGCGGCCGGCGTCGCCAACGTTGTCATTGAGCTGGGTCATGTCGGGTTTGTGCATGGCCTCCTAGAGCAGGCGTTAGGAGCGCAGGCGAGCGACCCCGTCGATTCGGTGCGCTCGGAACGCTTGCTCGAGGCGATTCGCATAAAGTCAGAAGGTGATATCCAGACTATTCTGGGCGACAGCGCGGAGTCGAATCTGGTGTGTGAGCTGGTACGCCTGATGGGTGGCGTCGATGCGTTAACCGCCGCACGCGCTCTGTTTGCAGCGCAGCACCCAGACATGCTCGATCTTGTCGATCAATTAGACTACTGTGCGGCGCGGTTGAATGAACTGCGGCCTCGCGCCCAGGTTCGGTTCGATCTTAGCGCGCTGGTTGGCTTTGGCTACCATCAGGCATTGGTGTTTGCGCTGTATGGGCCAGGGTACGGTTACGCGATTGCTCGTGGTGGGCGCTATGACGGCATTGGCGAACAGTTTGGCAATGCTCGTCCTGCCACAGGTTTTGATGTCAATCTGAAAACGCTGTTGGGAATGGCCACCAATCAGGCGGCCACCTCGACAGTATGGGTGCCGTTTGATCTTGTCTCGTCTGTAGAACTTGATGTGGCCGCACAAGTTGAACAACTTCGTACCCGCGGCCTGCGGGTTGTGCAGGCGCTAAGTGCAGCGGATGAGGCTCCGGAGATATGCGGGCATGTGCTGGGCTACGACAATGGTTGGCGGCTCGAGCCGCCGCTTGAGAATATAGAGAACGGAAACGACTGATGGGTAGAAGCGTGGTTGTCATCGGCACTCAATGGGGTGACGAGGGCAAGGGTAAAATTGTCGATCTACTGACGGAACAGGTAGCTGCGGTGGCGCGCTTTCAAGGCGGCCACAATGCGGGGCATACGCTGGTCATAGATGGCAAGAAAACTGTACTGCACCTCATCCCTTCCGGTATTTTGCGCGACTCCGTGCAATGCCTCATTGGCAATGGCGTGGTCTTGGCGCCCGATGCCTTGCTCGAAGAAATTCGTGGCCTGGAGGCGCAAGGCGTACAGGTTCGTGACCGCTTGCGCATTAGTCGGGCGTGTCCATTGATTCTGCCTTATCACGTGGCGCTGGATATTGCGGGGGAAAAGGCGCGCGGTAACGCGAAGATTGGCACCACCGGGCGTGGCATTGGCCCTGCTTACGAAGACAAAACAGCGCGTCGTGGTGTGCGGGTCGGCGATTTAGCCTACCCCCAGGAGTTTGCCGCCAAGCTTGCCGAGATCATGGATTACCACAACTTCATGCTCACCAATTATTACAAAACGGATCCGGTCGACTTTACCAAGACCCTTGATGATGTGATGGCGCAAAATGAAGAGCTCATGCCACTGGTTGCCGACACCGGGCCCATGCTGCATGAGTTGCGTGAAGCCGATAAGAATATTCTGTTCGAAGGTGCGCAGGGTGCGTTGCTCGATGTCGATCTTGGCACCTACCCCTACGTCACCTCATCCAACACAACGTCTGGTGGAACTTCCATTGGCAGCGGCTTTGGCCCGCGCTATCTAGACTATATTCTGGGGATCACCAAGGCGTATTCAACGCGCGTCGGTTCTGGTCCGTTTCCAACCGAGTTATTCGATGACATCGGAGCGGAGCTTGCCAAGCGTGGTAACGAGTTTGGTGCCACCACAGGACGACCGCGTCGCTGTGGCTGGTTCGATGCCGTAGCTTTGCGCCACGTGGTGCAGATCAACTCTATTTCCGGCCTGTGCCTCACCAAGCTTGATGTGCTTGATACGTTGCCTACTATTCGAGTCTGTACGGGCTATCGTGACCAAGACGGGGAATCCGCAGGGTTTCGGTTTGATGCTGAGTATTACGCCCGCATGCAACCGGTTTATCAGGACGTGCCTGGCTGGCAAAGCAATACCCAGGGCGCGAAGCGCTTGGAAGATCTGCCGCGCGCAGCTCGTGACTATCTCGAACTTATTGAAGAGACTGTAGGCGCGCCTGTAGATATCATTTCTACCGGTCCGGACCGGGAAGAAACGATTGTATTGCGCGACCCCTTCCATGCGTAAAAAACATGCCCACTACCTGGAGAGATATTGATGGATACCCGATTGCTTGATCTGTTGGTCTGCCCAGTGACCAAAACCAGCCTGACCTACAAAGACCAGGAACAGGAGCTGTGGTGTCGCGGCTCGGGCCTTGCGTACCCTATTCGGGACCAAATGCCGGTCATGTTGGAAGACCAGGCAAGGGTATTGACCGCGCAGGAGAAGGCCAGCCTCGATTAGGCTACAATGGCTGGCCGAGACGCATTGGATAGCAGGCGGATGGCGAGCAGTAAACGACCAGAACTGGCAACTTTCAGTGAGATGCCAGATGTGCAGCAGGGCAAAGTGTCTGAGCTGCAGGGTACCCTTGACTGGGTAGGTATGGCGAACGTCCGCCAGCCCTTGCTGGTGCGCGATGGCGGCCAAACTCATCAGGTACACAGCAAGGTGCAGGTGTACGTTGATTTGGGTGACCCAGAAGCCAAGGGCATTCACATGTCCCGGCTGTATCTTATTCTCGATGAACACGCGGAGACTCGGCCACTGACAGTGGCCGGCCTGAAGCTGTTGTTGGGATCACTGCTCGAGTCACATCGCGGCCTTAGCCAACGCGTATTCATCGACTTCGATTTTGACTATTACCTGCGTCGAGCGGCGCTGATTAGTGACAACTCTGGTTGGAATGCCTATCCCGTCACGTTGCGTGGTAGCTTGATCGACGGTGAGATTGGTATCGAGTTGCGCGTTGATGTGAGTTACTCCTCAACCTGTCCTTGTTCCGCGGCGTTGGCGCGACAACTTATCCAGGAACAGTTCGAAGCAGATTTTGGCGGCACTGGATCGGTCAAGGCGAGCGAGATCAAAGCCTGGCTGGGTACCGAGCAAGGCATTGTGGCTACACCACACTCACAACGCAGTGTTGCGAAGCTGCGGGTGCAACTGAAGGATGACCTCACAGAGTTTCCAATCACAGGTTTGATTGATGCTGTTGAAGATTGTCTCAAGACACCGGTGCAAACCGCAGTCAAGCGTGAGGACGAACAGGAATTCGCTCGGCTGAACGGACAGAACCTGATGTTTATCGAAGATGCGGGCCGACGGTTAAAACAATCTCTGGGTGAACACCCCGATCTCACCGACTTTTGGGTACGGGTCGAACATCTTGAAAGTTTGCATGCCCATGATGCGGTTGGCGTGTTTGTTAAGGGTGTCGAAGGGGGCTTCGCCCCTGTTCCAGATTAGGGTCCCTTAAGAAGTCGGCGACAGCCGTAGCAGTTGGCCATCAGCGCTGTCAGTGAGTACGTAAATTAGACCATCCGGACCGACGCGCACATCACGAATGCGTTCGTCCACTTCGCGCAGAAGCACTTCCTGCCCAACCACTTTGCCGTTTTCCATATCGATGCGACGCAGGCTTTTTTCAACCAGACCGCCGGCGAATAGATCGCCCTGCCATTGGGTGAAAGCAGAGCCCCGATAGATAGCCAGGCCACTCGTTGCCGTAGAGGGAGTCCAGTGCAGTAGTGGGTCTGTGATTCCCTGCCGGGTGCTGTACGGTGAGACAAAAGCCCCGGAGTAATCGAGCCCGTAACTGACGATGGGCCAACCATAGTTCTTGCCGGGTTCGATGAGGTTGATCTCATCGCCGCCTTTCGGGCCGTGTTCGCTCTGGTAGACCAAACCGCTAGCAGGGTCGACTGCAAGCCCCTGCGGACTGCGATGTCCATAGCTCAAGACATAGGGGTCAAGGTTGGCAACACCTGCGCTTGGTTGGTCGGCGGGCACTCCGCCGTCAGCGGTCATACGCAGGGTCTTGCCCATTTGGTTGGCCGGGTCCTGAGCGTCTTCCCGATAGTTGAAGCCGTCGCCGGTGGTGAGCAACAAATGGCCTGTGGTGTCCCAGGCGATACGTCCGCCGTAGTGAACGGGTGTGTCCTTTTTTTGCGCTACTTCAAAAATGATTTCAGAGTTAATAAAGGCCATACCATCCAGTTGGCCGCGTACGATTTGCGTCGAGTTGCTCTCGGCGGTGCCTGCGGCCAGCGACAGATAGATGGTTTTAGTGGTGGCAAAATCTGCGGCCAGCAGGACATCAAATAGCCCGCCCTGGCTTTTCACGTAAGCTGTGGGTGTGCCCGTCACTGGCGCGCTGGCGCTGCCATCGGCGTCTATGTAGCGCAGCTCGCCACTGCGTTGAGTAACCAGCATGCGGCCGTCTGGCAGAAAGGCGACACACCAAGGGAAATTAAGGCCCTCGGTCAGGGTTTCGAGTTCATAATCTGCGGCCTGCGTGGGTGTGCTGGCTAGCAGTATGAGCGCGCTGGTCAGTGCTGCTATTGAGCGCAGTGCTCTGGTGTGAAGTGCTCTGGTATGAAAGGTGCTGCGGGTGAAGCTGTGGGCGAAAAAGCTGACCATATGCATGCTCGTGTACAATAGAAGGCGTCCTGCCTATCTTGCGGGAAGAGGCTACGGGAGAGAAGTGTTGGTTCGCACATTGGTTGGCTATATTGGCGCGGTTGTGGTTGCTCATGTTCTGGGCGCTGCGGCTGCTGCACAGCACGTTATCGGGCGCTTTGAGGCGATGGCCGGGGAGATCAGCTTTGCCGAGCGCATGAGCTGGACTCTGGGTGATATCGCCGGCATGGCTACCGGGGCGATCTACCCCCTGGCGGTAGCGGTTGCTCTGCTGCTCGCCTTTTCGATTGCAGGTTTCATTGTGCGCCGCGTTGGTGGCTTGCGAACCCTGGGCTTTATCCTCGCTGGAGCGCTTGGTCTGCTCAGCATGCATCTGGTATTAAATTCAGCTACCGGGCTCAATGCGGTGGCAGCAACCCGTGAGCTAAGCGGTTTGCTCATGCAGGCTGTTGCTGGCGCATTGGCTGGTGTGGTCTATGTACTTTTGCACCCTGCAGAAGCGGCTAACCAGTGAGTCAGGGCGCGGGCACCGGCGTGGGTAGTAACGAGACGCTTACACGCGATACGCGAATGCGTTTCTGGAACCTGAAGTTCCGCGATGCAGAGCTTGAGGGTCTATACCGACAAAGCTATTTTCAGCACCACATAAAGAAGACGCGAGTAGCGATCTTTTTTGGCGTGATCGTGCTCTCGTTCTTTGCGGTGTTCGAGCAGCACATTCTGAGGACCCCAGAGGTTGTCAACCAGGTTCGACTGTTGTTTGTTCTGCCAATAATCGTCGCGATGCTCATTGTGTCTTTCGTTTGGTCGCCGTACTACTTTCGACTTCAGCTCTCCGCCTGCGCGCTGATATTACTCAGCCAAATCGGACTGCTTTGGCATTTGGGGGATGCGTCTGTAACCAATAGCGCCATGGCGTATCTGCAGCACCTGCTCTTCATTGTGGTCTTGCTATCTCACCCGTTTCGATTGTTGGTGTTGCCAGTCGTTGCTTTGACGGCCCTGATGACCTTTGTGTTGCGCGAGTACACAACACCCGGTCTTTTAAGTGCTAATTATGAGATAGCGATCCAGGGTGTTACTTTTGTTTGTCTGTTCTTGTCGTACATGCGCGAGCAAAATGAGCGCCAGTTATTTGCTACCGCGTTAGAAGTTCAAGAGCTTCGGGAAGAAACCGAGCGTCAACAATTGGGACAGATAAGCTGGTTGCGTAATTTGTCGCGGTATCTCGAGCACGAGTTGCGCAATCACGTATTTATTGTGCAATCTAACCTGGAATTTTTAGAGCAAAACGCAGACGACGCGCATGGCCCCTTCGTCCGACGCGCTTTGCGTTCAGCGACTAAGCTGAGTGATCTATGCGATTCGGTTGGGGAGGCGAGTACCCTCGAATCTACCTTGCAGCTTGATAGTTTTCATCCGGTCAATTTCAGCCGTGTGGTTGCGGAGCGAGTGCTCGAACGAGTTCGAGACTTTGGCGAAGCCAACCCGATAGAGCTGGAGGTCGATCCCAATTTGTGGGTTAACGGCAGCGAAACCCGGTTGATGCAGGTATTCGATCATTTACTAAACAATGCGCTGGATTACTCGTCGGAAGATGCTTTTGTGGGCATTGAGGTGAAGAGTATCGCCAAGGCGGTGTACTTTACGGTACACAATCGTGGCGAGCCGCTGCCGGAAGATCGTGACGTGTTTGAGGTATTTGATACGACGCGTCCCAAAACCAACCTGGGTTTAGGGCTGTACGTATCGCGTAAAATTATTGAACATCACGGAGGTACTATTGAGGCGCGTACGGAACTTGGACAAACGATAGTGCTGGTTACCCTGCCGCAGGTAGATGCACTTGGGACAACGCTCCCAGGTTCTGAGTCCGATTTTGATAACGTGCTTAATTTATCCGAACGACTCCGCCAGCGGTCGGGCTCAGGTGATTCGGGAGGCGAGGTGGACTCGTAGCTAGCTTGCGAGTTCTAGTCTGCAAGTTCTAGTCTGCAAGTTCTAGTCTGCAAGTTCGACAGCAACAGCCGTTCCTTCGCCGCCGCCGATGCACAGTGAAGCTATGCCGCGCTTGCCATTGTTACGTTCAAGGGCGTTCAATAAAGTCACAATGATGCGTGTACCAGACGCACCGATCGGGTGCCCGAGAGCGCAGGCACCACCGTACACGTTAACCTTGTCAGGGCTTATGTTCAGTTCTGCCATGGCGGCCATGGGTACAACCGCAAATGCCTCGTTGATTTCCCACAGGTCAACATCGTCGACAGCCCAGTCTATGTTGTCGAGTAACTTATTGATGGCGCCAACCGGAGCGGTAGTGAACCAGCCGGGTGCCTGAGCATGGCTCGTGTGGCCGCGAATGAGTGCCTTTATGTCTCGCCCCTGGGCGCGCGCATCAGATTCTCGCATTAGCAGTAGTGCAGCCGCACCATCGGAAATTGACGACGCGTTAGCAGCGGTAACTGTGCCGTTATCGCGAAAGGCGGGACGCAGTGTGGGGACCTTGTCGGGGCGCGCGTTGCCGGGTTGCTCGTCAACAGACACCGTAACTTCACCACCGCGTGTCTTGATAGTTAGCGGTGTGATTTCGGCAGCGAAGGTGCCGCTGTCTGTGGCTTTGGAGGCACGATCAAGCGAGCGCAGAGCGTACTCATCTTGTGACTCCCTGGAGAATTGATATTTCTCCGCACAATCCTCGGCAAAGGATCCCATGAGCTTGCCACTGTCGTAGGCGTCTTCAAGGCCGTCGAAGAACATATGGTCTTTTGCTTCTGCATGCCCCATGCGAGCACCCCCGCGTAACTTGGGCAGCAGATACGGCGCGTTGGTCATGCTCTCCATACCACCAGCGATGAGAGTGGTACCGTTACCCGCGCGCAGCTGGTCTACCGCAGACATCACGGTGCGCATGCCTGACCCGCACATTTTGTTGAGCGTAGTGGCAGGGATGTGCTCGGGTAGGCCACCCGCGAATGCTGCCTGTCTTGCAGGTGCCTGGCCCTGGCCGGCCGTTAACACACAGCCCATGAACACATCATCGATTTGTTCGGGATCTACCCCTGAGTCTGCAATGCAGGCAGCAATGGCGGCTCCGCCGAGGTCGGCTGCACTGAGTGCAGAGAGTTCGCCCTGAAAGGAGCCCATGGGAGTGCGCCGGGCGGCAACTATGGCAATAGCTTCTGGTGTGGTGGTGTTGGCCATGACAATCAGACATCCAGTAAATGTGTTACCGGTCTATCATAACGCATGGGGCGCCTGTGTTTACGTGCTGACGCTTAAGCGGTTGTTCTGAGGATTTCGAGTCTAGAGTAATTCGAGTTGCGTGCCTGGAAGTCGTGGATTTCCAGTTTGCGCGGAATCGGCGTCTGGGAAGCCTTCAGAAATGAGTTCCATGTCCTGCATTTCATCCACGTAGCGATCGAGGGCTTGTTCTGCAGCCTCGCGCTTAGTGAATGGTCCATGGTCGCGTTCGCGGGTTTGAAAAAACCACTCACCGTTTAAGCAGAAGAGTCGGCTTGATGCCCGGAAAAATTGTCTCTGCTGCGTCGATGCGTCTGCTGCAAGTTGGTCTTGCTTTCGAAAAGGTGTTTTATCCATATAGTCATTATTCATGCGCATTGAATTTAGTTGGGGAACTGGTTCACAGTTGTGTGTACCCAATATGTAAGAAAGCCCATTTGGCGTGCGCTGACACCCCAGTGTGGTGGCGTTTACGAGGTTTACCACGGCAGCGGGAACAGTACCTGCCAGCGAGCGAGCTGTGGTGGATACACCAGGCTAATGTGGTTGTCTTGCCACTGTACGAGGTAATTCTCTTTTGCTCTTTGCATGCCGCGCTCATCAACTCGATAGTGCCCGATGATGGAGCGAAACTTCATACTACCAAGCTGGTCACGAACCTTGGCGGGCGCACTTGATTTTGCAAGCCGCATCGCCGATTCAAGTATTTGCCCTGCAGCGTAACCGCCGGCGGCGTCGTAGCTTGGGTAGATAGAAAACTGTTGCCGATAGCGAAATCCAAAATCGAACGAGCCTGGCATGCGCACACTGCGCAACCATTGTACGGTCGAGATGACTCCTTGTGCTGCTTCGGTGCCAACAGCGTTACCGTACTCGCGTAAGGCTGGACCGCCACTAAAGGCGATGAGCTTTGGCGTTAAGCCCACTTGTCGAGCCGCTTTTGTGAAATCGATGGCGTCTTGCAGGTAAGACCCAACGATGACCGCATCTGGTTTGCTTTTTTGCAGTGTTTTGGCAAGCTCAACAAAGTCTGTTGTCGGAGCGGGGTAGCTTTCGTCGGCGACAATGTCTAGGCCCAGACTCTGCGCTTTGGTTCGTGCACCAGCAGCAACGGCACGTGGAAATTCGGATTCCTGCCATGCCAATGCGACGCGTGTGAGATTATGCTTTGCAACCAGTGATAGAAAGGGATCCATATTGTGATTGGCGGGTGTGTAGGCGCCAAACACGCGCGGCTCGGGTTGGTTCCAAATTTCTGGAGCCGAAGCGATAGCAACCATCGCGAAGTTGGCGGGCCCCAGTTTGTCGCGTACGGCGATGGTCATGGTGGAACTGTAGGGACTGACGAACAACTCGATGCCGTCCGCCACCATTTGTTGATACAAGGTTGCGGCGGTGGCGGGACTGGATTGGTCATCCAGCAGCACGAGTTCGACGGCTTTGCCGAGCAGGCCTCCGCGTTCGTTTACCTCTGCCTGCCACATGGTCAAGCCACGACGTACCTGAATGCCGAAGTCGGCCAGTTGACCTGTGTCTGAGATAGTCGCCCCTATACGCAGCTTTTGCCCATCGGTAGTACCCGCCGGAGTCATTTCAGGACTTGCGAGCGAGCCGGGTTCTGCCGCGTATACGGCAGTGCTGATTGCCAGGCTACCTATCACGCCCCAGAGCGTAACCAAGAACCTACTAAAGATAATGACTGCGCTTGTCGCGATTGCAACTTGCGTTGGTTTGCGAGTGAGCGTTGCGAGGACAGACCTTGTGCATTGGCTATTTAACAATGTCGAGCTCCCGCTTCTTGGTGTACAGCATGCGTACGAGTTCGTATTCGAAGGGTGATCCGGTGCCGAAGTATTCGAAGGCGGTGGTCGCTCGTGTATCGAGGATTAGTAAAGGGTAGTACGCATACCCTCTGCCGCGGTGGTCTTGCAGGTCAAGTGGATCCAGCTCGGCAAGTACTGCCGTATCGACCGCGCGCCCGATTCCATCGCGCAGACTGGAGGGTCCGAACAGTGGCAGCACCAGATACGGACCCGCATCCACACCGTAGTGCCCGAGAGTTTGGCCAAAGTCTTCGTCGTGTTTGGGTATGTTAAAGCGCGACGCTGGATCCAGGAACCCGCCGATACCCAGCGTAGTGTTGGTTAGGAAGCGTCCGCCCGTCTCAAGAGCGCGTATTGGTCGGAGCTGTAAAACCTGGTTTATGCCAGTGCGAATATCATCGAGGTTGTCGAAGAAGTTGGTGATGCCTTTGCGTGCAAAACGCGGCACTACTCTTTCGTACACTCCAATCGTTGGCAACAGTACCCAGCGGTCAAGCTGAGCGTTGAAACTGTAGAGTGCGCGATTCATGGGTTCGAGCGGATCGGCGATTGCCAGGGGGTCATCCACATCATCGAGTACCACACGATCGGCGTTGTACAAAGGATCAGCAGTACGTCTTGTGGTCTCCGGAGAGAAGTCCTCTTCGAATGAAGGGTCTCCGTACAGGCTATTCCCACCAAAGCGATTATCCGTGTTGGCGCAACCCGTTAACAACGCGCTTATAAGTGCCAGCCGTAAGATCATTTTGCCCGCTCTCATTGAGCAGCCCCAGTTAGAAAACCAACGTAGTCCGCCTGGGTTTCTGCCAGGGCCAGATTGCCGAGATGACCGCCACGAGGGTAAATAAAGGCTCTATCCCCAAACGTGCGTTGCAGGAAGTCGATTTCGCCTGGTACGAGTATCACGTCATCAACGTTCTGTACCACAGCGATGTGAGGAGAGTTTGCCAGAAAGTCCTGGAGTTCAACCAAGCTTTGTGCGGCGGCAAACTCGCTACGATCGCCGTTAAAACTGTCTTCATGAAACGGCCAAAAAAAGTCGTGGAAGTAGTCGGTAAAACCAACTCGCAAGGCTACTTCCATGTAGTGGCTGCGATCTGTTTTTCGCCGCAGTTTTTGACGCGACGGCTTTATGAACCCGAAGTCGTTCATAACGTCGGCCGTAAATATCAGATTTGCTGCTGAGAGGCGAAATGCAACGCCGATAATGGCCGCGAGTTCCTCATCACTGGGTGGCTGGTTTTGAAAAGCCTCGAACACAATATCTGGATTGAATTCGACGGTAGTAGAGCGGGAGTAAACCGAACCTATGCGGCTAACAACATCAGCGAAGAACGTGTTCAGGTTATCAATGCCGCCCGGAATGTTCCGCAGCATGCGATCCAGTTTGGCGATTGAGTTATAAAGCGACACTGAAGGGTTGAGCAACAGTACTTTTTTAAAGTCGAAGCGCTTCTGTTCGCTATCAATTTGTGCAACGAAGGCTGATTGGGTGCCACCCAATGAATATCCCGCCAGGGCATAGTCCGTTACGCGTTCGCGTTTTGGCAGCCGGTCGGCGATTGCGCTCATGACTCGGTAGAGGTCGGCGGCATCATTGCGCATGTGCCCTGGTACGGCCGTCGAGGATTGCGCCACCATAAACTCGGGATGACTGGGTGAGGTAATGCCAACAACGTGGTAGCCCGCGTTGAAGAATGCTTCCATGAGAATCTTGTTGGTGCCGCCGTCGTGATAACCGCCGGTACCTGCGATGGTGAATATGAGTGGAGCAGATCCTTTTTGCATCGCCCAGGAGTACTCCAGACGGCGTGCATACCACAGCGCTTTTGGTATCTCGCGATCCTCGATCTCCGGTAGTTTGGCCGTCCGCAGTTTCAGGGGTTGTGCGTGCACCTTGGCCAATGCTCTGGGTGTGCCGGCGATTGTTGCCAGGAAGGGATTGGCGATCGGGTAGCTAAAAGTACCTTCGCTTTGGGTAGCGAGTTCTGCCGCCTTTGCCAAAGGGCTGACACTCGCGCCGAGGCAGAGCAGCAATCCCACAAGGGTGATGCTCGCAAATCGTGTTGTCATGGGTGTCCTGAGGCCTACCTGTGTTGGGCGTAATGTATCATTCTTGGCGTGTGGCGGCTGTTGGGGGTCCGAACAGCTGCCGCAGCAACCGCGGATAACCGAGTCCGAGTAATAGCCCGCGAACGAGCATAAACAGCAGCATGCCAAGCCACAGGCTGTGGTTTGTGAGCCCGGTGGTGAGTGTGGCAATACCCAGTGTGCCAAGGTAGACCAGCGCGGCTAGAAACATGGCGTTGCGTAGTTCTCGAGCGGCGCCTGCACCAATGTAAATACCGTCGTACAAAAACGCCGCTACACCGGCGAGTGGCAAGCCAATAATCCAGGGCAGAAACTCTCGGGCGCTCGCGCGTACCACGGTTAGATCTGTCATTAGTCCGACTAGAGCGCTGCCGAATAAAGCGAGGATGATACCGCTGACGACGCCCAGTCCGGTTGCCCATATCCCGCAATAAATCGCGGCTTTGTGCAGCGACACGCGCCTTCTTGAGCCTACGGCGAAGCCCGTCAGCGCTTCGACCGTGTGGGCGAAGCCGTCCAGCGCATGCACGACAATAAAAAAGAACTGCATGAGGATGGCGTTGCCCGCAAGAACAACGCTGCCAAGCCTTGCGGCCAGCAGAGTATTGAGTAGGAAGGGGAGCTGCACGAAGAAAGTACGGATGAGTAAATCCCGGCTCATCCCAAGCAGTGGTCGCCAATGGTTACGGGCCCAGAAAACCCTACCCTCGGGAAGCTTTGCCATTCCAAGGGGTTGCCAGAGCAGCCGCACGCCAACTGCCGCCGCTACCCACTCGCTGCAAACTGTTCCCCAGGCGACCCCTGCAACACCCCAATCGAAGGCGAGAACGAAGACCAGATCAAGACAGACATTTAGCAGGTTGAACAGCAGAGTAAGCAGTAGGGTAGTGCCCATTTTCTGGGTGCCGAACAGGCCACCAAGCACCACCAGGTAGATGAAGTAGGCCGGTGTTCCAAACAGCCGGATCTGCAGATACTCAAGTGTCAATACGGTGACCTGTGGGTCAGCATTGATTAGCAGACTTGCACCGCCCAGTAACACCGGACTCAGGGCGAGTAAGGAGAGCGCGATGCAGATGGCCATGAGCGCGCCGCGCCACAGAGCCGCACGCAGTTCACTGGCGTTGCCCGCGCCATGTGCCTGCGCCACCAGGGCGGTGGTGCCCATGCGCAGAAAGCCGAACAGCCAGTACACTGAGGAATACAGCATCGCGCCGAGTGCAACGGCGGCTATGTAATGGGCATCGGGCATATGCCCCATCACAGCAGTGTCGACCGTGCCGACCAGAGGGACAGTCAGGTTTGCAAGAATGATTGGCCACGACAGCTTCCAGATGCGCCGGTGCCAGGCAGGATCGGAGTAATCAATCCGGTCTGTGTCTGCCGAGAACCTTGTGTCCTCTGTAGCGATCGGGGCGCCTGTGGCGCTCGTGGATTTGGTGGCCTTCGTTGCAGGACTATCGTCAGACAGAGGAGTGCTCGTTGGTGGCTTAGGCGCCAGAGAGTATAGGGGGAAGCCGCGCAGAAGGCAGGGTATACATGTCCTGAGCCAAGGTAGTGCTCCCAGGCGCAACGGGAATGTCTCGGTAGCCGTCTCGCCTGGGCATGAAGTAGCCCTCATTGAGATGCGCGTTACTGGCGTAGTAAGGACAGTCGAGCAGCAATCGATGCAGCGCTGGCAAGTTGTAGAAGGGCACCGAAGCCAGTAAATGGTGATCAATATGTAAGCCGATGTGGTGAGGGGCGATGAGTGCCCGCTCCAGCCACCCGGCGCGTACGGTGCGCGATTGTCGTAGCGGATGGTCGTGGGTTAAGGCGAAATGTTCCGCGATACTGCGAATGCGCATGATGAGCGGCAGCACCAGCAGCATAGGCGCGAGCCAAAAGATGACAAAACTAATCCAGGCGTTGGTCATGGTAAGTACCGCTGCGCTGACCACATAGAGGCCAAGCCGAAACCAACCCAGGGTTTTGTTCGAAGGCTGGAGCTCTGCATGTGCGCTGTTTTTTACTGTTGCGCTCACAGCGCGATTTGCCGCCAGGGAATGCAACAGATAGGTCACGCTGTAGCCGTAGAGCTTTGCCAACATCTGCAGCAGGGGTTGGGTAGTTGGAAACAACCACTGACTGCGCTGCTGCTGATCTGCTGTTTTACGGCACCAATCGGGATCAGCACAGGTATTCAGGTGCTGGTGGTGGGCTAGATGGTCGCTGCGGTAGCCGCGCATACTGACCAGCAAGGGTGCACCGCAGAGTAAATCGGACAGCAGGTCGTTAACCAGCCGATTGTTACTTACGGTCCGGTGAGCGCCTTCATGCATTAGCACCAGCAGCGCATGCTGGCGAGCTGCGATAATAACGATGCCCACCAACCCCGTCAGCCCGACCACGGCGATCGTCGTTGGCTGGCTCAGCGTGCCCAACGCGGGAACGACTACCGTGACAACTACGACGACAGCCGCTATTACCAGATAGTTGCATGCAACCGCCGAGCAGAAGCGCCAGGTCGAGAGCTTACGCAAGTCACGCATTTGCTCGGCCACGGGGGCCCCTCGCAAGTAGTCGCGCAATGGCGCTGGCATGGTGATGCGATTGGCGGTGTTCATTAGGCGGTAGCCATGACCTCTGGATTGGCGGTTGTCTCCGGCAGGTCGATGCCGTAACTGACGCCTGGCTTGCCTTGTGCGTCGACGCTTTCCAACGTGCGTTGGACAAAGGTGCTGTAGAGCTCGCCGGTAACTCTCATGGCATAGATCACGTCATCGATGTCGCGTTGAGAGGTTGTCAGAGCGGCTGCGTATTTTGTCATCGCCTGGCTGTGGCCGACGTCGATGACGGAGTGGTCTTGCAGAAAGCTGGTTGCTTCTATGGGTACTTCCAGCTTGGTTAACCCACTAATGTAATCGGCACCGCTGCGTACTGGCATAAATTCCAGGAAGTATAGATAGCCGAGATAGCCCACAGCGTTTTTACCGGTAATTTGATAGTAAGCGAATGCGGTAAGAGCGAGCGTAGATGGTAAGGGGCGACCCTGGGTAATGCCGTCAGTGCTGAAGCCAAGTGCTGCTATGTCGTTCAAAGCGAGCTGATCATGGCCAATTTCGGAGGTGGCATGCCGCAAAAAATCTCTCACCAGTTCGCGTTGGCGGCCCTGAAAATAGAGTGTGGCGCCGGCCTGGAGCTGGGGATTTTCGCGAGTGTAAAAGTAAACTTCGCGTAGTAGTGCTGCGTAATGAGCTTTGTTGATGTTGCCGTTACGAAAGCGGCGCATGCCTGGGCTGTCGTTAAAATTGGCAATGACGTCTTCGAACGCGGCGGCGAGTTGTTGATTGGCATCCATAATTAAGTCCTTGTACTTTTTGTGTGTGTTGCTTTTTATATTGTCGTCTGTCTTCTGTTCTTGCGGCTCTAACAAGCCACTGCAAGCTGCTGTTAAGAAGCGTGCGAAACTGGTGTCCTGACGGGGCGTCCGCGTAATGGCTGTGGCCGGTATTTTTCAAAGGCTTTTACTATTGATTCTGGCACCACTGACTCTGGCACCACTGACTTTGGTGCCACAGACTTTGGTACCACTGACTCTGGTTCAGCCTGGCGATTTGTATTGGCACCCGGAATTAGCCCTTGCTGACGCTGATAGCGCCGCAGAATCGACAGGAACGGTGAGTCGACATTACGCAGGTACTCCTCGTCGGTAATGCTCAGGCGTAGAGAGTTGACACTGCCGTACTCTTTGAGATGCAGCGTCGGTAAATGTCTGGCGTAGCCTAGACGCGTAAACAGTTTGACCAAGTGATCGTTGCAATCGATGTAGTTATGCTTGAAACCAACGTGCAATCCCCAATTGAAGGTGGTGATGGCCAGACGCAGGGGCAGTCGGGTACGCCGCTGCGCGGGTGCCACCATCAGTTTGGTGGTGATCGTGCTCGCGGCCAAATCATCCGCTGGCAATTCGGTTAGGCCATACAGTTCTCTGTATTTGTTGGCTGCCGGGTGTGCAACGGGTGTCAGCAGCACAGTACCAACTACATTGCCTTCTTTTCGCGCTACGCACAGCGATCCTGCGGTTGCCAGCGGGTCGAAGAGTCGTCGGTTTTGATGACAGGTGTTGGGGTCGTGCAGGTGACGCCCCATTTCACCGACGTAGATGTCGTACCAAAACTGGTAGACGTCTTCAAAGTCGGCATCACTTGATGCGGTACCTAGTTCGACCATGCCATTACCTCCCAGAGTGCAAGTGCTCCTATCCTAGAAGGTTAGGTCGAATTTAAGATTTCGCTAGTAGGCGATTTCCTACAACGCTGTGCGAATCCTCCTGCAGCGCGTTACAGATAATTCTTACAGCTGTCGGTCAGTCGCGCCCAGGCAAGGGTTGACCCGGTCCAAGGTCATACATTTTTGCATCCACATTTACGGGCGGATTTTTTGCCATTGCGGCGCCGAATTCTGCCATGTGTGGCATGCCAAAGTGTTCGACCAGCGCATCGACCGATTCCCACTGTTCCACAACAACCATCTTGTGTGGGTGGGATAGCTCCTGGGTAAAGCGGTAACTAATGCAACCCGGTTCCGCCTGACTGGCAAGTTCCATGGCTGCGATTGCTGCCTTCATAGGTTCGATTGCTGCTTCGGTGGTTTCGATGTTTGCGAGCACAAGTATCATGGCTGGTCCTTTTTCGTGTTGCTGATGTTTGCGTGGGTTAGGTGCGTTAAAATGCAGAGTGATTCCGAATTAAAATCTCAGGAGAGACACTATGGCCGATCTGGCTAACGCGACTAAATTCTATATCAACGGTGAGTGGGTTAACCCATTAGGGCAGGACCGACTCGATGTGATTAATCCTGCAACTGAACAGGTGATTAACCAGATCGCAATGGGTAATGCGGCAGACGCCGACCGGGCCGTCCAGGCCGCAGCACAGGCGTTTGATAGTTATTCGCAAACCACCAAAGAACAACGGATCGAGCTGCTCGAGCGCATCGTGGCTTCCTACAAGAAGTTTTTGCCAGCAATGGCAGAAGCGATTTCAGATGAAATGGGGGCCCCCATGCCGCTGGCTAATGCAGCACAGGCACCCTCTGGGTTGGGTCACTTCATGACAACCTTGCAAGTGCTGAAAGACTTCGAGTTTGAAGAAGATTTGGGCACTGCACGGGTTGTTCGCGAACCTGCAGGTGTGTGTGGCTTTATCACGCCGTGGAACTGGCCGCTGAACCAGATTGCCTGCAAAGTTGCGCCCGCGTTGGCTGCAGGCTGCACCATGGTGCTCAAGCCTTCTGAGGTCGCGCCTAACAATGCGCTGTTGTTTGCTGAGGTTATGCACGACGCCGGCGTACCTGCCGGTGTATTCAACCTGATCAATGGCGACGGCCCTGAAGTGGGCGCCGCCATGTCCAGCCACCCGCAGATCGACATGATGTCGTTCACTGGTTCAACCCGGGCCGGGGTTGAAGTGGCGAAGGCAGCGGCGCCCAGTGTTAAGCGGGTTGCGCAAGAACTTGGTGGCAAGTCTGCAAACATTATTCTCGACGATGCCGACTTGCAGAAAGCAATTTCCCGTGATGTGTTTGGTATGTGCATGAACTCAGGCCAAAGCTGTAATGCTCCGACGCGCATGTTGGTTCCCAACGCCCGCATGGATGAGGCGGCTGCCATTGCCAAAGCGGCTGCAGAAAATGTGACCGTTGGGGATCCGAAGGCAGAGGGTGTGGCCATTGGCCCCGTTGTGTCTGCAGTGCAATACGAGAAGATTCAGGGGCTCATTCAAAAGGGTATCGACGAAGGCGCCAACCTGCAGGTGGGCGGCACAGGTCGGCCTGAAGGTATGAACGCGGGCTATTTTGTGCGGCCAACAGTGTTCTCTCATGTCACCAACGACATGACTATCGCGCAGGAAGAAATATTTGGTCCGGTGTTGTCATTGATTGGTTACGAAGACGATGCCGATGCGGTACGGATTGCCAATGAGACGCTCTACGGCCTGTCCGGGTACATCTCGGGTAGCGAAGAGCGCGCGAAAAAAATTGCCCGGCAGATTCGCACGGGTAATGTGCATTTGAATGGTGCGCCCGTGAACAACGAGGCCCCGTTTGGTGGTTATAAGCAATCGGGTAACGGGCGCGAGTTTGGTCGCTATGGCCTGGAAGAGTTTTTGGAAGTGAAAGCGATTCTTGGCTACAACGCCGCGGGCTAGGCGTTAGCTTGCGCAAGCGTCTCGAAGAGGTCTGCCGGTAGCTGACTCTTGAATGGCACAATGCCTTGTTCGGTGCGAATCGCATCGATAGGCTTGTGCCATTGTTGTTCCCAGTCGATGGCCATGAACGAGGGCGTGGTGCGACCGTGTTGCCAGGCCTCGCTGATAATCTGCAGCAAAATAGGCAACCCTTCCGGTCTTGCTGTGCTGGCCACGGTGATCACCACCGCCAGAAACATGGCTGAATAGTTATGCCCGAACTGCGCCAGCTGAAAGGCGCTGATGGCGATCTCATGCAGGCTGGTGGTTTGGTAGCCAGCAGTGAGGTGCCAAACATCATGCATTTGCAGGATGCGTGTGTTGAGATAGCGCAGTGCAGGCGGTAGCTCACCCAGTCCCAGAGCTTGTCTGTCGAGCACTTCAGCGTCGTAGCCATTGTCTACCAGCATGCTGTGCAGCTCACCGGCCAGGGAATTTGTTGGCGCCTGCTTAAGTTCAGCCAGATCGATCATGGGCGGTGGTGTTTGCTGCTGCGCGTTAGCGGCCCCCTCGTGGGCGTGGCTGCGGGCTTCGGCGAGCTCGCCAAATTGTGCATCGAGCACACCGCCCAGAGCGGCAACTCTGGCCGTGAGATTGAGTGCGTCCATATCGGCGGAGTCGTCGAGCAGTTCCCACAAGGCAGTCCAAAACTCCGGCGTGAACGCGGTGCCTGTGAAAGCAGGTAAAGGTTCGGATAGAAACGCTTGCTGCGCAGCTACGCGGTTACCTAACCATTGGCTTGCCAGTTCATCGTAGAGGGCATCAACGGCCCGTGGCTCGCGGAAGCCCGCGCAGAGCACACCCGCGGCAAGCATATTGCGGGCGGCTTCATTGCCGTTTTGTACCGCCTTAATCACATTACCCCAGTCGCCTCCCGTAAAGGTCTCAGCGTTGTTCTGTAATTCGGCGCGCAGCCTGTTTTGCTCGGTCATTGATTTTCTGGCAGGTTTGCTTGCGGGTTTTCAAGCAGGTTTAGTCTTCTATTTGGGCGCTCAATAACAGATTGGCTAACCAATCTGCGAATTGATTGTTGTCTATTTCTGCAACGCCCAGGAGCGCAGGTAGAGCGTTGCCACAAACCCCCAGCCCAATCGCAGAACTCGCGATGAGCAGCAGATTGTTGCGTATCAGTTCAGCATCATCCTCATCGAAGCGTTCACCGGTGCGCCGCATCAGTTCTTTGAACAGGCGCTGTACCGCAGCGTCTGGCAGTTCTGATTCGGTTTCGTTTAAGGCGCGCCAGGCGAACAGCTTGGCGTGCCCGCCGCCGATCATGGCGTGAAACAGGGCAGCGAGAATTTTCTGCGGCTCGGTGTTGTTCTTCAATGCGCCAACGAGATCACGAAGTAGCGCCTCAGTCATGCGCTCGGCCAGCGCCTTGCGCATCCCGGCGGTGTTACCAAAGTGGTGGATAACGCTCGCGTGCGACAGGCCGGCGTCTTCGGCAACCCCAACGACATTTAAGCCTTCCAGGCCCAGTTTCTGCAGGCGGTTTTCAGCCGCACCGAGAATATCGGCGCGAGCTTGCTCCGGAGTGCGGCGCTTGCGCGGGGATGGTTTTGTGCGGCTGGCAGTGGTCAACGGATGCGGTGCCTGAAAAAGTCTACTATCCCACTAATTCCTTATTGACACCAATGTTGATAAAGGTGAGAATGCCGCTATTGACATCAATGTTAGCAAGGATTGTCCCGTGTTCAGCGATACCACTCACGCCAGTTCCGACCCTCAGCCCAACCCTGCGCGACTGCAACCGCTCGTGGCCCTGCGCGCGTTGCGGCGCCTTATTCAAGACCCACAACGCACCGAGGAAGTATTTAATGTACTTGGTGCTCTGGCGGGTTCCTCGCTTGTTCGGGGCTTGCGGCGCTTTCGGCAGCTCCCGGTGGGCCAGCAAGTGCTTTCCGAGCGGCGTGTACTGCTGGACCAATTGCTCGATCAGTCGGCGCTTGATGTGCATCCCAGGGGCAGTCTGGCTGCGCACTATCTGCGCTTTGTGCGTAACGGCAACATCACCGCAGACGGTCTGGTGGATGCCAGTGCGGGCCGCGAGTGCTATGTCAACGCCGACCAGAAGCTCTACAGTGAGCGGCTGCGTGACCAGCATGATCTGTGGCATACGCTGACAGATTACGGTCGAGATGAATTGGGTGAGGTCTGTCTCTTGGCGTTTACCTACGCGCAAACGCGTGATCGCGGCATTGGCGTTATTGCGCTTGTAGGCAGCTGCAAAGTGTCCCAATACTACGGCCGCCGTGTTTTCGGCGCGGTGTTCCGGGCGTATCGTGATGGCCGCCGCGCGGCCTGGTTGCCGGGCCAAGACTGGGAGGCAATGCTTGGTGAGCCGATAGTCACTGTGCGGGAACGGCTGGGTCTGATCACGCCAGTGCGTTATCAAGCGTTACTGGCTGCGGGTGAACTCTCCGCAGCCTGAGCGCCCCACTCAGCCAAACGATTTAGCTGCTGGTCTGAGTCGGCATTTCCTTAATGTACACATCGGTTTTTGTGTAAGGAATTTCCAGTCCGGCGCCGGCAAAGGCCTTGTAAGTATCCAGCAACAGCTCGTGCAAGATGCGGCCGCGGTCTGCCGGGCGACTGATCCAGCCCATGAGCTGAAAGTCGAGACTGGAGGCGCCAAAGGCACGCATGCGTACTCTTGGTGCCGGGTAGCCAAGAATGTCTTTGTGGTCATCTCCTACCTGTTGCAGAACTTCGCAGACCTTATCAACGTCGCTGCCGTAGGCGGCACCTACGTTTAGGCGAACGCGCATCTTGGTGTACGGGCCGCCCGACTCGTTGACAATTTTAGAGTTGGCGATCAACGCGTTGGGCAGCGTAATCTCAACGTCGTCGCGCGTCAGTAGCCGGGTGCTGCGCATACCAATACGGGTCACCTTGCCGCGTTCGCCGCTATCCAGATTAACGTAGTCGCCAAGCTTGTATGGGGCATCGGCCAAAATAAAGAAACCGGCGAACAGGTTAGCCAGGGTGTCTTTGGCTGCAAAACCCAGAGCAATACCGACGATACCCGCACTTGCGAGCCAACCCACGGGATTGATTCCCCATACAAGTAACAGGGTGTAACTGCCTACCAGCAAGATCAGTATCTTGGACACCAGATCCAAGATGGGGATGGTGCGTTCCTCAATGATCTTCACGCGCCCTTTCTGATTGCCAAGAGCAGTAAGCAAGACGCCGCAAATGTTCATCATGGCCGAGATCCAGCTCACGATAATGAGCGACAAGAAACCGTTTACGATGAACTCTGTGCCGCCAGGCAGATGTGCGGTTTTAGTCGCCAGAGTGAGGCCAAAGAGGAAGATCGCCACGAACAAGGGCCGGCGCAAGTAGTCGATGATTTCGTCGTCGAGCGTGGTGGCCGAGCGACTGGCCAGGCTGGATAACGTTCGAATAAGGATGCTTCGAACGATGTACGCCAGTACAAAAAACAGGACTGCAATAATCAAACTCTGCAGCGCGGGATAGTTGGAGATAGTTTCCCAGGCGGGTTGCAGATCTGCCGGCAGATAGTCGGCGAATTCAGGCAGTTGTTCGCCCAGGGGGTTGGTGTTGATCTCTGTTGCTGCCTCGGCGCTGGTTGTTGTGTTTGCGCCGCCTAAAGCTGCTGCAGCCACTAAATTGCCTCCAATTGGGCAGGGACCGATTTGTGCCATGGCGTACCCGCGAACCTATCGCGGTCGAGTCTGGAGGTGAGTTCGTTAGGCGCTACACCCACCACATCTTCACCCTCGGCGGCTGCTTGGTCCGGATAGATCAGACCGGCGCCGTTTGGCAGCGCAACATGCCCTTCCTGCATGCGCTCACTGATTTCCACGACCGCTTCGGCTATTCCGGTGGCGGTTGTCACCCGGGCTGTTGCGCCATCACCGAGGTTCAATCGCCGCGCATCGTTTGGATTGATGCGGAGTGTTCCTGCCCGGTCTTTTCGCTTCCAATCGGGGTCGCGCACGATGGTATTGGCGGTGAATGCCCGGCGTTCTCCTGCAGACAACACAAATGGGTATGCCGCGGGCGCACTAAAAGGCTGCTCGCTGTTCAGCACCGCCATTTCGTCGAGCATTTCGGGTTGGTTCAGATGTATGCGACCGTCGGCTGTATTCACGCGTGACCATGCAGCGCTCCAGTCTTCGCTCGAAATGACAGCACCCGACGGACTGGAAACTATGTGATCAAACAGAGCGTCACCAAGTTCGGCGTCGTGGGTATTCGCAAGGGCCTCGCTACTCGCCCGTACGGCGCTTGCACTGGTGGGAGCAAACCGTTGGGTTAGGGCCCACAAGGCGGCGGCAGGGGCAAGTTCGGCGCCGAGGTGTTGCTGACCTAAGGTGCGATACAGCAGTGCGGGCGCTACACCCATCAGGGAGGGGTCCTCGGCGAGACCCTGCATAACAGCTGCGCGAAACGCATCACGACCGCTCCCCAGTGCCACGTTCAGGTCTGCGACACGCTCGGTGGGCAATGTACCCAACGCCTCGGCGAGCCGGGCGTGAATTTCAGCCTCGCTCAGCGTGCCTTTGAGTGGCGGGAATAGTGGGTGTCGAACGTGAAAGTAGTTGTTGGGAAACTCAAAGTTAAAGAACGTGGCTTCTGCTTTTTCGTATTGGGTGGCGCTTGGTAAAACATAATCAGCCTCGCGAGCGCTCTCTGTCATGGCAACGTCTATCACTACGCTTACGTCGAGTGCGCGCATCGCCTCACGAAATCGTTGGCTTTCGGCCAGTGAGTGCACCGGGTTGACCGCTTCGATGATCATTGCCCGAAAACGGTCAGGGTGGTCGGTTAGAATTTCATCGGTGATCAGATTACACGGCACAAGGCCGCCGAGTATTGGCGACTGCGTAACAGGCGACTTGCCGCTCAAGCGGCCCGCCCCAAAGTTTGTGAACGAGTTGGGAATATACTGCGTGCCTGCGCGGCCGAAGTTGCCGGTGGGCAGCCACAGCAGGCGTTGCAAGTAGCTGATGAGGGTGGAGTGGCGATTCATCTGCACGCCCAGATCTTCAAACATCGCAACAGCATTTGCGGCGGCGATCGTGCGTGCGGTAGTTCTGATCTGGTCTTCGCTGATGCCACACAACTTCGCGTTGCGCGCGATGTCGACATGACCAAGTGCAGCTCTAACGTCGTCCATGCCGCTGATGTGTGACTCGATGAAATCTTCATCGAACAAATTTTCCTCTAGCATCACGGCTGCCAGAGCGGCGAGCAACCAGGCGTCGCTCGCTGGCTTCACTGCGAGATGGATATCGGCGAGCTCAGCACTCTCGGTGCGTGCGGGGTCGATAACAATGAGTGTACGTTTGGGGTCTTTAGAGATCTCTCGCAATGTGGCGCGCGCTTGTTGAATGCCGTGGGAATGCCAGGGGTTTTTGCCAAGAAATATGGCGACGTCGCAGTGCTCAAAGTCACCATGTGCCCAGTTACCGAGCATATGGTCGCTCACCCAAAACTCGCCTGTCTTCTCCTGGGCAAGGGCGTTGGAGCGGTATTTGATGCCAAGGCTTGAAATGGTGCTTTGGGCGTGGACACCGGGTAGATGGTTGCCCTGGCCGCCGCCGCCGTAATAGAAAATACTCTCGCCACCATGCGTGTCGCGCACCGTACTGAGTTTGTCAGCGATCTCTGCGATGGCCGTATCCCAGTCTATGGCGTCATAGCCACCTTGTGCATTTCTCCGCATGGGTGAAGTTAAGCGATCTGCGCGGTTCTGGTAGTGGTTCAGGCGGGATGCTTTGTTGCACAGGTAACCTTTGCTGCCCGGGTGCGCTTTGTCGCCGCGAGTGCGGATTATTTCGCGGTTGTTGTCCCCGCCCAACGTAACTTCTATACCGCAATTCGCGCTACACAGAATGCATGCCGACTGGCGCCATTTTGGAGCCTGTTTTGCTCCGTTTTTTGTTGCAGCTGATGGCATACGTGTGACCCCCCAAAAATAGAAATTTCTTGTGGGTCTGAGTATAGCCTGCTGGCTGCTTCAGGTGTCTCGGGGGTTGGCGGGCTCGCTACTCGCCCCAGGGGTGCGGCTTATTGTCGGCCTGGTAGGTCGGTGTTCATTTCGCGCAGCAAATCCATGCCCAGCAGGCCGTCCCAGCGAGCCGGCGGATTGTCGAGTGCCAATACGGTCAGGTCGCGGAACTGGAAGTTCTCTACGATTAGCTCAGGCACCCTGTATAGCTGGGCCGTGATGCGTCCCGACGCGGTTTGCACCTGGGCACTTTGGTTCAGAGGATAGGCGCCCAGTCGCTGCAGGGTGCTGGTGGCGAGCGCGGTCTTGGTGGCTCCGGTGTCAACGAGCAATTCAATGGCAGAGGAGTTAAGTGTGGCGCGTGCCACCAGAGCACCACCTTCATCGCGAAAGCGTATGGGTTCCTCGTTAGTGCGTAAGAGTTCGTTGCGCAGTTCGTCAATCTCCTGTCGTGACACACCCTCGGTGCCTGTGCCATCGAGCGTCTCTATGGCTGTTTCGAGGTCGCCTGCCTGAGCTTGCACGCTCGCCAGGCGCAACCGAATACGATCGTTGTTTGGGTCACGTAGCAGCAGCTCCGCGAAATAGTCTGATAAACCAATCCAGTCGTCGCGATCGGCAAACTCGCTGTAGATTTGTTCCACAACTTGCGCCTGTTCTGCATGAATCTGGGCCAGTTGTTCGTTTGATTCTGGAAACTCGGCCGCAGCGAGCAAGGGCTCCATTGCTGCTTGCCAACGTTTGTTGCTGCGGTGATGGTGAGATTCGAGCAACAGGCCAGCACCATCACGCGGCAACAAGGCGTTGTAGTAGCGAATGCTATCTGCGAACAGAGCACCGTTTACACCGTTCAGCTCGATAGCAAGGTCGTTCAGCAATCGCCCGCGCTCCAGGTCGATGATGCGATCATCCGACTGCGCACCGAGATGCTCTATGCGTGCGTTAATACCGGCAATCCTGGCGTAGACATCGTCTGGGGTGGGTTGGGAGCTGACAATCTTCTCTTCGGCTTGGATCTGCTGTGGCACTGCAGTTTCGGGTGCGGTGATAGCTGTGGCGGGTGTTGGTAGCGGGCGGCCCGTGCCAAGCAGGTAGCCGAGCCAAACGGACAGGCCAACGAGAGCAAGTAGTGCGAGCTGTCGGACGCTTGGGGTCATGACATTGTTTACGCTAGTGCGAGACCAGGAAGTGGAAGATTAGAGTTGTTTTACTCGATCTGCCAGTCGGTTGAGTAGCTCGCTTAATTGTCTATGACTAACCTTGTTGTCGTTTAGTGACAGGATTGCTCGGTTGAACTGAGCCTCCATCTCTTCTCGATGGGTCGTTAGTTGACTGCTTTGTTGCTCAGTCTGAGATTGTAGCTCTTCTTTGATGCTGCTGGTGTGCATCAACACGGTCTCGCGTAGATCGGTAAGGCTTTTATCTTGTTCTCTGTTCAGAATGCTCACCCGCTCATCAATGAGGCCAGCGAGTTGTTCACGAATACCGACCATGGATTGTTCTTGCAAGTTTGCTATGCCGGGTGAGTGCGTCTTGAGTTGATCGCTGATGCTGCTTTCCATCTGTGCGAGACCGCGGTCGAGGCGATCGCTTAAGTCATTCAGCATTTTGTCATGTCGTTGCGACAGCTCAGTCAATCTTTTGTCCAGATTCTCACGGTCCTGCTGGCGCTGGGTGTCCCTGTCAGCGCGGGCAGATTTGAGTGCTTTGTCGAGTACGGAATCGAGCCGAGTGTCGAGTGCGTCGAGGCGTTGCTCGTGGCGCGACAATGCGCCGGTCGCGTCACTTGACAGATTTTTACTTTGATTGTCGAGATTGTTGAGCAGCGATTGTTCAAGCTGTTCAACATATTGCGACAGGTCGGTCAGGCGTGCATCCATATCGCGGCGCAGCGTATCTACGCTGGATTGAGTGCGGCGATACACGGTATTTATCTGGTCTTGTTGCGTGTCTTGCTCGTCGCCTAACAGGAGTAATCGCAGGTGGGCGAGCTGCTCGTCACTCGACATATGGCGCGTGGACATCGACCCACTGCGCGGCTGAGGTTTGGCCGCTCTGGGCTCTCGGGGTGCAAAGTTATCGCTGCGCGGGTCGCTTGGCTCTGAAGCGCTGGACTTAGTAGCCTCCAGAGTATCGCGCTCGCTGGTTTCAGACTGCGCCGCAGATGACTGGCTGGCCACATCCAGAGCTGCCGCAAATCGATCCGCGCCTCTTGCTGAGTTAAGCGCGGAACCTGCGGACGCAGATTCTGCTGAGGCAGAACTGCTTGCGGGGACTTTGGGTGTGATCATAGTGCTGGCCTGAGACTGCGTGGCGCTATTGGAACTCGTTTCGGAAGCAGGTTTGGGCGTTGTTGTGGTAGCGGAGGGATCAGGCGCAGCCAGCGACTCGGCCTTGCGCCCAGGCAATGCCAGTTTTCGTCGTGCTCGTGCTTTAAAGGTTTCGAGGTTCATGATGCAACCGCGCCCGGTACAGGGTGTACTTCGATGCTTATTATATCAAAGTTTATGTTAACAAAATTGCATAATAATTTCGCAATGCTTTGTAGTCCTGACGTTATTGGATTGCGCAGTGTTCGCGAATCGCCCAGACATTTACCCAGAGAAAGGTTTAACGGTTGTTTGAAGCGCTGCAAGTCACCGCGATCAAGGCTCGCTATTCTTGCTATCACTGCCCGGCATCCTCTGGGTCATCGGCTAACCTGGTGTTCGACAAGGCTTCGGAGTGGGC
>CAZSYU010000031.1:40617-41734 GCA_964611345.1 uncultured Pseudomonadales bacterium
TGGGCCTCGGGTCGGTTCTCGGGCCGGTTAATGATGGGCGCATAACGCAGGTCCAGATCCCGACTAACCAGTCGTACATCTTCTACTTCCACGCTCCGGCCGCCGCGCAAGAATGCCTGTAGCAGCAGTGCGTCGGCCACGGTGTTAATGAGCCGGGGTAAACCACGGGTGAGGGAATAGATTCGGATGATGACCGCTCGCTCAAACAGCAACCGCGATGCTCCCGCCAGCCGACAGCGGTGGGCGATGTAACGTTGGGTTTCGCCGAGCGTGAGTGCCGGTAGATTGAAGCGGCAGCCGATGCGGTGTTTCAAGTTCGTATGCTTGTGCCTGTTTAATCGTTCAGCCAGGCTCCGCTGCCCGGCGAGCAGAAACTGTAGTAGCGTGCCGTTATGGTCATCCAGATTTGACCACTGGCGAAGCTCATGCAGCTGCGCATCGGTCAATTCTTGCGCGTCATCAATAACCACAACCATACGACGGCCGTCGGTGCGGGCCTTTTGCAGGTAGTTGCGCAAGTCTCTGTTGGTTTGCAGGCGATTGCGCTCGCTGGGTTCTGTACCGTCTTCGTTACTAGCGACAGCGCGCAGCAACAGATTGCCCAGTGACGTCTTGTGGCGGTCTTGGGGGTGCAGGTGCAGGTAATCAAAACGCTCCACACCTAGGGTCTGCAAGGTTTGCAGCAGCAGGGTTTTGCCCGTGCCTGGGGCACCGGTTACCAATAACAGGCTCTTGCGTGCGAGCAGGCCGCGATAAAGTTTGTCGAGGGCTTCTTCGTGGCCCTCAGACAGCACAAACAAGGCGGTGTCTGACTCTATGCCAAACGGAGCCTGCTTGAGCGCATAGTGCAGGTGATAGTCCTGCGGTGCCGCGTTGCTGATAAGTTCTGGGTCTGGTCGCATTGAGGGAGGATGGCAAAAAGCGCGGTGGAAGTGGTGAAGAGAATTAGGGGATAGGTAACTAACTTGTTAGTTATCCTGCGAGTTGTCTTATGAGTTACCGAAACGCTGTTAACTCAACGCGAGGGATTGCTGTAGGGTGCGCGTGAAATTGGTGCCGAGAAGAGGACTTGAACCTCCACGGGGTTGCCCCCACTAGCACCTGAAGCTAGCGTGTC